>NZ_ANAZ01000008.1:0-420543 GCF_000340985.1 Nocardiopsis valliformis DSM 45023
CAGGGATGGTTTGCCGGGGGGGGGGGCGTTCGGGAAGGCGGAAGAAGATCATGGGGTTGTGGGGGGAGGTGCGTACGGGGGTGTCCAGGCCGAGTTCGGTTTTGAGGTCGTTGAGGGCTTGGTGGTGGTGGGGTGCGCGGGCGGCTGAGGCGGTGAAGTAGTCGGTGGTGTTGTTGGTCAGCCATTTGAGGACCACGGCTCCTTCGGTGAAGGGCAGGGCGTAGCGCTGGTGGAAGACGTCGTGGACGCTGACGGGGATGTGGGCGGGCAGGGTGGGCAGCAAGTGGTGGATGTACCAGCGGGCGAACCAGCCGTTGTGGGCGGCGTCGATAAACAGGTAGTCGGTGTCGGTGGGGATGTGGGTGATCTTGGCGCGGACGTCGCCTTTGGTGAAGGTCCAGCGGTCGGCGGACAGGTGTTCGGGGACGTGGGTGGTGGCGTGGTCGACGATGTCGAAGGAGTGGAGGTGGCCGGTGCCGTTGTCGCGGAGGGCGGAGAGGATCCAGGAGGTGGACCAGCCGTAGTAGGTGCCGATTTCGACGACGTTGGCGGGTTGGTGGTGGCGTAGGAGTAGGTAGGTGATTTCGGCTTCGAGGTCGTCGAGTTGGGGGGTCATGGCGGGGTCGGCGTCGGCGTGGAGCCTGCGTTGTTGGTCGCGCACTGTGGCCAGGTCGTCTCGGTGGGTGCGGTAGAGGGTGCGGATGAGGTCGAGGTCGATGGTTGTGGGTGCGGTGGGCATGGTGTTCTCCCCCGGATGTGCTGGTCTGGGCCGCCTTTGAGTGCTGAACGTAACAGTGTGGTTGCTGTGTGTTGGCGCTTTGGTGGGTGTGTCGTGGTTTTCAGGAGGGCCGTGGGGGGTTACCGGGGTGGATGAGGCCGGAGTCGTAGGCGGCGATGACGGCTTGGGTGCGGTCGCGGACACCGAGTTTGGTGAGGGTGTTGGACACGTGGGTTTTGACGGTTTGGAGGCCCAGGTGCAGGTGGGTGGCGATTTCGGCGTTGGTCAGGCCTTGGGCGATGAGGGTGAGGGTTTGGGCTTCGCGTTCGGTGAGGGTGGCCACGGCTTGGGCGGCGGGGGTGGGCCTGGTGGGTTGGGTGGCGGCCATGGTGCGTAGGGCGGTGGGGAAGAGCAGGGTGTCGCCGCGGTGGACCAGGCGGATGGCGGCCAGGATGTTTTCGGGTGGGGTGCGTTTGAGGAGGAAGCCGTGGGCTCCGGCGCGCAGGGCGCCCCAGACGTAGTCGTCGTTGTCGAAGGTGGTGACGACGATGACGCGGGGTGGGTGGGGTGAGCGTTGGAGGGTGTGGGTGGCTTGGATGCCGTCCAGGCCGGGCATGCGCACGTCCATCAGGATCAGGTGGGGGCGGGTGCGACGGACCAGGTCGGGGACGTCGGCGCCGTCTGCGGCTTGTCCGGTGACTTCCATGTCGTCTTCGGCGTTGATGAGGGCGGCTAGGCCGGCGCGGATGAGGGCTTCGTCGTCGACGAGGTTGATCCTGATCACGGGTTCTCTTTCCAGGTCAGGTGGAGTGTGGTGTGGAAGTGGGTGGTGGTGGGGCGGGTGGTGAGGGTGCCGCCGATCAGGTGGGCGCGCTCTTGCATGCCCTGGATGCCGCGGCCGCCGGTGCGGTGGCGCCGGTGGGTTTTGGTGGTGTGGGGTGGGAGGGGGTTGGTGATGGTGAGGGTGAGTTGGCCGGGGGTGGTGTGCAGGGTGAGGGTGAGGGGTTGGTGGGGTGCGTGGCGTAGGGCGTTGGTGAGGGCTTCTTGGGCGATGCGGTAGGTCTCGCGTGAGAGCAGGGCGGGTACTTGGGTGACTTGGCCGTGGATGTGGCAGGTCAGGTCGGTGCCGGTGTGTTGGGTGGGCTGGGTCAGGTGGGGGAGGGCGCCCAGGTCGGGTGGGGGTGCGGTGGGGGTGGGGGTGTCCTGGCGTAGGAGTCCCAGGGCGTGGTCGAGGTCGGCGGTGGCGGTGCGTGCGGTGTCGGCGATGTGGGTCAGGGCCTGGCGGGCGAAGTCGGGGTTGGTGTCGATCAGGCGGGCGGCGGTGGCGGCTTGGAGGGTGACCACGGACAGGGCGTGGCCCAGGGAGTCGTGGAGTTCGCGGGCCAGGCGGTTGCGTTCGGCCAGGCGGTGGGCGTGGGTGTGGGCGGCGGTCAGGCGGTCGGTGGGGGTGGGTCCGAGTAGGTGGGGTGCTGCTTTGGCGAGCAGGTGGCCGGTGAGGGCGATGGTGTAGATCAGGGCTAGGACCCAGGTCAGGGCTAGGGGTGGGCCCCACAGGGGGTGTGTGAGGTGGCCGTAGCCGAAGAGGGTGAAGGGGCCCTGGGCGATGGGGTGGGGTTGGGGGGTCAGGGGTGCGATGGCTAACAGGGCGGCTTCGGTGAGGGCGACCATGGTGGCCAGGCAGGTGGCCATGCCCAGGGTCAGGTGGAGGTGGAGCCAGGCGGTGGTGCGCCATCGGCTGGTGGTGGGGGTGGGGTCCAGGGGGGTGAGGAGGGCGCGGGCTAGGTGGAGTTGGCCGGTGCGGGTGGCGGTGAGCAGGGCGGTGGCGGTGAGCAGGGTGGTGCCGATGAGCAGGGTCAGGGCCCAGAGGGTGGGGTTGGGGTCGGTGGTGGCTTGGGCTGCGGTGGGGTTGGGGCTGGTGAGCAGGGTGCTCAGGACCAGGGCGGCCATGAGGTAGGGCATCAGGAGTGCGCCGCCGATGATCAGGTAGGCCCAGCGTTGGTAGGTGTGGGCGCTGACCAGGGGGTGGAGTGTTCTGGTCAGGGGGGTGGTGAGGTGGCGCATGGGTGGATCGTGGCACGGGCGGGTGGGTGTGCGCCTCCCTCTGGGGTGGGAGGGCGTGGCGTGGGATGGGTTTGGTCACCTTGGGGATGGGGTGGGGGTGGTGTGGTGTTGCATCAGGCGCGACACACACTTGGGGTTGCGATGGTGGTTTTGACCCCTGGGTGAAGAAGATGACCTAGCTCGCATTCGTAGGTTCATGGGCTTTTTTCTGGGGCTAGTGAAAAATGTGATGAACCTTTCGTCCTATGGTGGGGCCCGTGACACGCAGTGAAACGTCGTCCGAAGAGACGACCCCAACAGACAACGGGTCGGGGCTGGCACACTCGCTACGCCGCCGACACATGGCACTGATCGCGATCGGCGGATCGGTGGGCGCCGGGCTGTTCATCGGCTCAGGCGCGGTGATCCAGACCGCGGGACCCGCGGCGGTTCTGTCCTACGCGTTGGCCGGAGCCCTGGTCTTCTTGACCCTGCGGGCTCTGGGCGAGATGGTCGTGTCGGTTCCGGCCGGAGGTTCCTTCTCCGACTACGCCCGCCTGGCGTTCGGGCCCCGGGCCGGGTTCACCATCGGCTGGGTCTACTGGTGGATGTACGCGGTCCTGGTGGCCGCGGAGTCGGTGGCTGGAGCCGCCATCCTGAGCCAGTGGGTGGACGTGCCCGGCTGGGCCCTGGCATTGATCGTGCTCCTGACCATGACCGTGGCCAACCTGATCTCGGTCAAGGTCTTCGCTGAAACCGAATCCCTGTTCTCCCTGATCAAGGTCGCCACCATCGTGGCCTTCCTCCTGGTGGGCGGCCTGTACGCCTTCGGCCTGTGGACCGGTTCCGATGGCTCCACGGTCACCAACCTGTGGGAGCTGGGCGGGTTCGCCCCCAACGGCTGGGTCGCGGTCCTGGGCGCCACCGTGGTGGTCCTGTTCGCCTTCGGTGGCGTGGAGATCATCACCATCGCCGCCGGTGAGAGCGCCGAACCCGAGCGCGGGGTGGCCTCGGCCATCACCAACGTCCTGTGGCGCATCGGCCTGTTCTACGTCGCCTCCATCCTGGTCGTGGTCATGGTCGTGCCGTGGAACTCCACCGAGCTCAACCGCAGCCCCTTCGTGGTGGTCATGGAGACCGTGGGTATTCCCGGCGCCGCACTGATCATGGAGATCGTGGTCCTGATCGCGGTGCTGAGCGTGCTCAACGCCGCCATGTACACCTCCTCGCGGATGCTGTTCATGCTCACCCGTCAGGGCGACGCCCCCCGCGTGCTCAAGGGCACCAACCGGCGTGGGGTGCCGGTGCGCGCCATCTTGCTGGGCACCGTGGTCGGCTATGCCGCGGTGGTCGCCGACTACCTCTTCCCTGGCCAGGTCTTCCCGTTCCTGGTCGCCTCCATCGGCGCGATCCTGCTGGTGCTGTTCTTGACCATCTGCGCCTCGCAGCTGGTGGTGGGCGCTCGGGTGCGCCGCAACGCCCCCGAGCGGATCACCCTGCGTATGTGGGGCTTCCCCTACTTGACCTGGGCCACTCTGCTGGGGCTGGCGGCGATCTTCCTGGCCATGGCCACCCTGCCCGAACACCGCCAGGCCCTGTGGGCGACCATCGCCTCCATCGTGATCGCGGTGCTGGCCTACGAGGCACGCCGCCTGTTCGGACCCACCAAGCCCAGCCGCCATGTGCTGGGTGTGGAGGGTCGGGCCACCCCTGAGGAACTGGACCGCATCGCCGGAACTGGTGCCAAGGCGGCAGCCGTGGCTGCCCCGGCCGCCGGCGGTGGCCACAGCAGCGGTTCGGAGGGCGAGGGGGCCGGGCACTCCCCCGACCGCTAGAGCAACACCCCGGCCCCACCCAGCGGGGCCGGTCCCCCTCCAGGGGCTCCCACAGCCAGGTGAGGAAACACCTCCCAGAGCCCTGACGGACACCCGTGGCGCCGTCCCCCACCCGGGGGCGGCGCCACGGTGCGTTCAACGCGAGTCCGGTGACTTTTCAGGAGCCCGGTTCAGGGTCGCGGCGCGCACGCGCGGCGGGCACGCCGTTGTCGAACAGCTCCAACAGCCCTTGCTGGTCGAACATTCGGGCGCTCGCGCGCGCCGAGGGGGTGCCTGTGTCGGGGTTGGCGCCTGCTCGCACCAGGGCCCGGACGATCTCGTCCTCGCCCTTGAAGACCGCCCCGGCCAGGGGTGACTGGCCGCGGTCGTTGAGCTGGTCGGGGTCGGCGCCGTGCTCCAGCAACAGTTCCACCACGGGCAGGTGGCCGTGGTAGGAGGCCAGCATCAGCAGGGTGTCGCCGTGGTCGTTGGTCAGGTTGGCGGGCAGTCCTGCCTGGAGGTAGGGGGCCAGTTCCAGGGCGTGGCCGGCGCGGGCGTGGCCGAACAGGCGGGTGGCGAGTTCGATGATCTCGGGGTCGTGTTCTGGTTGGCTCACGTTGGGCAGCCTAGTGCGGGTCAGGGGGCTTGTGTGGTGGGCGGTGCGGGCGTGCCGCGCACTGGTGTCCGGGATGGCTGACATGGGGCTTATGGTGCTGATCTTGGTTTTTGTCGCTATGGTTCTGCGCAACCCCTGAGAGGAGCACCCCCGTGCGACATGTTGTCGGCTTCCTGTCGGGCCTGATCCTGGGTCCGATGCTGCTACTGGTGACCGGCTGGGCGTTCGCTCACCTGCGGGGCCTGCACGCGGCTGGTATGAGTGTCCTGCAGGGCAGCGGCCCGGTGGCGCTGGCTGGCCTGGTGGGCGTGGGCCTGCTGGTGGCCCTGGTCGCGGTTCCGCCGCGGATGACCCCGATGCTGCCCTTTTCCGCCGCGCTGGTTCTGGGCGGGGCGAGTGCGACTGCTCTGGTGCGCATGCACCTGTTGGAGCGGTTGCCGGTCCTGCCTGGGACGGAGGGCGCCCTGACGCTGTTGCCCCTGGGTGTGTTCGTGCCCCTGACGCTGGTGCTGTTGGCCCCCTTGTTCGTGGGCACCCGTTGGGTTCGCGAGGAGGAGGGGCTCACGGAGGAGGACTACTTCGACGGCCTCTACGACGAGGACGATGAGGGTGGGGCTCGTCCCCGCAGCTCCACCCGGGCTGAGCCGGTTCCGGCCCACCACGAGCCGCGTCACCGGCTGGAGGATGATCACTGATCTTGCCCCACGGGCAAGGGGCCCGGGAGCGCGTTCGCTCCCGGGCCCCTTGCGTGTGAGGTGCGGGTGCCCGTGGTGTTGGGCTCAGCGCCAGGTGGGGCCCCAGGCCGAGCTTTGGGAGACCCCGCGCGGCATCCGCGGCAGCCCGGTGGAGGTCGTGTTCGGGTTGGTGGCGGGTGTGGCCTGGGGGGCTGCCTCGTGGGCGCCGGGGCCCTCGAGGGCGGGACCCTTGGGCCCTTCGGGCTCCTCGGCCTCTTCGGTGTCAGGGTCCGGTTCGGTATCGGCCACCACGGGGATCTGGGCGGTCAGTCCGTCGACTGGCTGTCCACCGGTGTCGTCAGCGGCTTCGAAGGGGTTCTGGGGTCGGGCGCGGTCCTCGAAGGTGAACTCGGGGCCGGTGGTAACCGGGGCAGGCACCGCGATGTCGGGCTCGGGCTGGAGTTGGGCGTCCTCGGCCCTTTCGGGCTCGGGGGTCTGCTCGGCCGCAGGCGGCTCGAGCGGGGGTTGTGGAGTCTGGAGCGGCGCCTGGTCCTCAGCGCTGGCCTGGACGGAACCGGCCGTAGCGGAGCTGACCGCATCAGGGCTGAAGGGGTTGGGTGCGGCTGCCGGTGCCGGGCCGGTCGCCTCGCTCTCGCTCTGCGGGTCCTGTGCGGCCTGGGCCTTGGCCTCGGGTACGAAGCCGCGCACGCGCTGGGCGTCGGGGGCCGGTCCGGGGGTCTGGAGCACCACCGGTTCGGGCAGGGGCGTGTGGTCCTCGGGGTCGGGGATGGCGGGCTCGGCCGGGGCCACCCGCTTCCACCACAGCTCGGCTTCCTCGCGACTGAGTTCGGATTCCACTTCCAGCCAGCCGCGCACGTGCATGTGGCGCCGGCCGGCGTTCCAGGAGCGGGGGTAGGGCTGTTCGTCCAGGACCAGGACGTGTTCGCCGTCGACGGTGGGGATCTCGGCGGGCACACCCTCGTTCCACACCCAGGAGCCGTCGTGGGCGACCATGTTCCACCAGCCCCACACGGTTTGGGCGGTGGGGTCCACGGGGCCGTCGCGGAAGGAGGCGGTCCAGCGCGGGTCGGGTGCCTCGCCGCTCAGTCCCTGGCCGCCGGGGCCGATGAGGGCGTCGGCCAGCAGGGTGTGCAGCTGGAAGTTGTCGCCGATGCCGTCGAAGAGCACCCGGAAGGCGCGGGTGGAGGCGCGGTCCATGACCAGGGCCGAGGTGGCCTCGGCCATGCGTAGCAGGGCGCGGACCTCGTCGAACTCGGTGAGCAGGTCGCTGAGCTGGTTGGCGATGGCCACGAGTTCGGCGTGCAGGGAGGGGTCGCGGCGGATGTGGGCGCGCACGCTGGATTCGCTGAGCATGGTGCGGGCGGCCAGGCCGTGGCGGCGGATGGTCCACCAGCACATGGTGGCGGCTGGGGCGTCGGGGCCCAGGTCGGCGGCCACGCGCGCTTCGGCGTCGGCGGTGACGGCGTCGGGGTCGGGTGGGGTGCCGCCGCCGGTGCGCTCCCAGGCGCGGACGAAGACGATGGCGCCCTTGCCCATGGTGCGTAGGCGGTGCAGGATTTCGACGCCGGCGGGGCCGGGGTCGGTGCCCATTTCGACCAGGGCGCCGGCGACCACGGACAAGTCGGCGATGATGCCGGGGGCGGCGTGGTCTCCGGAGAGCAGGGGGGTGAGGGCTTCCAGGGCCAGTTCCCGTTCGGAGGCGGGGATCTGGGAGGCCAGGAGGTAGACCTTGTGGACGGCTGGTGGGAACTGTTGGGGGTCCGTGGCGACGGAGGCGTCGATCAGTTCTTGGAAAGCCGCGCGAAACTCGTCGACCATGGGTCCGTCCCCTTTCTCACGCAACCAACCTAATGTCTCATCAGGGAAGGATCGCACTTTAACTGGCTATATCGGGTGTTACTGGTGTGTTTGTTGGTGATTCGAGATGGGGTGGTTGCCGGTGAGTTGCCGGATCACCTCCCCTGGCGGGGTCTCACAGCCCCAGTCGGGTGACCGCGTTGTCCTCCAGGGGGTTGGCGGTGCGGATGTAGTCGTGGACGGTTTGGGCGTTGGTCCATCTGCCCTGGCGCATGATCTCGCGGTCGGTGGCCCCGCCCAGGGCGGCCTGGGTGGCGAAACCGGCGCGCAGCGAGTGCCCGCCGAAGTCCTTGGGGTCCAGCCCGGCCCGCTGTGCGTAGCGTTTGACCAGGTCCCCCACGGCCTTGGCGGACATGGGGCGCTCGGCCAGGCGTCCGTGCCGGTCCACCCCCGGTAGCAGGGGGCGTTCGGTTCCATCGGACAGTTCCAGGCGCCCCAGGCTTTGGCAGGAGTGCGCGGGTGCAGCCTCGGGTGCGGGCAGGTTCTGCAACCACTCGCGCACCGCTCCCGCTCCCCCGTCGCGGTGCACCACCACCAGCTGTGACCAGTCGGCCAGGGCGCACACCGGGCAGGTGGCGCGGTGGCGGCCGCGTGGCAGGGCCACCCTGTGGTTGGCCCGCCCCTCCTGGTCGGTCTTGGTGGCCCACAGTGAGACCACCAGGGTAGGTGCTCCGGAGTCAGGGTCGATCCGCAGCTCCAGGTCGTCGAAGCTCAGCCCCGCCAGTTCCGAGCGGCGCAGCGCCCCGGCGAACCCGGTCAGCAGCAGCAGGGCGTCGCGTCTGCGGGCCACTCCCCCGGGATGCCCCTCGGCCGGGCGCACCGCCAGCAGCCTCTCCAGTGTGCTGAGCACCACAGGGGCCTTGCGGTGCGGGCGTGCCTTGCGGGTGCGCGCGATGCCGCGCAGGGTCATGCGCACCACCTCGGCGCGGGTGGGCGAGTCCAGGCCGTGGGCGCCGTGGACCGCGGCGATCGCCGCCGCCCGGCGTTTGAGGGTGGCCGGGGACAGGGCCCAGCGGGCGCCGTCCTCGGTGCGCTGTTCGGCGCAGGCAGCCAGGTAGACGGCCACGTCCACCGCATCGGCTGGAAGGGAGGTGCGTTCCTCGCTCAGGCACCAGGCGCTGAAGGAGGTCCAGTCGGCGCGGTAGGCGCGCAGGGTCGCCGGTGACTGGGCGTTGGTCAGGAAGCGGCCCAGGGTCTGGGCCTGTTCGGTGTCGAAGCGTTCGCGGACCCTGGCCAGGGCGCGGGTATCGACGAGCACGCTGTGATCCAGGTGCTCCAGGCGGGCGCGTACGGGTGCGGGCAGGGCGAGCTGGGCCCGGGGCGCGGCGGGGTCGGCGGGGTCGGTGGTGTCCACGGGTTCCATTGTGACCGGTGCCCGCGCCCGCGAGTGGCAGGCGGGGCGGGCGGGGCGTACTCGGGTGGGCTCTGGTGCGGCCTCAAGGGGCCAGGTGCTGTGCGGGTGCGGCTCTGTGCCGGTATTCGGTGTGGGGCTGGTGCGGTGTTGGTTCCGTGCCGCGGCTGCGGTCGGAGCGGCCGGATCAGCCTGGGGCGGGTGCGACGGTACCGAACAGGTGGGCGCTGAGCGCTTCCCACAGTTCCACGGGTGGGACCACCAGGAGCAGCAGCCCCACCGACAGGGCCAGGGCCACGGTGAAGGCGATCGCGGCCATCTTGCGGCGCAGCACGGCGGCGGTGACGGCGCCCACGGCCGGGACGAGCCAGGCCATGATCAGGAACCAGACCAGGGCGGTGCCGATGGCGCGCACGGCCTCGGCCTGCTGTTCGGCGAGCAGGGCCGGGTCGATCATCGCGCCCGGCTCCATGATGGCCGGGTCGGCGACCATCTCGAAGGCGTTGAGCGCGGTGAAGAGCAGGGCGGCCAGTGCCAGCGGGCTCCCCAGGGCCCACAGCACCCACAGGATCACCCACAGCGCGGTGAGGCGCCGGTCGGCCGGTTCGGTGAGGGCGATGGGGGTGCGGCTCACCGGCCGTTTCTTCGGTGTCTGCCCGGGTTCGAGGCGGCCCGTGTCCGGGGGGCCGCTCTGGTGCTCGGCGCCCGGAGCGGGCTTTGGGGTCCCCTGCTGGGGTTTGCGGCGGTTGCGTTTCTTGGGTGACACGCCCGGGAGCCTACCCGGCCAGCCCGGACAGGTGGATGACCACCACGAACACCACGGGCCAGATCAGCAGGGCCAACGCCCACAGGGCGGCCTTGCGGTCGCCCGCCACGGTGGCCACGGCCGCGGCCAGGAAGGGGATGCCCACGGCAGCGCCGAAGGCCAGGGTGAACCATTCAGCGGCCGAGCCGGCATGGGAGTCGGCATCGATCCCCATCAGGTAACCGAGGGGGCCCAGGACCAGGGCGAACAGGGCCAGGATGGCGACGACGACACGGATACCGGTGGGGTGGCGGGTGTTGCGGCCACCGCCGGGCGGGGAGGGACGTTCAGACACGGGGGCCGTGGTGCCTTTCGAGAACGGGTGGCGGGCCAGGGCGGCCGGGCCCCGCTCATCGGGTGCGGGGCGGGCCTTGCGGGGCAGGGCACAGCCCGCTCGCGAAAGGCGCCTGGGCGCTCGCGGTCGGGCGTTTGGTGCTCCCTAAAACGTACTCCACCTGGAAGGTGTCCGAAACCCTGGGAGGGGGTGGGCCAGGCGTGGTTCCTCGTGGTCGGGTCAGTGGTCGGGCCAGGGCCGGGCGGAGCTGACCAGCCCGGTGAAGGAGGCCAGCAGGCGGAGTTCGTCGATGGTGCGCGGGGCGGTGGTGAGCAGGTCGGGTGAGTGCACCACCAGGGCCAGGAGTTGGGCGCGGGAGAGGGCGACGTTGAGGCGGTTGCGGTCCAGGACGAAGGAGGGGCCGCGGCTGGTCTCGGCGGCGTTGGAGGTGGTCATGGAGCAGATGACGGCGGCGGCTTCCTGGCCCTGGAATTTGTCCACGGTGCCCACCCGCACCCCCTCCAGGGCGGGAGTGTCCTGCTGGGCGTGGGCCAGGGCCTGGCGCAGGGTGCGCACCTGCAGGTTGTAGGGGGCCACCACCAAGATGTCTTGGCCGGTCAGCGGGCGCGGGCCCTGTTCGGGGTCGGTGGTGAGGTGTTCGGTGACCAGGCGGCGGGCGGCGGCCACCACCTGCTCGACCTCTTCGGGGCTGTGGGTGGTGCGGCCGCTGTGGTGGACGGGGCTGGTGTACACGCCCGGGGACAGGGTGGAGAGCGTGCGGTGGGCGGTGCAGGGGTGGGCTTGGAGGCGTCCCTGGTAGGACAGGGCCGAGACCGGGGCGCACACTGCAGGGTGCATGCGCCGGGTCTGGTCCAGGAAGTAGCCCAGGGCGGGGTCGATGATGGCTGCTTCGCCCATCAGGTGTTGCAGGGCCGAGGCGTCGGCGCCCTCGGAGTGCACGCCCTGGACGACCTGGGGTAGTTGTTGGGGGTCGCCGAGCAGGACGAGGTTGTGGGCTGAGGCGGACACGGCCAGGGTGTCGGCCAGGGCGAACTGTCCGGCCTCGTCGATGATCATCACGTCCAGGGGGTCGGCGATGGTGTCGGCGCCGGACATGCCCCAGGCGGTGCCGCCGATCAGTACGGGCTGTCCCTGGGCGGCGTTCTTGGTGCGCCAGTTGGCCAGGACCTGTTGGCTGGAGGGCTGGTACCAGGGGGCGTCGGGGTCCTTCTTGCCTCCGCGGGGGCGTTTGGCGGCGGCCACGTTCAGGCCCTGCTCCTGGGCGGCGCGCAGGGCGGCGGCCATGACGTTCTCCACGGCCTTGTGGCCGGTGGAGCACACGCCCACGCTGCGTCCTTCCTTGATCAGGTGGGTGATGAGCTGGGCGGCCAGGTAGGTTTTCCCGGCTCCGGGTGGGCCTTGGACGGCCAGGTAGGAGTGGTCCAGGCGGTCCACGGCGCTGATGGCGGCGCTGATCAGGTCGCCTTCGACGGCTTCGGGGAGCGGGCCGGGCGGGTTCAGGCGGGGCGGGATGCGGCGTAGGGCGTCAAGGCCCGGATGGTGGGGCCAGGTGGGCAGCTCGGCCACGGCGGTGTGGGCGACCGTTTCCAGGGCGCCGTCCTTGGGTTTGGGGTCCACCGGTGAGCCGGGCAGCACCGCGACGGGGGCGCGGGAGGAGACGTCCTCGGGGGCGGCGGTCTCCAGCAGGGTCAGGGAGTCGGGTTCGGCCTTGGTGACCTTGGCGGGGCGGGTGGTGGCCCCCTGCCCCGGCGCTCCGGGGTGGAGCAGGTGCACGCTCTCGCCCAGGGTGAAGGGGTTGGGGTGGGCGCGGTCCAGGCGCATGGCCACCTCGCGGCGGGCGTTTTTGCGTCGGCCGGTGGGCTCTTCCCACTCGCCCACGTGGACCTGCCAGGGCACCGCGCAGTTGCTGTCGGTCTCCAGGTCGGTCAGGGGTGCGCTCTGGCGTTGGAAGTGTTCGCGCCAGGGCGGGGTGTTCTCGCGCTGGTAGTAGCCGACCAGGGCGGCCAGCGCGGCCCGGGGGTGGTCCTGGGGGGCGCGCTGGGCCGGGTCTTGGGGGACCTGGTCCAGCAGGGGCTGGGTCAGGGCGGCGTGGCGGGCGGCCTTCTCCGCGCGCCTTTGGGCCCGCTCGGCCTCCTCCTCGGAGAGTTCGAACTGGATCAGGGGCCGGTCGGTGATGCCCTGCTCGGTGCGCCTGTCCTCCAACCAGTCGCGCAGGCGTGCGGTGGAGTGGCAGTCGTCGCGGTTGTAGTCGGCGATGTCGGCCAGCACCTGGGCGGCGGCCCGGATGTCGTCGGCCTCGCGGGCGGCCAGGTAGGCGGCGTAGGCGTCGATGCTGGAGGCGGCGGTGGTCACCCCGCCCTGGCGTGAGGTGTCCAGGTAGAGCGGCTCCAGGTACTTGATGGAGTAGGAGCGCTGGGACACGCGCAGGCTCTTCTTGACCACGGTGAACAGGTCGATGAGGCGGTTCTCCCGCAGCAGCCGGTCGACCTGTTCCTCTCGGGTGTTGAACTCCGAGCTCAGGTGCTTGAGCCGGTCCACCTCGTAGGAGGCGTAGTGGTAGATGTGCGCGTTCTCGTCGGCGTCGATGCGTGCGGTGGCGAAGTCGACGAAGTCCTCCAGGGCCTTTTTCTCCTGGGCGCGGTCGTGGGCCCAGAAGGCGTGGAAGGTTTCGCGGCCGCTCTCGTCCTCGGTGGTGGCGCCGAACAAGTACTCCAGGCCGCGCTCGCCCTGGCGGGAGTGGTAGGGGTAGCCCTCCATGTCGAAGAAGACATCGCCCGGGCTGGGGGTGGGCAGGGTGGCCAGCCCGTCGGGGGCGAACACCTCGGCGGTGACGGTGCCCTGGGGGTTGGCGGGGGTGCGGGTGGTGTCCTGGCGTACCTGCAGGGCGGCCTGGGCGCGTAGCTGGTCGAAGGAGCGGCGCGGCAGGGTGGCGGGGCGGGCCTGGTCGGGGGCGCAGGCCAGGGCGTCGATGGTGGTCAGGCCGGCGTCGGTGAGTTTGGCGGCCTGGTCGGTGCGCAGCCCTGCGACCAGGGACAGGTGGCGGGCGGCGGTGCGTCCCTGGGAGCACCAGGTGTTGTAGCCGCAGCCCTCGCAGGCGGGGCGGGGTTGGCCCCAGGTGGGGGTGGGCAGTGCTGGTTCGGTCGCCAGGTGGGCCAGCAGGCGGTCGGTGATGGTGGTCAGGATGGGGGTGAACTCGGCGGTGGGCAGGGTGTGGGTGTGTTGGTCGCCGGTGAGCAGGTGCATGTGCTCGGGGGTGCGCCCGTGCAGGACGGCCACGGCCTGGGCGTAGGCGGCCAGCTGAACCACCGCGGAGGGGCCGGGGCGGCGGGCGAGTTTGGTGTCCCAGGGTTCGTAGGTGAAGGGGGTGGGGGCTGGGGGGCGGGGGGTACCGGTGGCGGGGTCCACATCGGAGCGGATGAGGAAGTCGGCGCGCCCGTGGAAGGCCACACCGTCGGTGAGGGGGTGGTGGAAGGAGGCCTGGTAGATGACGGGGGCGCCGGCGTTCATGGCCTGGGCGGTCTCGTGTGCGGCGCGGGCCAGGGAGTGGTCGTCGGGTCGGGGTTCCTCGACGCGGATCAGGTCGTCACCGAACAGGGCGGTGAGGCGTTGGAGTTCGGCCTTTTCGTGCAGGTCGCCGTGGTGGGCGACCAGTTCGTCGACCTTCTCGGGGCGGGGTGCTCCGGTCAGGTTCGCGGCCAGGGCGCTCTTGAGGGCGCTGCGGTGGTCGCACTCCAGTGTGTCGACGAGGTCGGTGGGCGAGACGACCCAGCCGGTGGTGGTGCGGAACAACGCCCGACTCCCCTTGGTGTTGTGGTGGCCGCAGAGGCTGCTTGGCCTGTGGCGGTGGTGATGGGTGGGGATTGTGCCACGCCTGGGTGACGTGCGGGGGCTCACACACGCGGGTGGGTAGGGGCGGTGTGGGGTGCGGGTGTGGCCTTGGGGGTGGATTCTACGCGGGCCGTGCGGGCGAAGGTGGCCGGTCGGTGCAGGTGGGGCCGGGGTGCAGGCGCCAGGCGGGGTGTGTGTGGGTGGGCATGCCCGCGGAGGGGGTTGGCGGTGCCTCGTGGAACAGCGGGTGGGACACCCGGCGGTGTGCCGTCCGTGGACAGGGTGGTGGTGACATGTGGAGGAGACGACGACGCGCCCCGGGCCGGGTGGCCTGGGGCGCGTGCGGGTACGTCGTGTGCGGGTGGCTAGCCCACGACCTCCCAGGCGACGGTGCCCACACCGGCGCCGGTGCCGATGATCTCGTCGAAGGCAGCGGTGGACAGGTCCAGGCAACGACCGGCGATGAAGGGGCCGCGGTCGTTGATGCGTACCGTCACCGACTTGCCGTTGTTGGGGTTGGTCACCTTGACCATGGTGTTGAAAGGCAGCGTTTTGTGCGCGGCCGTCATGCCGTAAGTGTCGAAGGTTTCGCCGTTGGCGGTGGTGGCGCCGTGGAAGCCGTCGCCGTAGAAGGAGGCCTCACAGGTGCCGCCCTGGCCGGTGCCCTCGGAGGCGGCCGAGCCGCTGGAGGGGGCCTCGGATTCGGGCTCTTCCTCTTCCTCGGGTTCTTCGGGTTCCTCGCGGATGCCCGAGCCCGAGGCGGTCAGCGCCTGGGGAGCCGCGGCCTGGGAACGCTCCTCGGCGTCCTCGGTCGGCTCGGGGGCCTCCTCGATGTCCTCCACGCTCAGGGTCTGGGTCTGGGCCTGCGGGATCCCGGCGGCGCTGGTGGCGCTGTGCGGGTCGCCGCCCGAGACGATGACGGCCGCTGCCGCGGTGCCGCCCACGACCAGGGTCAAAGTGGCGGCCGAGGCCACGACCAGGGCGCGCTTTTTGCGCGAGCGTGAGCGCGCCGCGGCCTGGCGCGGGCCCACGGCGTGAGCGGCCTCGGTGGCCGCTTCGTACTCGGCTGCGTACTGGGCCTCGTGGTCGCCTTCGTACTGGGCCTGGGGGCCGTCAGCGGGTGGGATCTGGGGCTCGTGTTTGCCCACAGCACAGTCCTTTGAACGGGAACAGGGGCGTGGCGGTGGCCTCCCGGTGTTGTGCCGGGCAGGGCGTGGTGCGCCAGGTGGTGCGGGCCCCGTGAGAAGGGTGGGGCCGGGCGCGCCGGAGATGGGACCGCCGATGGCATCGCACGGGGTCTGAGCGCAGAGCCTAGGGGTAACGCGACAGTAACGGTACCGGAAAGTGCCGCTTTGTGTAACTTGTCACCCGCTGACCTTGACTTTGCGCAGCTCAGGGCGGCGCGGGGGAAGCCCTTGGGGGAACAGGGCCGCCTGCGGATCGGGGAGTTCCAGACCGCTGAGCTCGGCCACCGCCCTGGACAGGGTGGGGTTGTCCAGATGCCCGCCCATGGCGTGGATGAGCGTGCTCATGCTGGCCAGGGGCGGCGCTCCCAGGGCGGCGCTGGCATAGCGGGCGGCCACGGCCGGGGTGCGCGAGGCGCCCGCCCAGCAGTGCAGCAGCACCCGCTTGCCCTCCGCACGCAGACCCGCCACCGCCGCGGCGGCCTCGTCCAGGGTGAAGTGCAGGTTGGAGTTCTTGCCGGGGGTGTCGTGCAGCCACACCCGAACCCAGTCCGGTCCGGCCAGGTGGGGTGCGTCGCTGGGGTGGGTACGGCACAGCGAGACGGCCGCGTCCACACTGGCCGGGTGGGTGCGCAGGTAGTCCAGGTTTCCGAGCAGCACCTGGGGGTCCAACGGGTGGGGTACGGCGAAGGGCGGCAGTCGCTGCTCGGGCCGCTCCCGGATGGGTCGCTGGGGCCACCGGTCGGGATGGGGGCCCTGCAACGCGACCAGGGCGGTGCTGGTCAGCGCGTGGGGGTCGGTGTGTTCGCTGAGCCTGCGCAGGGCCTGCAGGGGCAGGGCCGAGTACCCCCACCGTGCCCCGGCCAGGGCTCCGGTGTACATCGCGGCCAGGTCACCGCAGGCGTGGTAGCCCGACCAGACGGCCTCCACCAGGTGCGCGCAGGCGAAAGAGCTCTGGGCGGGATCGTGCGCGGGTTCGGGGGTGCGGGTCAGGGCCTGCCAGGAGGCGCCCAGGGGGTCGTCGTTGGTGGTGTGCTCCAGCTCGGGTTCGGTGGTGGGCGCAGCCCCGGTCGCCACCAGCGAGCCCAGCACCCGCACCCAGGCACGGTGCACCGGATCGCTCACACCGGCAGCGGGATCGTGGGCCGGGGTAGGGGGCGCGGTGGCGGCCGCGTTGGTCGTCGGGGCGCTGGCAGGGGTGGTGGTGAGAGCGGTGTGGGTCAGGGCGGCCAGCAGTGCGGCTTCGCCCCGAGCGTGCCGACTGGGGGCGGCCGGTGCGAGGGCGGCGGCGGTGAAGCGGCGGGCCAGAGCGGTGGGGGCGCCGACCAGGGCGGCGGCGGCCACCACACCCAGCAGGGCGCCGACGGCGCGGTCGTGGGTGGGCTCTTCGACAGGGCGCGAGGGGGTGGGTGCTGAGAGCACGGCTGTCCTCTATGAAGGGGGTGAGACCGGGTGGGGACGGGGCCGACCGGAGCGGGGCCGGGCCGGGCCCACCGGTGGTCTTCCCAACAGAGGTGGATTTTGCCCGCTGATGGCTGATTGTTGCCGATTGTGGCCATACATGTGCACTCGGCGGTCTCAGCGGGCACCGCTCGCCCGTCACGCCCCTTCGGTCAAGCGCTCTGGCACTCTGGGCAGGACAGGAACCCCACGTGCTGGGGTACGGGCAGTGTCCACCGGCCCGCTGGGTCCCCTACGGCAAGGGTTTCTCGTATCGGGTGACCGGGTGCCAGGTGGAATCCGGGCCGAAAGTGACCTGCCCGCGCGGGTGGTAGCGGCGTTGTTCGTCGTAGGCGCGCAGGCGGTGGTTGGTGGACACGCAGTCCAGGCGCACCGAGGTGTGGTGGTGGGCGCTGGCCTTGCTCTCGACCCAGGCCAGCAGGTGAGCGCCCAGGCCCCGGCCGAAGGCGGATCTGTCGACCATGTTCCTGTGTCCGTTGCCCTCAAACGGGTGTGTACACCTGATTTCCACCCGGCCACCGGGCTGGCGGGGGCGCTTGGAGGCATGCTGAGGTGGGCGCAAACGGAGCTTCCCCCGATATCAAGAAGACACCAAAACTCGCCCGTGCCGCCACGGTGGGCGGGCAGGGCTGTGGATAACTGGCTCTCCTGAGGGGGCGTCGGGGGTGGTGGGCTTGGGGGCCTGCTTGATCCGCTCCCGGGCCCAGGCAGCCAGGGGTCGGGCGTTGGGTGCCGGCTTCGAGCCGGCGGGAAGCCACAGGCCGCCCTTGAGGACCGGCTCCTCGGCAGGGGTGCGCCCCGTGCCGTTCAGGGAGGCAGCCATCTGCACCAACGTCTGCGGGTCCAAAGAGGGATCCTCGGGCAGAGCGACTTGCGGGGGCTGTGGCAGCAACGCGTCCTGGGGTGGGGCGTTGAGTTCCGCTACGGGTTCGGGCAGGAGCTGGCCGGGCTCCGAACGGCAGCGTCGACCGCAGATCGAGCAGGTGCCACCCGGGACGTTGCGCGTGTTCTTGTGCTCGGGGCAGGTGCCGGTGGCCTTGCCCTGGTCGTCCACCGGGAACTGCTTGGGCTGGGTATCTGGAGAGTCCTCACCCGGCACCGGCCATGACGGGGTGGGCAGGCTTGATCCGTGGATGCCTCGGCCCAGAGTGCCGTTGAGGTAGCGATGCGCGGCGCTCATGTCGCACAGCCGCCGCATCAGCGCCGGGAAGGGACGCCGCAACCGCTCCCTCCCCCACAGCAGTGACCGCACCTCGGCTTCGCCCAGCCCCTGGCGCAGGAGTTTCTCCACCGCCAGCGCCAACTGCTCCCGGTCCGCCACCGGGTTGGCCAGAAATATGTTGGGGATTCGATCAATAATCCCGAAGAGGCCACCCCTGGGCTTTTGTCGGTTTTGCTCTCCTGTGCTTGAGGTGCCACGGACGGAATTATCCACCTCGGTATGAGAAAAGTCCCCAGGGAAAGAGTCTGTAGACCAATCTGAACTGGGGGCCCGACCAATATGAGCTGGGGTGCTGGTGCGCTTCAACGAGGGCCTATTGTGCGCATTGAGAGGCTCCTCCCCCAGCTTGGTGCGGCAGGCGTTGATGTCTTCGAGCACCAACTCGGGGTAGTCCTCGGCCGGGACGAGAAGCTCCAGCACACACGGCAGCTGATAGACAGAGCGGCCGCGCTTGATGTCCTCGGCGAAGAAATCGATGGTCTCCGAGCGCGTGAGCTTGCGAACGATACCCGCCTCGACCAAATCATCGATGCCGCGCTTGAGACTGCTGACGCTCAGCTTGCCGCAGCGTTGAGCCAGGTTCTCCAGCAAGAAGAAGCACCACCGGCCATCGGCGTCGACCGCCTTGGCGATGGCCATCAGCGCCGCCAGCGAGCGCAGCGAGGGAACCAGGCCCTGGATGAAGATCTCCTGGACCCAGATCGCCAGGATGAACCCGATCCCCTTGAACGCACCCTGGGGACGCTTGCGGGCCGGAGAAAACCCGATCGGATTCGGGGTTTGGGCTGCGCTGGAGAGGGCCGAGGCGTTAGACTCCATGACGAGTCGCCTTCCTGGTTGGTTCAGGGAGGTGGCAGAGTCGACAAACCTGTTTGTGCAGGCGTCGGCCACAACCCGACCAGGTGTTGTCAGCACCGGGTCGGGTTTTTTCTTGTTGTGGTCCAACCTAGCGAGGCGAACAAGAGTTCGCAGGGTTTTCTCTCAAATCCGCACACGCGAGAGATCCGAAGAACAACCCGCAAACCCAAAACGCGAAACTCGCCCCACTTGGCCCGTTTTGCGAAAGCTTCCTTTTCTCACAAAAAGGCCCTCCGTCAAAACGAAGGGCCGCCGGGGGATCTGAGGTCAACGGGCTTGGGAACGCACCCCGCCGAGCAGAGCCGCCCACTCCTGCGAAGCGAAGCTCAGATGCCCGGCATCACGGTTCTGGGTGTCCCGGACATCCGCACCAGCAGCGCCCTGCCGAGCCTCCACACAGTTGGCCCCACCGTCGGAGTAGGTGCTCTTGTGCCAGGTGGATTTACTCATCGTCCAACTTCCTAAGCTCCGCCTTCAGCCTCGTCAAGGTGGCTTCAGGCCCCATCGCCGCGCTCTGCAGGGCGGCGAACTGCATCCGCCAGTTCGCTGTCTCCGTGGTGTTGGTGACGAGCTGGCCCTCACGAGCGCTTTCGGCAAACATGACATCCGGGAGAGACTTCGTGGTGATCAGCTTAAAGGGACCAGAGGTCCCGGGGTGTGGGGGTGTGTCCATGGGGATCAGTTGCAAGGTGACCCTGCCACTCTCCACCAACCCAGTGACAAGCGACAGCTGTTCGCGCGTGGTTTCCGACCCGCCGTAGCGCCGGTACAGAAGTGCTTCGTCAGCGACCAACCACAGCCGCGGGTGCTCTGTATCCGTGAGCCGCTGCGCGCGCATCGCTCTGTCCCGAGCTCGAGAACCGACCTCATCTGCCGATAGCCACTGGGCGCCATATCTGATGAGGGCGTGTGCGTACGCCTCCGTCTGGAGATGGGCTGGCCACACGAGCACCAGGTACTCGTAGACGGCACTGGCCGCATCAATCAGCTCGGCGACTTCCCGCTTCCATGCCTCACGGCCATCGCCGGTCAGCTCTTCCCAGATCCGGGCCAGATGCCCCTTGCCCAACTCTCGGTCGAAGGCCTCTCGGAGCACTGGGGTGGGAACGGTGATACCCCGCTCAACTGCTGAAATGGTGCTTTTACTCGTATTCGCAGCGTGGGCGAGTGCGGTCTGGGTGAGTCCTGCGGCTTCCCGAAGGCCGCGCAGCTCACCGCCGTAGCGGACAGCGATCTCCTTTTCGAGGGGCATGACAGTCATGACAGCACACCTGACTGGACAGGCGCAGGGATTCCAACAGATTCCAGTCCTGTGCATTGCGTGACGGTACATGTACGCAGCACTTCACCTGCGACTTCCGGAACATGACACTGGAGTTCCAGCACACGGCCAGTCTGGAGTAGTTATGCCATCGCCCATACAACCCGGGACCGACACCTCCGAAATCGAACTCTGTGCGTTGCTCTCCGCACTGCGACGGCGAGGGCTGGCCCCACGAGAGGGCAGCACTCCCGGTTCGGTGACGGTGGAGTTCGGCTATCGGGCGGTCAGTGTGCGCCTGACGGACGACGGCTGGACGCGAGCTGTCTGCGGCCAACCCGAATCCTCCGCGATCGTCGCGCGCCGAGGCCACGAGGAAGGCCTGGCCCGACAGCTCGCCCGTGAGCTCCTGGACCGGCTCCCCTAGCCCACACACCGCTTCCACCCGAAGGAGACCATTGGTGAACACCCACGACCACGCCGCCCAGGCACCCACCTGCCAGGAGCAGGCCGACCTGCTCTTCGACGAACTCTCCTCCGTGCTGCGCCACCGACCGGAGGACCCCGACCAGGTCGCCCAGGCCCTGCGCGCCGCCGACCACGCCTTCGAGGCCCTCCACACCTGGATGCGCGCGGGCAACCCGCTCCCCCAGCCCTGGACCCGCGGTTCATGACAGGCACCACTCGCCCAGCCGGACCCACCGAAGCCCGCTGCTCCCCCGCCGCGGGCTTCCGGCATGGGAGTGCCCTGGGCCAAGCCCCACGCCTTGGCGCTGAAGCAGACAGCGCCCTACCCCGAAGGCTTTGCGACGAGTCCTGCCCGTGCAGACTCACGCACATCTGGCTTTGTCGGGATCTCGGGATCCCGGAAATCCTGACTGGCCGATAGCTCGCTCAGCCGAAGGTAGGTCCGCTCTGACGCCCTACGGGCTTGATGGGCCTGCGCAACCCTTTCCCCTTCGGGGGTGGTGACCCGCAGCGGATACACGCACCCGGTGAGGCCGCGCTCAGGGGTGGGCGGGCTGGGGAACAGCGGCGCGCAGGTAGCGGTCGGCCACCGCGTGGGCCACGGCCCGGTCCGGGCACAGGGGCGCGGCGACCACATCGGCGCCCGATTCCTTGAGTCGGTCGTGGAACAGGCCCGGGGCCAGCAGCCAGGTGGCCACGCTCACCCGCCGGTGGCCCGCCGCGCGCAGTTCGGCGACCCTGTCGGCCACGGTGGGGGTGCTGGTGGCTGCGTAGGCCAGGTGGACGGGCCCGCCCGTGCGTTGGGACAGGCGCTGGGCGGCCTGGTCGAGTTCGGCCTGGGCGTGGGGGTCGGAGGTGCCCGCGCACGCCAGGATCAGGGCGTCGCCACGCTGGTACCCGGCCTGGGTGAGGCGGCGTAGGGCGGTGGCCGGCAGGGCGGGGTGGTCGCCCAGGGCCGGGGTGATGACGGCGTCGGTGCGGCCCGCCTGGAGGAGTTGGTCGGGGATGTCGGTGCGCACGTGGTAGCCCGAGGCCAGGAAGGCGGGCACCACGACCAAGGGGCCCGGGGTTTGGGCGGCGACCTCGGTGACGTTGGGGTGGGTGACGTCGGCGAAGGCCAGGCGGGTGGGGCGGTGGGTCACCTCGGCCACGCGCAGGGCCAGGGAGTGGGCGATGGCGGTGCCGCGGGGTGAGCGGGTGCCGTGCAGGACCAGCAGCAGGGTGGGGTTCAGCATGGGTGGGTGTCCAGGGCCAGGCGGTAGCCGCGTTTGACGACCGTTTGGATGATCTTGGGGTCGCCCAGGGCGGTGCGCAGGCGGGCCACGGCCGTTTCGACGGCGTGGGCGTCGGCGTCCTCGCCCAGGCAGGTGAGCAGGTGGGCGCGGTCGCGGACCTGGCCGGGGCGGTGGGCCAGGGCGCGGATCAGGCGCATCAGGGTGGGCGAGAGGGTGTGGACGGTGCCGTCGACCAGGACGGCGTGGCCGCGCAGGCGTAGGCGGTGTCCGGCGACGTTGAGGGTGGGGAAGCGTGCGGGGAGTTCTTCGGTGAGTTTGCGGACCTGGGCGCCGATGCGGGCGCGTTCGGGCCACACGGTGGGGATGTCGTGGGCCATGAGGGGTCGTGCGGTGACCGGTCCCACGCACAGGCAGAGGACGTGGCCGCGCAGGGCGCCGATGAGGGCGTGTTGTTGGCCGGTGGTGTGGGCGCGGGCGAGGAGTCCGGCGGCGGCTGGGGCGCTGGTGAAGGTGACGGCGTCCACTGCTCCGGTGGTGACGGCCTCGATGAGGCGGTCCAGGGGTGCGGTTTGTTCGGGTTGGGTCCAGCGGTAGACGGGGACCTCGATGACTTCGGCTCCGGCCAGGCGTAGGGCGGCGGTGAAGTCGGGCAGGGGTTCGCCGTGGAGTTGGATGGCCACGCGCAGGCCTTGGACGCCGCGTTCGAGGAGGTAGTCCAGGACTTCAGCGGAGGATTCGGAGGGCGGGGACCATTCCTCGGTGAGTCCGGCGGCGCGGATGGCGCCTTTGGCTTTGGGGCCGCGGGCGAGCAGGCGTGAGGATTTCATGCTGGTCAGGAGGGGTTCGGCCATGCCCCAGGTTTCGCAGGCCTCGACCCAGCCGCGGAAGCCGATGCCGGTGGTGGCCACGACGACGTCGGCGGGGGTGCGGGTGAGTTGTTCGGAGACCGAGGCCAGGCGTTGGTCGTCGCTCAAGGGGACGATGCGCAGGGCGGGTGCGGCGATGACCTGGGCGCCCTTGCGGTGGAGCAGGGCGGTGAGTTCCTCGGCGCGGCGGGCGGCGGTGACGGCGACGGTGAACCCGGCCAGGGGTGCGGTGGTGGCCTCGCCGGTGGGCGGTGAGGCGGGCACGGCAGTGGTCATGGGGTCCCCTGTTCGGCGCGTGTGGTGCTCTGGGCGGGGTCGGAGGCGTTCTGGGTGGGGTGCGGGGTGGTGGCGATCTGTACGTTCTCGCCGTCCACGCGTACCGGCCAGGTGTTCAGGCGCACGTCGGGGGTGTCCAGGCTCTGGCCGGTGGTCAGGGAGAACACGTGCTTGAGCATGGGTGAGGCCACGGTGGGTTCTCCGGCGCGGTCGCCGACGATGCCGCGGGAGATGACGGTGGCGCCGGTGTGCGGGTCGAGGTTGTCCACGGCGTACAGGTGGTGGTCGCGGGTGGTGAAGAGGGCGACCTGGTGGCCGTCGGGTAGTAGGACGGCCAGGCCGATGCCGGGTTCGAGGCGGTGCTTGGGGCAGGCGTGGACCCAGCCGGTGGTGGTTTCGCTCGGCTCCTGGGTGGTGGTGTGGGTGAGGACGCTCATCGGGTGCTCTCCTTGCTGGTGCGGGGGGTGGGCATGCCCAGTGGGGTGGGTGCGCCGGGCACGGGCTGGTCGCGGGTGGTGGTGAAGCTGATGGTGGGGTCGGGGGTGGTGGGGGCGTTGGTGAAGGACTCGAAGCGGGCGAGCTTGTCGGGGTCGTTCAGCACGGCCGCCCATTCGTCGGTGTAGGAGTCCACGTGCTGGGCCATGGCCTCCTCCAGCTCCTGGGCGATGCCCAGGCTGTCGTTGACCACGACCTCGCGCAGGTGGTCCAGGCCGCCCTCCATGGCCTCGATCCAGGGGGCGGTGCGCTGGAGGCGGTCGGCGGTGCGGATGTAGAACATGAGGAAGCGGTCGATGTAGCGGATGAGGGTGTCCTCGTCCAGGTCGCCGGCGAGCAGCTGGGCGTGGCGGGGGGTGAAGCCGCCGTTGCCGCCCACGTAGAGGTTCCAGCCGGTCTCGGTGGCGATGATGCCGAAGTCCTTGCCGCGGGCCTCGGCGCATTCGCGGGCGCACCCGGAGACGGCGGACTTGAGTTTGTGGGGTGAGCGCAGGCCCCGGTAGCGCTCCTCCAGGCGGATGGCCAGTCCGACGGAGTCCTGGACGCCGTAGCGGCACCAGGTGGTGCCCACGCACGACTTCACGGTGCGCAGGGACTTTCCGTAGGCGTGGCCGGATTCGAACCCGGCCTCGACCAGGCGGGTCCAGATGGCGGGCAGTTGTTCCAGGCGGGCGCCGAACAGGTCGATGCGCTGGCCGCCGGTGATCTTGGTGTAGAGGTCGAAGTCGCGGGCGACCTCGCCGATCACGATGAGTTTGTCGGGGGTGATCTCGCCGCCGGGGATGCGCGGCACCACCGAGTAGGTGCCGTTGCGCTGCAGGTTGGCGAGGTAGCGGTCGTTGGTGTCCTGCAGGGTGGCGGTTTCGCCGTCCAGGATGTGGCCGCCGCCCAGGGAGGCCAGGATTGAGGCGACTGCGGGCTTGCAGATGTCGCAGCCGTGCCCGGTGCCGTGTGCGTCGATGAGTGCGGAGAAGGTCGTGGTGCCGGTGGCGCGGATGATCTCCAGCAGTTCGGTGCGCGACTGGGTGAAGTGTTCGCACAGGGCCTTGGACTGGGTGATGCCGGCCTGGGTGAGGATCTGCTTGAGCATGGGCACGCACGAGCCGCAGCTGGTGCCGGCCCGGGTGCAGGACTTGAGTTCGGCCACGTCGTGGGCGCCGCAGGCGATGGCCTCGCTGACTTCGCCCTTGGTGACGGCGTTGCACGAGCAGATCTGCGCGGAGTCGGGCAGGGCGTCGGCGCTGAGCCCTTCGCCGTCGGGGGTGATCAGGGCCAGGGGGTCGCCGGGCAGGGGTGAGCCGACCAGGGGGCGCAGGGTGGCGTAGGCGGAGGCGTCGCCGACCAGGATGCCGCCGAGCAGGGTGGTGGCGTCGTCGGAGAGTACGAGTTTGGCGTAGCGGCCGCTGGCGGCGTCGTTGACGACCACGTCCAGGGCGCCGGGGGTGTTGCCGTGGGCGTCGCCGAAGCTGGCCACGTCCACGCCCAGGAGTTTGAGTTTGGTGGAGGTGTCGGCGCCGGTGAAGGTGGCGGCTCCGCCGACCAGGCGGTCGGCTAGGACTTCGGCCATGGCGTTGCCGGGGGCGATGAGTCCGTAGACGGTGCCGCGGTGGTGGGCGGCTTCGCCGATGGCGTGGATGTGGGTGTCGTTGGTGGTGCAGGTGTCGTCGATGACGATGCCGCCGCGTTCGCCCACGGTGAGTCCGGCGTCGCGGGCCAGGTTGTCGCGGGGGCGGATGCCCACGGAGAAGACGACCATGTCGGCGTCCAGGTGGTTGCCGTCGGCCAGGGCCAGGCGGGCGGCGCGTCCGTCGGGGCCTGCTTGGACGGCGGTGGAGGCGGTGCCGGTGTGCACGCTCACGCCCAGGTCGGTGACCAGGTTCTGGAGTAGGGCTCCGGCGCCCTGGTCGATCTGGGCGGGCATCAGGTGGGGTGCGAGTTCGACGACGTGTGCGCTCACACCCAGCAGGCGCAGGGCGTTGGCCGCTTCGAGGCCGAGGAGGCCGCCGCCGATGACCACGCCGGTTTTGGCGTTCTCGGCGTCGGCGGTCAGGTCGTCCAGGTCCTCGATGGTGCGGTAGACGTGGCAGCCGGGCAGGTCGTGGCCGGGGATGGGGGGCACGAAGGGGGTGGATCCGGTGGCCAGGACCAGGCGGTCGTAGGGCAGGACGCGGCCGGAGGCGGTGGTGACGGTGCGCGCGGCGCGGTCGATGGCGGTGGCCTGTTCGGACACGTGCACGTCCACGCCGGGGCCGCGTAGGTCGCCCAGGGACAGGTCCTGGGCGCTGGCGCCGTCGAGGTAGGTGGACAGGGCGACGCGGTCGTAGGCGGTGCGGGGTTCCTCGCCCACCACGGTGATGTGCCAGTGGTGGGCGGTGTCGCGGTCGCGGAGGGCCTCGACGAGCCGGTGGCCGACCATGCCGTTGCCGATGACGACGAGTTCTTCCATGGGGCGGCTCCTCCTGCGGGCTGCGGGGTCGGACGCTTTTCAGGTAACCGGCAGGGTGTTACCCGTGAGTTGGGGGTAGGTGTCGGGGATGTTTCGTTGTGCTGTCACCGCAGGTGAAAAACGCGTGATCGGTGGGGGATGGCGTGGAGTGGGTGCCCGGTCTGTGGTGTCGAGGGGCCAAGAGGGTGGTGGTGAGGGTGGGTGGAGGGCTGGGAGGGTGCTCGCAGGCGGGGCCTGGGGGCATGGACAGTCGGGGTCGGGTTGTCCAGGATGGGAGGCGATATGCACACCATCGACATCGCGCGCCCGGTGCGCGCTCTTGCCTCCCTGTCCGCTCTGGCCGTGGGTGATGCCTTCGGCTCCCAGTTCTTCGTCCCTGACAACCGCCCTTTCCTGACCGGGCGGGAGCTGCCGCCCGGCCCGTGGCAGTGGACCGAGGACACCGAGATGGCGGCGTCGGTCTATGCCGAGGTCGTGCGCGGCGGGGCCGTGGACCCCGATCGCCTGGCGGCCTCCTTCGCCCGCCACCACGACTTCGACCGCGGGTACGGACCCGCGACCGGTCGGATGCTGCGGCTGGTGCGTGGGGGTGGTGACTGGCGGTCGTTGGCCTCGGAGCTGTTCGAGGGGTCGGGCTCCTTCGGTAACGGGGCGGCGATGCGGGTGGCTCCGTTGGGTGCCTGGTACGCCGAGGACCTGGACGAGGTGGTGGAGCAGGCCGCTGTGAGCGCGCGCGTCACTCACACCCATCCTGAGGCGGTGGACGGCGCCGTCGCGGTGGCGGTGGCCGCGGCCTTGGTGGCGCGGCGGGAGACGATGGGCGCCGGATCGTTCCTGGACCGGGTGGTGGAGTACCTGCCCCAGGGGCGGGTGCGTGAGGCGGTGCGTGATGCCCGGGCTTTGCTGATCACTTCCAACCCGCTGGGGGTGGCCGCGGAGCTGGGCAACGGGTCTGGGGTCAGCGCCCTGGACACGGTGCCCTTCGCGTTGTGGGCGGCGGCCCGGTACCGGTCGGGGCTGGCCGCGGCGTTGTGGGCCACGGTGGCCCCGGGCGGGGACATGGACACCACCTGCGCGATCGTGGCGGGCATCCTGGGGGCGGGCCTGCCCGAGGGGGCGATCCCCCGGGAGTGGTCCGGGCGCACCGAGGCACTGCCCGGCTGGGCGCTGGCCGCCGCCCCCTGATGATGTGCCTCGGCGCCCGCGCCTGGTGCGTGCGGGCGCCGAGGGTCAGGTGCTCGTGCCGGTCAGGTGTGCTGAGGGCCGGGCCTCGGTGGTGATGCCGGGCCCTGCGGGCCCGAGGGCGGGCCGTCCTGCGGTGGGTGGGGCGGTTGGCCCGGGTAGCCGCCCGGCGGGGGTGGCTGCTGTTGGCCCGGGTACGGGCCGGGGTAGGGGCCGGGGTACTGACCGGGCGGCGGGCCCTGGGTGGTGCGTTCGTTGGTGAGCTGTTGGCGGTGACGGCTCCGGCGTACCGCCGTGACGATGATCAGGATGATGCCGCTCACCACACCCAGGAACGGGATGAACAGCAGGGAGCCCAGAGCTCCGAGCACACCGGTGGCGATGTTGCCGGTGGTGTCGCCCGCGTAGGCGATTCCGAAGCGGACGCTGTCGGGGGCCTGACAGGTCAGGGTGTACTCGCCCGGTTCGGTCAGGTCGGCCATACCGACCATCGCCCAGGCACCGTCCTGTCCTTCCGTCTCGTGGTTGAAGGTGGGGTAGGCGAAGGTCAGGGTCTGGTCGTCGGGGCCGGTCAGAGCGCACGCGGTGTGGTCCACGTTCGGGGGTGAGCTGTACAGCAGCCACCCCGACTCGGGGTGTTCCTGGGCGTTGACCGTGAAGGTCGTGCTTTGGGTGCCCTGGGTGCGTGCGTCGAACTCGGGCAGGGCCAGGCCCCGCAGCAGTAGCACCACGAACAGCACGATGCCCAGGATGATCGAGAGCGGGATGAGTGCGCCGCCCACCCAGAACCAGACACGGGAGGGGCGCAGTTCACGAGGGTCTACTTGGGGTGGTGGCCCGTAGGGGCCTGGGTATGGTGCGGCCATGCGGTGAGTGTCGCACGGCCCGATGACCAGGACACGCATCCTTGGCGCAGGTTTGGATGTGTGTTGTCCAACCTTGTGCCCTCAGGCGGTGGGTTCGGCGGCCCGGGTGGGGTGTTCGGCAGGGCCGGGGCCTGGCCCCGGGTGTGGAACGGGTCGCGGTGGTGGCCCTGGTGTTCCTGGGGTCGTTGGTTGAGTGCTCGGGTGGGATTTGAGGGTTGCTGTTCGAGAAAGCGCACCCACGGGGATCTTCTCGGATGAAGTCTCACAAAGCAGTTCAATGACACACTTGAAGCAGGGGTGAGCGGGACGGACACCCGAATGCTTCGAGGGGGCGTGATGACCGAGGACGAGATCATCCACTTCGTGGCCGGGCTGGGCCAGGTGGACGTGATGACCGCGAGCCGGGAGAGCGGGGCGCCCGAGATCGCCTGGGGCGACTCCTTCTTCCTGTACGACCCTGACGGGCGGGCGCGTGAGCGCGGTGGCTTCACCCCGTTCGCGACCCTGGTGACCAAGGACTACCCGGATTTCGACAGCGACTCCGACCTTGATCGGCCCGGGGTGTTCCGGGTCAACATCGCGGTGGGCCGCGCCCTGTTCGAGGAGGTGGTGGGCCACACTCCGGCGGCGCACGCCGAGCACCGTGAGGGCTTCGACTTCACCGAGCCGGACCGTCTCCTGCCGCACCCGGCCTACGCCGCTCAAGGGTGGCTGGCGGTGCTCAACCCGGGCCCGCGGACCTCGGGGCGTGTACGTGAGCTGCTGTGCCTGGCCAAGGAGCGTGCCGCCGCCCGCCACCGCCCCCAGGAGCAGTAAAGCCCTCACCCGGATTCGGGCTCAGTGGTGGGCGGGAGTAGGAACACGGCCTCCGGTGTTGCACCGGGGGTCGTGCCGTGGTCGCCGTGGGCGCGCTGTGTGTCCGGGGCGGGCTCAGCCCTGTTCGGGGCGGTCGTGGCGTTCCCGGGCGGCGCGGATGTCGTCGCGGTGGTCGTTGGCCCAGCGGTCCAGGGCGGTGAGCGGCTCCAGCAGGGTGTGCCCGAGTCCGGTCAGCGTGTAGTCCACTCGCGGCGGGACGCTGGCGTGCACGGTGCGCTCGACCAGGCCGTCCCGGACCAGGGCGCGCAGGGTCAGGGTGAGCATGCGCTGGCTGATGCCGTCGATGGCGCGGTCCAGCTCGCTGTAGCGGTGGGTGCGCTGGCCGAGCATGACGATGATGAGCACGCTCCACTTGTCCCCGACCCGGTCCAGGACCTCGCGGACCGGGCAGTCCTGGGGGTTCTCGGTGAGCTTGCGTTCGGTCAGGGGAACATGGGTGTTCGTTGCGGACATGAAAGTTCCTCCTTGTGGCGGGCCTTTCCTACCTACATACTCACTGATAATAGGGTTACGCACAATATGTATGTAAGGGTCGGTGGTGAGCGTGAGCGGCTCGGAGCCGGACAGAGCGCGGGATGCGGAACCGCGGACGGTGCCCGCACCTGAGGGCGGTCCTGAGGCGAGCGGGGGCCAGGAGTCCCTGCCCGCGGTCAGGGGCCTGGTGGCGTTGGGATCCGAGGGCGCACCCGCGTGCTCGGACGGAATCTGCTTGTGAGGGGAACGGCAGTGCAGATCGAAGTGTGGTCCGACATCGTGTGCCCGTGGTGCTACATCGGCAAGCGGCGTCTGGAGAAGGCCCTGGCGAGCTTCGAGCACGCCGACGAGGTTGAACTCGTCTGGCGCAGCTTCCAGCTCGACCCCACCTTCCCCCGGGGGGTTCGCGAGCCGGTTTATGACTCCCTGGCCAAGAAGATGAACGCCACCCCCGACCAGGTCAGGCAGATGACCGACCAGGTCAAGCAGGTGGCGGCGCAGGAGGGGCTGCACTACGAGTTCGAGAACGCCGTCATGGTCAACACCTTCGACGCCCACCGGCTCACCCACCTGGCCAAGGAAAAGGGGCTGGGCGACCAGGCCCATGAGCGCCTGATGCGCGCCCAGCTGGTGCAGGCCCGCGTCCTGGACGACGTGGACACCCTGGTGGAGCTGGCCGAGGAGATCGGCCTGGACACCGAGGAGGCCCGCACCGTCCTGACCGGTGACGCCTACACCGCCGAGGTCCAAAGCGACATCCGCACCGCCCAGCAGCTGGGCGCCACCGGGGTGCCGTTCTTCGTGATGGACCGGGCCTTCGGTGTCTCGGGGGCCCAACCGCTCGAGGTCTTCACCGCGGCCCTGGAGAAGGCCTACGCCCAGAAGGCCTGACCGCCCAGGGGATGACCAGCGAGTCTGGCAGACCCGGGAACCGACTCAGGGACCGGCCTTGCACCGTGTGCGGGCGCCGGTCCCTTTCGTGTGCCCGGAGGACTCGGGGCGGGCCCGGTTCCCCCTTGCGGGGGAGGCCGAGGGGGCCGAACCACCCCTGTTGGGGAGGTACCCGGCGGTCTCCGGAACCAGGGTGGAGGTGAAGGTTCGCCCACCCGTGAAGGAGCCACTCATGTCCGCCCCGCGCAGTACCGACCCGACCGGTTCCACTCCAGCTGCTGGACAGTCCGCTACCGCCGCTGCTGGTACTGGAGCGGCGGGTTCCGACCCGCGTCCCGCTCCCCGCGACCACTCCCCCGGTACCCGTCACCCGCCCGCCTCGTCCCTGCCCTACGGGGCCGCGCTGGCCTGGTCGGCCGCGGCCCTGGGCATGGCGTTGGGCTGGCTGACCGGGGTGGTACCCCCGGGGCTGTCCGAGGCCAGCGCCTTCGGGGCCCTGCTCACCACTGACCACCTGGGGGTGGCTGCCTCAGCCACCTTCCTGGTGGGCGCCCTGGGAGTGGTGATCGCCCTGCTCCTGCCGCGCTCTCGCGCGCCGCGCCTGCTGGAGGTGTCGGCCTGGACCGTGTTCGCCGTACTGCTGCTGGCCTATATCGATTCCACCCTGCTGGTGTGGTTGGGTTACGGCCTGGCCATGCCGGTGCTGGTGTGGGTCGAACCGGCCCTGGGGGTGGACTACGTCGCCCTGACCCTGTCCGCGCCCCTGCTCCAGACGCTGTACTTCACCGCGGGAGCGGGGATCTGGGCGTGGGCGTCGCTGACCCACCGCAGGCGGCGACTCGACGGATGCGCACGGTGCGGACGCACCACAGCCTGGACCCCCGACACCGAACGCGCGCTGCGGGGGCGGGCGCTGCGCACGGGCAGGATCGCGGTGGGCGGTGCCTTCGCCCTGGCCCTGTTCTACCCGGCACTGCGGTTGCCGTGGCTGTTCGGATACTCCATGGGGATGGCGGAGGAGGCTTTCGCCGCGGTCTCCTCGGACCCGACCGCGATGATGATCGGGCTGGGACTGGGGGCGGCCGGTGTGCTGGGCGCCGTGCTCATGCTGGGTCTGGTCCAGGGGTGGGGTGTGCGCTTTCCCCGGTGGATGGTGGGGCTGTCCGGTCGCCGGGTGCCGGTGACCTTGGCCGTGCTGCCCGCGACGCTGGTGGCGATGGCCCTGGTGGGGATGGGGCGCAGCGTTCTGGTGCAGTTCTGGCAGCTGGGCGGGGTCGAACCCGGAATGGGTTCGCACGCGGTGGCCTTCGGCGCGATGCCGCTGTGGGGTGCGGCCCTGGCGGTGGCGACCGCGGCCTACGCGGTGCGCCGCCGCGCCGAGTGCGCAGTGTGTGAGCGGGGCCTGCCCGAGGCCTGGCCGGTGGCGGCGCCTCCCCTCCTGCCCCCGAGGCGCTGACCTGCTGCCCGACACCGCTCCGGCGCGAGACGAAGGCGGCGCCCGCTCCCCCGCAGGGGAAGGGGCGCCGCCCTTGTTCTGCCGCGTGTTGGCTCTACCGGACGGGAGCTGTGGGAGCTACTGGACGGGGACCCCGGGGATCTCGCCGAAGGCACCCGCGTACAGGGTCATCTCCTCAACCTCCGGGCCGGGGGCGGGGAAGACCGACAGCGCCAGGTACTCCTCGCCCGGGGAGAGGGTGAAGATCTCGTCGGCGAAGTCCTCGTACTCGCCTTCGCCGTCGCGGATGCGGATCACGTAGCGGATCAGGCCGTTGCCCGGCTCCTCCAGGCGGAAACCGCCCATGGTGCCCTCGGTGTACTGCTGGGGGCTGCCGGGCAGGGAGGCCTCGTCGCCCTCCAGGTCGGCTTCGAGGTCGGACAGGGTGGAGTTCTGGAAGCCCACCATCTGGAACAGGTAGGCGCCGTCGCGCACCATCGGGTAGACGTTCAGGTCCAGGTCCTCATGGGTGACCGTGGTGAACGGGTCCAGTTCCTCGAAGTAGGGCGCGGGCGGCCCCACGTGGCGCTTGGCCGCGTCCAGGCCCGAGTCGCCCTCCTCGGAGTCGGTGTCGGCCATGGGGACCTCGTACTGGAACTCCACGCGGCGGTTGCGGGCGCGGGCCTCCTCGTCGTCGTTCCTGCCCTCCTCGGCGACCGGTTCGTCGCTGCCCCGGCCCTCGGTGGTCAGGGTGAAGTCCGCGCCCAGCTCCTCCTCCAGCAGATCGCGTACGGCCTCGGCGCGCTCTTGGGACAGGTCCTGGTTGTAGTCGTCCGCGCCCTTGCCGTCGGTGTGGCCGATGATGGTGATCTCGGTGCCCTCGCCGAGGTTCTCCCGCATGGACTGGGCCGCCTCCTGGATGGTGTCCACGGCTTCGTCGGTGGGGTCGGACTCGTCGAACTCGAACATGTTGTCCGCGTGCAGGGCGATGATCTCCTCGTCGCCCGCGCGGGTGGTGGAGGCGGTGGGGCTGTCCACGAAGCTCTCCATGGACATGACGAACCCGTCGGTCTCCAAGCCCGGCTCCGGCGGGGTCTCGGGGTAGACGATCTCGTCCTCGGGCAGGTCCCGGATGATCACCCAGGTTTCGGGGTCGATGTAGTCGTGGATGTCGGGTTCGGGCAACGGGGTGAACTCGTCGACGTAGCTGACCGGGATGCCGGGCACGTGGCCCGCGGTGGCGCCGGTCAGGGTCAGGAACTCCACGTCCTCGCTGGGGGCGGGGAAGTACCGGCGGATGGGCTGGGGCAGGGTCTCGTGGATGGGGCCCAGGTCGCTGCCCTCGATGAAGTAGGTGCCGTAGGGCTCGCCGTGCTCTTCGCTGGTGATGGGTTCCAGTACCTCGCCGGAGACGGGGTCGACCAGGCGCAGGGGCGCGCTGGCGAACTTGAGTTCCTCGCCGGTGATGAACTCCAGGATGTTGAGGCTGAGGTCGAGCATCAGGTATTCGCCGTTGTGCTCGAGGGTGTCGATGGTCATCTCGACGGCGACGTCGTTGCCGCCCTCGACGAACATGCGGCCCGTGCGTACGAAGGGGAGTTCGATGTCCTCGGCGGAGACCTCCTCCACGTTCTCTCCCGTGGGGCTCTCCTCCTCGCCCTCTGCGGAGGTCAGGTCGCGGATGAGGCCGCAGGAGCTGAGGGCCATGCTCAGCGCGAGGACCGCGCTGGTCACGCCAAGGGCTCGTTGGGACATGGTCGGGGGACTCCCTCGTGGTGGTGCCGTGCTCCGGCTGGGGTGCCGGGATGGTTCGTCAGCGGCTCAGACGCCTGGCGTGGCCGGCTGGTTCGGGGAGTTTACCGGTGGCAGGGGTGCGGCCCCCGCGCCGAGGGGGTCGGGCGGGGGCCGCTGGGGATGTGTGGTGGTGGCTATCTGCGGGTGGTGCTACAGCCTGACGGTCTTGCTGAGCGAGCCGGTCGCGCCGGTCTCGTCGGTGACGGTCAGGGTGATGGTGTAGGTGCCCGGTCCGGAGTAGAAGTGCCAGGCACTGGAGCCGCTGGCGGTACCGCCGTCACCGAAGTCCCACCGGTAGGAGGTGATGGGGGCGTCCCCGGCGCTGGAGCCGGAGGCGTCCACCTCGCAGAAGTAGAAGAACGAGTAGCAGTAGCCGCTGAAGTCGGCGGTGGGCGCGACGTGGTCGGGGGCGCCCACGGAGATCTCGGCCTGGGCGGAGTCGGTGCGGCCCTCGTCGTCGGTGACGGTCAGGGTGACGGTGTAGTCGCCTTCGGTGGCGTAGGTGTGCTCGGTGGTGGTGCCGGTGTCACCGTTGCCGTCGCCGAACTCCCAGGCCCAGTCGGTGACCTCACCGGCGCTGCCGGAGCCGTCGAAGGAGCAGGTCAGGGTGGTGTCGTCGCAGGAGTGGGCGAGTGAGGCGACCGGGCCCTGGGGCGGGGTGGTCTCACCGTCGGCGGGGAAGACGTCGGGGTCGCCCACGTCGAGCAGGGGCTCGTGGATGCCGTCGCCGGAGGTGTCGTTCCAGTCGTAGTTGCCTGCGCTGGTCAGGGTGTCGTAGATGGCCAGGACACCGGCGCGGTCGGTGGGCTTGGCGTCGCCGACCGCGAGCAGGGCCAGGCCGCCGGCCGCGTGCGGGGCGGCCATGGACGTGCCGCTCATGGTGCCGTACCCGCCGCCGGGCATGGTGGAGGTGATGCAGGAGCCGGGGGCGGCGATGTCGATGGTGGCGCCGAAGTTGGAGAACGTGGACAGGGTGTCGTCCTGGTCGGCGCGGCAGGTGAGCGGGCCGCCGATACCGCCGGGGGCGCCGTCGGAGTCGGCCATGGAGGAGACGGTGAGCACGTCGGGGTGGTTGGCCGGGAAGAAGTTGGCCGCGTCGCGTGCGCTGTTGCCCGCGGCCACGGCGTAGGCGACGCCCTCGGCGACGGAGTTGGTGATGGCCTGGGTCAGGGCCTGGTCGGTGCAGCCCTGGCAGCCCAGGCTCATGTTGGCCACGCCGATCTGGCCGGCGTTGGCGGTGACGTAGTCCACGCCCGCGGCGATTCCGGCGAGGGTGCCGCTGCCTCCTGCGGTCAGGACCTGCACGTTCCACACGTCGGCGCCGGGGGCCACACCCACCACGCCCAGGTCGTTGTCGATGGCGGCGGCGCTGCCGGCGACGTGCGTGCCGTGGCCGTTGCCGTCGGTGGCGCTGTTGGGCACACAGGTGCCGCTGGTGCAGTTGACCGAGTCCACTACGTTCAGGTCGGGGTGGTTGCCGTCGACCCCGGTGTCTAGGACGGCGATGGCCACGTCGGGGACGTAGTTCTCTTGGCCGTCGATCTGGAGGTTGGGGTTGTCGGGGGCGAAGACCCGGGCGATGCCGTTGGGGATGTCCTGGTCGAAGGCTTCGACGACCTGGTCCTCCTGGACGTAGGCCACGTCGCTGTCTTGGAGCAGTTCGGCGGCGTCAGCGGCGGTCATGTCCGCGGCGTAGCCGGTCAGGGCGTGCTCGTACACGCCCAGGGGGTCGTCTCCGTGGCGTTCGGCGACGGTTTCGGGGTCGGCGCTCTCGTCCAGGACGACGATGTAGGTGCGCTCGGCGGGGTCGGCGGTGTTGAGGAAGGAGGGGAGGTCGGGGTCGGCTGCGGCGGGGCTTACGGCCAGGATCGGCAGTAAGGCCGCGGCGGCGATCACTGCACCGAACTTGCGCATGTGTGCGGGGACCCTTCTGTAGCGGGGGACTACGGGGGATTGTGGAAGGGTGGCCACCCGAGAGTCATGATGTGTCGCTCGGTGGAGCCAGGCAATACGTAGTCACTACGTAGTTCGGCCCGCGGGTGGCGACTACGTAGTGCCGCAGAGGGTGGTCCAGGGGCCGAGGGTGCGCTGGGGCTCAAGGGTGCGTGCGGGTTCTGGGCCGTTTTCAGCGCTCGGTGGGCGGGGTCAGGTCGCGGCGTGAGCGCAGGCCGAGTTTGGCCAGGGCGTTGGCCACGTGGGTCTCCACGGTGCGCGGGGACAGGTGCAGGAGTGCGGCGATCTCGCGGTTGGTGTGTCCGCGCCCGGCCAGGGCGGTGATCTCGTTCTCGCGGGGTGAGAGGCGCTCGTTGCCCGAACCCCCGGTTCTGGCCGGGGGCGGGTTGACGCCGTGCTCGCGCAGCAGGCGGCGCACGCGGGCGGCGTCCCAGGTCGCGCCGAGTTCGGTGTACTGCTCCAGGGCGGCCTGGAGTGCGGTCACCCCCAGCCCGGGGCCCTGGCCGTTGGCGGCGGCCAGGTGGGTGTGGGCGGAGGCCTCGCGGGCCTGGGCGGCGTCGTAGGGGCGGGGCATGTCCCGGTAGGCGGCTTCGGCCTCGGTGTACAGGTGCAGGGCGCGGTCGTGTTGGCCGTTGTGGTGGGCCAGGGCGGCTTCGAGGCGGATGAGGGCGGCCTGGGCGGCCGGTGCGCTGGTGCCTCGCAGTCCGGCGCGGAAGCGGGTGCTCAGGTCTTGGGCCACGGCGCGTCTTCGGCACAGCAGGAGGGCCTCGATGCCCGGTACCAGGTCGGCGGCCCAGACCCAGATGCCCTTGCTGGCCACAAGGGAGACCAGGCCTTCCACCCGCTGCCAGGCGGCGTTGGCGTCGCCTTGGGCCAGGGCCATGCGGGCCAGTAGTCCGGCGGCGAAGGCGCGCACGGGCACGGTGTAGTCAGGGGTCGCGTGGTCGGCAGGCGTGTGGTCGGGGGGTATGCGGTTGGTCGCGGTGCCGGTAGGGCCGGTGTGGTTGATGTGTCCGGCACGGTCGGTGGGGCTGTGGTGGGTGGTGGTGTGCCCGGGGTTGGCGGGGCCGGGCAGGATCCGGTCCAGGTGGGTGCGTGTGGTGGCCGGGTCGCCGTGGGCCAGGGCCAGGGCGGCGCGCACCACGGCGAGTTCGGCGGTGACCGAGTGCAGGTGGGCCAGTCGCCCCGAGCGCAGGTCGTGTTCGGTGCGTTCGGCCAGGTCGGACCAGTGGCCGCGGTTCCAGTCCAGGATCAGGTACAGCACCCGCGCGCTCTCGCGGATGTAGGGGTCGCAGGCGCCGGTGACATCGGCCAGGTGGCGGTCGGCCCGGTCGTAGTGGCCCAGGATGACGGCGGCGTCGGCCAGGTTCAGTGAGGCGCGGGAGAACTCGCGGCGCCGGGCCAGGGCCTGGGGGTTGCTGTGGGGCGGGGTGTGGTCGGGGCGGGGCAGGGCCACGTCCCAGGCGGCGGGGTCGCCGATCTGGGCGAGCAGGGTGGCCTGGTTGACGCGCACGGTCTGGTCCACCGCGGGGTCCTGGCTGCGCTGGGCGGCCTGGACTGCCTGTTCCATCCAGCGTCGGTGGGTGGCCACTGAGTCGGGGGTGGAGCGGGGCACGGCCAGGGCGCACATGACGCGGGCGGCCAGGGCGGGTCGGGAGGAGAGTTCGGCGGCGGCGCGGACGAGCTCGCCGCGGGCGGAGCGGTTGCGGGAGGCCTGGTTGAGCAGGAGCAGGCCCAGTTCCATGCGTAGTTCGCCGCGTTCGGCCGAGCACAGGCCGGGGGTGTCCAGGACGTCGCGCAGCAGGGCGATGGTGTGTTCGGCGGAGATGCCGGTCAGGGCGGCCCGGCCGAGTTTGAGTGCCAGGTCGCAGCGGCGGCGCGGGGGTAGGGAGCGGCGGGTGAGGGCGTCGCGCAGCAGGGCGACGGCGGTGGTGTCCTCGCCGCGGGCCAGGGCCTGGTCCGCGGCGAGTTCGGCGTGGTTGGTCCAGGCGTCCAACAGTCCGGCCTCGCGGGCGTGGTGGGCCATGCGGGCGTGCGGCGGTTGGGTCTGTTCGCCCAGGACCTGGAGGGCGGCACGGTGCAGCCGGCGGCGTTTGTCGCGGGGCAGGGAGGTGTAGCAGATCTGGCGCAGCAGCGGGGTGTGGGGTTCCAGGGTGGCCGGGCCCAGGGAGCGCAGCAGGCCGCGTCGGTGGGCTCGGGCCAGGGCCTTTTCGGCGCGGGCGGTGGGCAGGGCGGCCACGCGGGCCAGCTGGGTGTCGGTGGCGGGCTGGTCCAGGACGCAGGCGGCGCGGACCAGGCGGCGGGTGCTGCGGTCCACCGAGCGCAGGCGGTCCAGGAACCAGTCGCGCAGGGGTGCGGAGATCGGCGGGGTGGCGGGCACAGCCGGCTTGCCCGGGGTGTCGGGGAGCTGGGCCAGGTGGTGCAGGGTTTCCACCACGGCCAGGGGAAGGCCGCCGGTCCAGGCGTGCAGGTGCTCGGCGTCCTCACGGGAGACCTCGGTGGTGAGCAGGCGTTGGGCCAGGGAGTGGACGTGTTCGGGTGGCAGGGGGCCCAGGGTGAGTTCGTGGTGCTCGGTGCCGGGCGGGGTGCGGGCGGCCAGTGCGGCCACGGGGAAGGCGCGCGGGAGTTCCTCTGCGCGGTAGGTCAGGACCAGGGTGAGGTTGGCGGGTAGCCGGGGCGTCAGGTAGGTGAGCAGGTCACGGGTGGCCGGGTCGATCCACTGCACGTCCTCCAGGACCAGGGTGGTGGGTCCCAGGGCGCTCAGGAGCTCGGTCAGGGCGCGGTAGGTGCGGTGGTGTTCGGCGGCCGGGTCCCCCGGGGGCGGAGGTGGGGGCAGCAGGTCGCCGTGCTCGGGCATCAGCAGGGCCAGGGTGCCGCACAGCGGGCTGAGCCCGGCCGGGAGCCGGGTGTGGCGCAGGGCCTCGATGAGGGGTGCGTAGGGGAAGGGATCGGTGCGGGGCGGGCAGTGTCCGGTCAGTACGGTGCTGTCGGTGGCCTCGTGCAGTTCCTGGACCAGGCGGGTCTTGCCTGTTCCGGCCGTCCCTGACAACAGGACGATGGTGCCTGGAACCGCTGCCGCGTGCAGCTGCCGTCGTTCCGTGTCACGCCCGACGAGTGGGGGGAAGCACACGCAGTCACGGTATAGGCACGGTGGGCTTCGCGGTAGAGGGAGAGGAGTTATGTATCGGCTTCGTTGGTGGCCGGTTTCGGACGGGCCGTTCAACGGGTCGTCGGTCGGGCGTCGACGGTGTCGTATGCGCGGCGGACTTCGGCGCATGGCGCCCGCGCCCCGGTGGTGCTTCGATGGGATGCATGAGGTGCCACGTGGGTGGCACGGCCGAGGAAGGGCGGGCACGTTCCGATGACGGAGGTGGTGTTCGGGGTCGTACCGGTGTTGGCCGCCGTGCTGGCCGGACTGTTCGCGGGGCTGTTCCTGGCCTTTTCGATGGCGGTGATGCCCGGGCTGGCACGCGCCGGTGACCGGACGATGGTCGAGGCCATGCGGGGGATGAACACCGCCATCCTCAACCCCTTGTTCGCCCTGGTGTTCGTGGGTGCTCCGGTGGCGGCGCTGGGTTCGACAGCACTGTTCTTCGCGGCCGGAGCGTCCGCCTCTACGGTGTGGTCGGGGGCGGCGCTGGTACTGATGGTGGCCACGGTGGTGGTCACCTTCGCGGTGAACGTGCCCCGCAACAACGCCTTGGAGCGGGCTGGCGCTCCGGCACGGATCCAGGATCCGGCGGCGGTGCGCGCCGCCTTCGAGCCGGTGTGGGTGCGGTGGAACCACCTGCGTTCGCTGGCCTCGGTGGCGGCTCTGGTCTGCGCGGTGGTGGCCCTGGTCACCGGCTGACCCCGGAGGCGCACAAAGGGGCCCTGTCTGTTCGCGGACGCGGTGACATGAGCGCACACGAACGTGCATGAGTGAGTACGTCGCCCCGTTCCAGCCGAAGACAGGTGAGCAGGTGACAGCTGGTGGGTGATAGGTGCCCCGACCAGAGCCGACCGGCTCCGCTCCGTCCTGCATCGTTGGGAGGAGTTTTCCGGCTTCCCCTGCTTCCCCTCCAGAGCTCCTGCGCTGTGTGCGGTTCTGGTTTCTGTTCGGGTGCGGGGTTCCCCCGTTTCCCGCCGCGTAAGTGTGGCCGTCTTCGCTGCGCGCGCCAAGGTCGTACGTCCTCGCTTCGCTGCGGGCGCTTCCACCTTGACCCGCTTCGCTGCGACGGCGGTGGGCGGCTGTCGGGAAACGGGGGAGGAGTGGTCCGGGGTGGTGGACGGGCCCCGAAGGGGCCCGAAAGGGGCCAACTACCAACCCCTCGGCCTCCGGCCGGTGCCTTCCCCAGCCCTGCGCCCAACGCCTGGCCGTGTCGCGGCCGGTCACGCGCCCGGAGGGAAAAGCGGCGGCGAAGGAGGGAGCGCCCCAGCCCTGCGCCCAACGCCTGGCCGTGTCGCGGCCGGTCACGCGCCCGGAGGGAAAAGCGGCGGCGAAGGAGGGAGCGCCCCAGCCCTGCGCCCAACGCCTGGCCGTGTCGCGGCCGGTCACGCGCCCGGAGGGAAAAGCGGCGGCGAAGGAGGGAGCGCCCCAGCCCTGCGCCCAACGCCTGGCCGTGTCGCGGCCGGTCACGCGCCCGGAGGGAAAAGCGGCGGCGAAGGAGGGAGCGCCCCAGCCCTGCGCCCAACGCCTGGCCGTGTCGCGGCCGGTCACGCGCCCGGAGGGAAAAGCGGCGGCGAAGGAGGGAGCGCCCCAGCCCTGCGCCCAACGCCTGGCCGTGTCGCGGCCGGTCACGCGCCCGGAGGGAAAAGCGGCGGCGAAGGAGGGAGCGCCCCAGCCCTGCGCCCAACGCCTGGCCGTGTCGCGGCCGGTCACGCGCCCGGAGGGAAAAGCGGCGGCGAAGGAGGGAGCGCCCCAGCCCTGCGCCCAACGCCTGGCCGTGTCGCGGCCGGTCACGCGCCCGGAGGGAAAAGCGGCGGCGAAGGAGGGAGCGCCCCAGCCCTGCGCCCAACGCCTGGCCGTGTCGCGGCCGGTCACGCGCCCGGAGGGAAAAGCGGCGGCGAAGGAGGGAGCGCCCCAGCCCTGCGCCCAACGCCTGGCCGTGTCGCGGCCGGTCATTCCCGGCAACGAAACAGCGGTGGCGAGGTCAGTGGTGGTGTCTGGGGCAGGGTGCCTGTTTCGGTCCTCTGTTTGAAGATGATCTTGCTACCAGGAGCAAGTTCGGCGCCGAACTTGCTCCTGGTAGCAAGATCACCGGGGATCAGAGGGTTTTGGAAGCAGCGGACAGGTCCAAGCGGGGGTTTGGGGCACCCGCACCACACTGGCACCACCCCCGTACAGCAACGGCAGCAGCCGGGGGAAGGCAGACCAGGAAGGTTCCGTCAGCTCCTCTGCGGTATCCCCACCGGCAGGCTTCGCGCTCGGCTCGTGTCGGTGTGCGCCCGGGCCAGGACCGGTGCGGTCCCGGCCCGCACCGGGGTGGTCAGCCCACCGGTTCGGCGCTGCGGCCGCTCCCCATCCCCGACAGCAAAGCGTTCACATCGCGCACGCAACCCCCGCAGCCGGTGGTGGCGCGGGTGCGCTCGGCGATACCCTCACGTGTGCGCGCACCGTCCAGCCAGGCCTGCTCGATGTCCTCGCGGCTGACCGCGTTGCACCGGCACACCAGGGCCGGGGCGGCCGCGCCCTGCCCTGCCTGCTCCCCCGGTGCGGCAGTGGGCAGTCCCTGCAGCAGGGCCAACCGGTCGGCGGGCACCGGGGCGCCGGTGTCGTAGAGCTGGGACAGGGTGGCCGCTGCCTGCGCGAACCCGAGCAGGACCGCGCCCACCACCCGTTCCTCGCTCACCGTAAGCTTGGCGTAGCGGCGCCCGTAGGGGTCGCTGACCGTCACCGTCTCCACCTCGGGCCCCAGGTCGTCCTCCTGCACCAGACCGAACGCGGTGAGTTCGATGCCCTGGGCCTTGAGCCGGGTGAGCGGACGCGCCCCCGAGTAACGGGCCTGGGGCGCGGCCCCGGTGAGCCGCCGGGCCAGAACCGAGGCCTGTTCCCACCCGGGCTGGACCAGCCCGGCACCGCCCCCGGGGTGCTGGGCGCAGTCACCGATGGCGTGCACGCGGGCGTCGGAGGTGGCCAGGGTGTCGTCCACGAGCACCCCGTGCTCAGCCTCGATCCCAGCCGCTTTGGCCAGCTCGATGTTGGCGCGCACACCAGCGGTGACCACCAGGGCGTCACCGGGCAGGACCCGGCCGTCATCCAGCTCCAGACCGGTACCCGGGATCCACCGCGAGGCCACCCGCCAGGAGTGGACGCTCACCCCCAGGTCCTCGTAGCAGCTGGCCAGGACCTTGGCCGCGCTCTGGTCGATCTGCCGGCGCATGATCCAGGGCGAGGACTCCACCACGCACACCCGGGCCCCGCGCCCGACCAGCCCGCGGGCGGCCTCCAAACCCAGCACCCCGCCGCCCAGGACCACCACGGGGGCGCCGGGACGGACCAGGGAGAGCAGGCGCTCACAGTCGGCGAGGTCGCGCAGCGCGCTCACCCCTTCCCCCGGTACGCCGTCGGAGGCGCTGACCCCGGGGATGGGCGGGAAGGCGGCTCGGGCGCCGGTGGCCAGGACCAGTTCGTCGTAGGGCAGATGGGTGCCGTCGTCCAGGTCCACCCGGCGTTCGACCGTGTCCAGGGCGGTGGCGCTCACCCCCGTGCGCACGCTCACCCCGGGGGTCTGTGGTACCGGAAGGTTGATCTGGTCGGGTGTGTAGTCGCCCGCGACCACCCCCGAGAGCAGGACGCGGTTGTAGGCCGGGTGGTGTTCGGTGCCCACCACGGTGACGTGGACGCGTTTACCCTCGGGGTCCAGTCGGGCGACCTCCTCGGCGAAGCGGGCCCCGACCATGCCGTTACCCACGACCACGATCCGACGCGCTGACACGCTCTGCTCGCTCACACGCTGATCGGTGCTCAACTACTGCCTCCTGCTGTGGGGTGGTACCTGCCCGGGCGGCGTCGGCCGGGTGAAGCTGTCGTGGGGTGTTGGCTGTGCCGCCCTAGCGGCCCGGTGCGGTGGCGGGGCCGTGATCGGGTTCGGGTGCGGGCTCCATCCGCACGGCGCTGACCTTGAACTCCGGCATGCGGCTGGTGGGGTCCAGGGCCGGGTTGGTGAGGTTGTTGGCGGCCTGGGACCCCGCGTAGTGGAAGGGCATGAACACCGTGTCCAGGCGGGCGGTGGGCTCCAGGCGCACCCGGGCGCTGGTGTGGCCCCGGCGGGAGGTGAGCCGGGCCAAGTCACCGGCGGCCAGCCCCGCGCGGGCGGCGGTGTCGGGGTGCACCTCCACGTACACCTCGGGTTCGGCGCTGTTGAGTTCGGGGACCCGGCGGGTCTGGGCCCCGGACTGGTAGTGGCCCATGAGCCGCCCGGTGGTGGCGATCAGCGGGAACTCGGCGTCGGGTTCCTCGGCGGCGGGGCGGTGGGCCACGGCCGTGAACCGGGCGCGGCCGTCGGGGTGGGCGAAGGAGTCTAGGAACAGGCGGGGCGTGGGCTCTTGGCCCGCGCGTACCGGCCAGTGCAGGGCCTCCCCCGCCGCCAGGCGTTCGGGGGTGATGCCGGAGTAGTCGGCGGCTCCCCCGGCCGAGGCCGCGCCCAGTTCGGCCAGCACGGTGTCGGGTTCGGTGGGAAAGCGCTCGGCGGGCTGGCCCAGGCGCACCGCCAGGGCCGAGAGCACCTCCAGGTCGGTGCGTACGCCTTCGGGTGGCGGGATCGCGCGGTGGCGGCGCAGCACCCGCCCTTCCAGGTTGGTCATGGTGCCCGACTCCTCGGCCCACTGAGCCACCGGCAGGACCACGTCGGCCAGGGCGGCAGTCTCCGAAAGCACGAAGTCGGCGGCCACCAGCAGGTCCAGACCGGCCAGGCGCTCACGCACTCGCCCGGCGTCGGGGGCCGAGACCACCGGGTTGGAGCCAAACAGCAGCATGGCGCGCGGACCGCCGGGGGTTCCCAGGGCGTCCAGGAGCTCGAAGGCGCTGCGGCCGGGCCCGGGCAGGGAGTCGGGGTCCACGCCCCACACCCGGGCTACGTGGTCGCGGGCGGCGGGGTCGTCGATCTTGCGGTACCCGGGCAGCTGGTCGGCCTTTTGGCCGTGTTCGCGCCCGCCCTGGCCGTTGCCCTGCCCGGTGATGCACCCGTAGCCCGAACCCGCGCGGCCGGGCAGGCCCAGGGCCAGGGCCAGGTTGATCCATGCTGAGACGGTGTCGGTGCCCTTGGCGTGCTGTTCGGTGCCGCGCCCGGTCAGGATGTAGGCCGAGTGGTTGCGGGCGGCTTTTCCGAGCAGGTCGGCGGCGGCGCGGATCTGCTCGGCGGGCACCCCGGTGAGGAGTTCGGTCTGCTCGGGCCACCAGGCCGCGGCGTGTTCCCATGCCTGTTCGAACCCGCTGGTGCGTGCGGCGACGTAGTCGGTGTCTACCCAGCCCTGGACGCGGACGGCGTGCAGCAGGCTCAGGGCCAGGGCCAGATCGGTGCCCGGGCGCGGGGCCAGGTGCAGGCCGCCGTTGTCGAGTGCGACCCGGGCGGTGGCGGTGCGGCGGGGGTCGATGACGATGAGTGCGGGCGCGGACAGGTGGCCCATCATCGGCGGCATGGTCTCGGCGGGGTTGGCCCCGGCCAGCAGGACCACTTCGGCTGATCCGACGTCGGTGAGCGGGAAGGGCATGCCCCGGTCCAGTCCGAAGGCGCGCATGCCTGCGGCCGCCGCGGAGGACATACAGAAGCGGCCGTTGTAGTCGATCTGGGAGGTGCCCAGGGCCAGGCGGGCGAACTTGCCCAGGGCGTAGGACTTCTCGTTGGTGAGCCCGCCGCTGCCGAAGACCGAGACGGTGTCGGGGCCGGACTCGGCGCGCAGGGCCAGCAGCCGTTCGGCGATGTGGTCCAGGGCGGTGTCCCAGTCGACCTCGACCAGGTCGGAGTCGCGGTCCTTGCGGAGCAGGGGGCGGGTGAGGCGGTCGGGGACGGTGAGGACGTCAGCGGAGGTCCAGCCCTTGCGGCACAGCCCGCCCCGGTTGGTGGGGAAGTCGGCGGGGCGGGCGGACAGGCGTCCGTCGGCCCCGGTGTCCAGGTGCATGGCGCACTGCAGGGCGCAGTAGGGGCAGTGGGTGCGGGTCGAGGCGCCGGGCGGGTGCGGGTTCATCGGGTGGCCGTTTCCTGGGCGGCGCCCGGGGCGGTCCCGGCGCCGGTGGCGGTGGAGGGTGCGGCGGTGGCCGGGCGACGAAGGTACACCAGGTAGGTAATGGCCGCACAAACCAGGTAGAAGACCCCGAAGGCGGCGAAGGCGGGCGCCGTGGAGCCGGTGGCGGCGAAGGCCTCACGGAAGGTGACGTTGATGCCCACCCCGCCCAGCGCGCCGACCGCGCCGATCAGCCCGAGCATGGAGGAGGCGGTGCGCTTGGTACGGGCCAGCGCCTGCTCACGGGGCTCACCAGCGGCGATCGCGTCCTCGGCCTTGGCCGCGTAGATGGAGGGGATCATCTTGTAGGTGGAGCCGTTGCCCAGCCCGGTGAGCGTGAACATCACCGCGAACGCGCCCACGAACAGCACCAGCTGGGCGGCCTGGACCGCCAGCACCAGCACCGTGGCGCACACGGCCATCGCCAGGAACACCCAAAGGGTCACGCGGGCACCGCCCAGGGCGTCGGCCATCCGGCCGCCGACCGGGCGGATCAGGGAGCCGATCACCGGGCCGAGGACGGCGATGGCGGCCGCCTGGATGGGCACCAGCCCGAACTGGGCCTGCAGCAGGAGGCCGAAGGCGAAGCCGGTGCCGATGAAGGACCCGAAGGTACCGATGTAGAGCACCGACATGATCCAGAAGTGGCGGTCCTTGGTGGCCGAGAGCTGCGCGGGGATGTCGCTGCGCACGTTGACCAGGTTGTTCATCGAACGCATCGCCCACCAGGCGGCGAGCAGGATCAGCGGGGCGTAGAACAGCGGGACCAGGTACCCGGTCGAGGCGGTGAACAGGGCGATCACGGCCAGGCCCACCAGCTGGACGGTGGCCACGCCGATGTTGCCGCCGCCCGCGTTGAGCCCCAGCGCCCACCCCTTCTCCCGTTCGGGGAAGTAGGAGTTGATGTTGGCCATCGAGGAGGAGAAATTGCCGCCGCCCAGACCGGCGCTGGCGGCCAGCACCATCATCAGCCAGAACGGGGTGTCGGGGTTTTGCACCAGGAAGAACGCGGCCGCGGTGGGTACCAGCAACAGGAAAGTGGAGATGATCGTCCAGTTGCGGCCACCGAAGATCGGTACCGCCAGGGTGTAGGGCACCCGCAGCACGGCCCCGACCAGGGTGACCACCGACAACAGCAGGAACTTCTGCTCGGGGGTGGTGGAGAAACCGTGCTCAGGGATCATAAAGAGCACCAGTACGGACCAGATCGACCACACCGAGAAACCGATGTGCTCGGAGGCGATGGAGGCCCACAGGTTGCGGCGGGCCACCGGGCGTCCGGTGCTCTCCCAGAACTTCCGGTCTTCGGGGTCCCAGTGGGAGATCCAGCTCGGTCCGGTGCGTGGCGCGCGTGTTCCGGTCTCGGAGGTCACGACCAGGCCTTCCTGCTCGATGGGTGCTGACATAACCGAAGGTAGGCAGGGGTCGTTGCCTGGATATGTCGGGCCGTAACACACGGGAAACACCTGGCTCACCCGGCGGGTGCGGGCGCGGTGAGATGAGCTCCGGTGCCGGTGCGGGCGCGCCCGTGTGGGGGGACGGGATGCCCTGAGGCGTCACGGTTCCGGGACGGGAACGCCCTGGTGCGGCACGGTTGCGGGGTGAGCCCTCACCTTCGAGACCTTTGATCGTGTCACGACCGCGATCCCCGACCTGGCGGCCCGGATTGTGGCGTATGCCACCGGTCAGCCCGAACGCTTCGGTGGGGGACCCTGATCAGCGAGGGCGGCTCGTACCCGTGCTCGCGGAGGAGGAGCTGGCTCATGAGCCGTCTCCGCTGGTGAGAGCTGGTGTGGATTTGGACTGTGTGGTGGGAGACAGCCGGGGCCCGGGTGTGGCAACGTGGTGTCGTGAGCTCAGTGGTGGAAGTTCTCGATCCCAGCACAGCCCCGGCCGAGGAGCTGGCCGCCTGGACCGCGCTGCACAGCCACGGTATGAACGAATTGATGGGCAGCGCACCCCGTCCCCAGGACCTGGCCGACCAGCTGCGTACCAAACGCGCGGGCCAGAACTGGTGTTGGTCGGCCCGGACCGCGCCGGGCGAGCCCATCCAGGGTGTGGCCGAGCTGCGCAGGCAGCCCTACAACCCGCAGGTCGGGCTGCTGCGCCTGTACGTTGCCGAACCGGCCCGCCGACGAGGCATGGGGACCCGATTGCGCGAGGCCGCGGTGGAGCGGGCCCGCGCACTGGGAATGGAGCGTCTGCGCAGCCACACCCTGACCGGACCGGAGATGGAGGCCTTCGCCCGCTCCGACGGGCACCCGCGCACCCTGATCCCGTTCAAGGTGCAGGAACAGCAGCTGGACGAGGAGACTCTGGAACACTGCTGGCACGTGGCGGCACGCCCCGCACGCGGCTACCTCGTCACCTACTGGGAGGGCACCGCCCCCGAGAACCTGGTGGCCTCCTTCGGGCAGGTGGCCATGCACTCGATCGATGCGATCGAGGGTGCACGACCCCTGGTTGAGCGGGCATGGGCCCCGCAGAAGGTACGCGAATGGGAACGCGAGGTCGTCCAGGACGGGTCCCGGCTGGTGGTGTGTGCTGCCCTGGACCGCACCTCGGACCAGGTGGTCGCGGCCACGGCCACCACGGTGGGTCAGGCGCTGGTCGCCAGGCAGTACGTGACCGCGGTGTCGCCGGCCCACCGGCGCCGGGGACTGGCCACCCGGGTCAAGGCCAATCAGACGCTGCGGGTACACGACCTGTTCCCGCACGTCAGGAGGGTGGCGGTGGCCGTGGACGAGGGGAACACGGCGATGCTGGAGCTCAACCGGGCCCTGCGTTACGAGCTGGCGGGCGGGCGCTACCTGGTCGAGGAGGACCTGACCGGGCGTTGAGGCGCCCGAGGCCCAAGCTCGGGGTGGGGCTACTCCTCGCCCTTGCGTGGCTGCTGGGCGCCGAAAGCCAGGCCGAAGACCAGCCCGAGCGCGCTGCCCAGGGCCAGGTTGTCGAAGGCCACCCCGAAAACGACACCGAAGACCAACCCGAGCGCGAGCCCCGTGCTCTGGCTTGGCTTCTTGCCCATCCGCCTTCTCCCCTGTGTTCCTCGGCGCCTTGTGCCTGCCGTCCGTCATCGGACGTGCCGAACGTTTCTCGGGTTCCCTGAGCGCAGAGGCTTCCTTCCGCCGCGCACCCTGCCGGCGTTCCCACACGATCACCGAACCACGTTCACCCATGGCGGGCAGTTCGGAGTCATGGCCGAATAGTGTTCGGCAAGCCACCCATGAAGCTGTTTCTCCAGCTACTTTCTTCGTGGATCGCACGACATATGAGCGGGGAGAAATTCATGAGCATGTCCACCAAGCTGGTCGTCGTCCTGCGCTCGGACCTGGAGCTCGCGGTGGCCGCCAACGCCAGTGCGGTGCTCGGACTCGCCTTGGGAGCGCGGCTGGAGAACTCGCTGGGGGCCGACGGTAAAGATGCGCAGGGACACCTGCATGCCGGGATCAATCCGCACCCGGTGCCGACCCTGGCCGCCACAGGAGAGCAGCTGCGCCGGATCAAGGCCCTGGCTGATGAGCGCGACCTGACGGTGGTGGGCTTCAACGAGGTGGCTCGCGGCTCACGCACCTACGTGGACTACCTGGACCGGCTCGCGCAGACCGAACCGGCACAGCTGGAGTACGTGGGTCTGGCGGTGTTCGGCCCGAAGAAGGACGTCAACAAGCTGACCGGGAGGCTGTCCCTGGCCGGCTGAGCGGGCCCGGCACGGGCCGGTACGACGAAGCGCCCCCGCCACGGGCTCGCGTGGCGGGGGCACCGTTCCACCCGGAAGAGCGGATCAGCGTGTTCAGATACCGAAGGCGGCCGGGTACTGGATGGTGCCGCGCGGGCTCTCGCGCGAGGGGTCCAGGGAAAGAGCCATCATGGCCTCGTCCGGAACCTCGAACGGGGCGCGCACCCCGAACCCGGAGGCCGGGGTGAACCCGAACCTCGGGTAGTAGTCGGCGTGCCCCAGCACCAGGACGAGGTTCTCACCCATGGCGCGGGCGGACTCCAACCCGGCGCGGATGGCGGCCGAACCGGCGCCGGCGCCCTGGTATTCGGGCAGCACCGCGCACGGAGCCAACGCCAGGGCCGGGTGGCCGTCGACGTGGCAACGGGTGAACAGCGCGTGCCCGACGAGGGCGCCGTCAACGGACTCGGTGACGACGGACAGACCCTCGATCCACGCTCCGGTGTCGGCACGCAGGGCGTCGACCAGGTCGGCTTCGGCCGGGGTCTCGAAGGCGGCGCTGTTGACGGCGTGGATGGTGGCGGTGTCAGCGCTGGTCTCGGGTCGGGTGGACCAGGCGTGAGCGGAAGTGGACAACGTCAAGGACCTTTGGATCTCAGGGGTCCCGTTGAGTGTTCTGGGCCGGGACCCGAAGGCGGGAAAGGCGGAGGGCGCTGCTCACGGCGGCGCTGGTATTGACAGTCATCAACTCACCCCGAATGGATCCGCGCAGCCGACTCCCGGCTCCGCGAGGCCCAACGCTCACAGGGTTCGGGGTGTTCCCCGTGGTGAGAGCGTTCACGCCGGATCGGTGGTGCCGGGACCTCCTGTGCGGAACCATTCCGCTGGCTAGGATGTCTCATCCACGGGCTTTCCGAAGCCCGGGAAGCCCTGCGGACAAGGCGGTGCGACGGCGTGGAGGACGGTTCGGTGGATCTGGTCGAGGAAGCTGCCAAAACCCTGACCCAGGAGATGGCCAAGGGAAGCTGGACGGTGGTCCGGGGGTGGATCACCCAGGTCTTCCAGGGCAACGAGGTCAAGAAGCAGAAGGCTCTGGAGGAACTGGAGGAGTCCCGCCGGGAGCTGACCGCGGACGGCGGAGACGCTCTGTCAGCCGAAGAGGTCGAGCGGAACTGGAAGACCCAGCTGCGCCGCCTGTTGCGCGAGGACCCCGGGGCCGCCGCCGAACTGCGCGCGATCCTCGACGAGGTGGCCCCGGAGCGCGGGGCCCAGAACGTCACGAACATCGCCCGTGACGTGCACGGAATCCTGATCCAAGGAGGCAACATCCACGGCGGGGTGCACCAGCACGAGACCAAGTACGAGGGCGACCACATCGACATGCGCGACATCAAGGCCAAGGGCGACGTGATCGGGACCCAGCACAACTACGGCGACGGCCGCAGGGGCTAAGCGGAGGTGAGGCTCTGGCCTCGGTGCGGGAGTCGCTCAACCCAGGTGGAGACTCAGCTGAGAGCCCAGTTCCCTGAAACCCAGGGTGAGCGCGACCCCGCGGGATTCCTTTGGGCGGGCGCGCCACTGGGGTAGGAGGTTCTGGGCGAGAGCGTCGCTCACGGCGGCGGAGGAGACCTTTTTCGCCAGGCCCCGGCCCCGGTGGGTGGGAGCGGTGAGCACGCTCAGGTGGGCGACGTTCCCAGGTAGGACCTTGTAGCCGGCGGCAGCGATGACCTCGCTGCCCTCGGTGAGTGTGAACAAGGGGATGTTCAGCCCGGTCAGGCCGCTCTCTCCGGCTTCTTCCGGGCCTACCTTCTGCAAAAGCGCCTCGAGGGCGTCGCTCTCAGCGGGTAAGCGGGTCGCGTCCGATGCGGGCACGGGGCGGAAGTCGGTTTCGGTCAGGTAGGCCAGTGTCGCCGGGCCCAGGGCGCCGGTGATCGGGAGCGCTGCCTTCAGCGCCCCGGGACTGGTGTGTTCGGCCGCCTCGACACCGGTCAGTGCGGCGCGTAAGAGGTTCGCCTGTTCGGCGGTGGGCGCCGTGGCCAGGGTGGTGCTGTCCAGGCGGACGATGCCGCACCAGCCCGGCGGGCACAGGCGGGAATCCGGGGCGGCCGCCACGGTCAGCGCCCCCTCGGCGCGGGTGGTGGCGACGTGTTCCCACAGGGCCAGGGCGCGGGTATCGGGCATGGGCCGACCATCCCAGTCGCCCAGGGGCTGGGCGACCGCTTTTGTCAGCCCACCGGACGGCCGGATCTGCGTATCGGAGCGCCCAGCAGCCGGGTGAGGTGGTCCTCGACTCGGGCCAGGAGCTCTGTGCCGAACACGCACAGGGTTCCCTGACCGTGCGGCCCCTCCTCCCAAGGGTGGCCGAAGGTGCCCAGGCGCAGGTCCTTGGTGAGATTGATGTAGTAGTCGCCGTTGGGGAAGGCGAACGCCGGGTTGCGCGGTTGCTCGGGGCCACCGACACGGCGCGGGTCGTAGCGGTGACCGATGTGCTGCCAGTCCAGCGCGTACAGGGACTCCCCCGCCGGGACGCTCGCTGCCAGGCCTTGGCGTACCGTCCGGTCCAGTTCGGTCCGGTGCTCGGGGTCCTCGTCGGCGCGGTGAAGCGGCCAGGTCACCGAGGCGGCGGGTTCGACGATGCCGGGGAAGAGCGTGGTGCTGGGGGCGAAGAAGAAGCGCGACGTGAACCGGTCCCAGATGTCGTCGTGCTCGGGGTCGTCGAGGAGTTCGGTGACTGGGCGGCTTGTGGCGGGGGCACCGGTTGGGGACCAGGTGTGGGTGCGCACGGTGGTGATCTCGTGGAAGCCTGAGTTCAGGAGCATCTCGTGTAGGTCGGGCTGGGCTTTGGGGTCGACCTCGGCGGCCATGAGGCGGGCCTGGGCCTGGTCCCACACCCACCATCCGGACTTGGGGCGGACCGTTCCCGCTCGGTGGGCCCATTCCCAGAGGAACTCCGGGTGGGGCGCGGTCATCCCCTCCAGGACGACGAACGGGGTTCCGGTCCGCAGGACGGCCCAGCTGGCCGCGCGCACCTGTGCCTGGTGCACGAGGGCCAGGGTGCGGTGTTCGAAGGTGATCCCGTCGGACTCGTGCTCGACCAGAGAGCGCCGGTGCGGTCCGGAGGCCGCGGCCAGCTGGCGGACAGCGTTGCTGGTGACCCGGTCATTCTCCCGAAACCGCTCTTCGGCGGCGAGGTGTACAGAGGGGATGTCGGCGAGTTCGGCGACCAGGACGGAGCGCTCCGGTCCGGGGACGAACCCGGCCGCGTGCAGGGCGGGAGCCAGCGCGGGCGGGTCGTGGGCGTGCACCGGCCAGCGGGCGGGTTCGGTGTGCGCCTCGAACCGTTCCTGTTGGCGTGCGACCAGGGCGGACAGGTCCGTTTCCGGGGGCAGGGGGCCGTGGTCGACGCTGCCGTGGGTGCCGAAGTGGGAGCGGACCAGGCGGGCACCGGTCAGGTGCGGATCCTGGAGGTGAACCGCTCCGGCCTTGGGCGGGACCGGTAGGTGGCCGCGCAGGTGGGTGTCGTAGGCATGGCGGAGGACGTGCATGGTGGCAGCCAGGAGAGGGTCGAGAGGGCCGGGTAGCGGGGTCGGGCTGAGGGGGTGGAGCGGGCAGGGCACGACTGGGCACCTCGGATCTGTTGGGGCAGGACCGAGGGGCGAAAAAAAGGGGTGTTGTACAGCCGCCGCCGGGAGGGAGTGGCGGCGACTCATTGTGTCAGGGTGGTTGCCCCTCGGGTGTAACCCCGGTGGGATGGATCGGGGCCGGAAGGCGGTGCGGCGGTGTCCGATTGTCAGGGACGGTCCGTAACCTCGGCCCGGTTGCCGCACGACGGCGGCGAAGATACCCCATGTCCGTACCGGCGATGGACCCCCGGGAACGACTCAACACGCAACTTCCGCCCGGGCGGACGGTCACCTCCGAGGAGGGTGCAACCGCCCTGTGGTTGAGCGATGGCCCCGCCACAGTAGGGCTCTGGGCGAGGCTGCGGGCCGAACACACCACCTCCGGGCTGCGGCCGCTGCTGTTGGAGGGACTGGAGGAGCACCCCGAGGAAGGGTCGCGCCCCTGGGAGTGGGGTGAGCTCATGCTCGAAGGGGTGGGTACCTTTGCGGAGCACGACCCCGGGGGTCTGCTCGCTGACTGGTGGCGTGAGTACACCGTGGTCGGCGAGGACGACGACCTCACCCCGGAGCAGCGCGCTGCGGTCACCGCGCCCCACGGTCTGGAGTGGCCCGGGCTCGCCCCGGCCGCGGCGGTGACGGACTCTCGGCTGGCCCTGCCGCCCTTTCCACCGTTGAAAACTGCGCGTGCTCCCGGAGTCCTTATCTCTCGCGGCGGGCGGCGTTGGCGGCGAAGGCCTCGCGCAGGTACGGGCTCAGCCCTTCGCCGTAGGCGTCGATGGCGGCGGTGAAGCGCTTGTCGTCCACGTACAGCTGCCCCAGGCCCGCGTGGATCTGCGGGGTGCAGTCGTAGTAGTGACGGCTGATGTGCGCACGGTGGCGTTCGGCAAGGTCAGTGGCGGTTTCGCTGTCCGGGGCGAGGCCCTCGTTCATGGCCTTGGCCAGGGCGCGGTAGATGCCGTCGGACTCGGTGTTGATCCGCTGCCAGTCTTCCTTGCTGTAAGTGCTGGTGCGGCGCTGGCTCTCGGCGAATCCGCCGCCGTCCTGGCCGCCCCAGCGCTGGCGGGCCTCCTCAGTGTGTGCGTCGACGTCGAAGTCGCCGAAGACCTCGAACTGTTCCTGCGGGGTCAGGCTGGTGCCCATGTGTTCCGCCTCCATCATTTTCTGTAAGGTGCGCGCGACTTCGCGCAGGTGGTTGATGCGTTCGTTGACCAGCTGGTGCTGGCGGGCCAGGTGGGTCCGCGGGTCGGGATCGTCGAGGAGTTCGCTGATCCGTTCCAGGGGAAAGCCCAGTTCGCGGTAGGTGAGGATCTGGTGCAGCCGGTCCATGTCCGCCTGGGAGTACAGGCGGTAGCCGGTGGGTGCGCGTTCGGCCGGGACGAGGAGTCCGATGCGGTCGTAGTGGTGCAGGGTGCGCACGGTCTGTCCGGTGAGCCGGGCGATCTCGCCGACGGTGTGGCCCACGGTTGGTCCTTCGTTCTTGTCAGGTGGTTTGTGTTCTTGTCGGTGGCCCGTTTGCCGGGCGGTTCGGTCGCGGAAGTGGATTCGGGTACGGGTCTGGTGCCGGGTTGCGGGCCAGTCGTGGGGGACGGTTTCGGTGTTGCGCCGACGACGCTAGCCCTTGACGTTGCGTCAGGGTCAAGTGGAGATTCGGGAGGTTCCGGTGGCCAGGGTGGTGTGTGTTCGCGCTCACAAAGCCGAATGAGATTCTGTTTTGCGGTAGCCGACGTGTCTACTGGTCAGTAACATGACTGCATGAGCCTTGACCACCCCGCCGAGGGCTACGAGTTCGACCAGGACACCCGGGTCGAGAAGCGAGCCGACGGCGAGTTCACAGCCACCCTCACCGACGGCTGGACCACGTTCACCTCGCACCCCAATGGCGGTTACGTCCTGGGGACGGCGCTCAACGCCCTGAGCCAGACCCTCGCCCAGCCCGACCCGCTCGTGGTCTCCGCCTTTTACTTGCGCCCCGCCGCCCCCGGCCAGGCCCAGCTGCGCACCGAGACCATCCGCGAGGGCCGCCGCACAGCCACCGGCGCTGTCGTGTTGGAACAGGGCGGCAAGGAGATCGTGCGCGCCACCGCCACCTACGGCGACCTCACCACGCAGGGCCGGGAGCTGCACCTGGAGGGCCCGCCGGAGCTGCCCTCCCCCGAGGACTGCCACGTGCCCCCGGAGTTCGCCGGAAAGCCGGAGGGCGTGACCATCGCCCACCGCATCGAGTACCGCTACCCCCAGCGCCCCGGCTGGTTGGACGGCCACAAGGACGGACGCCCCCAGGCCGACTTCTGGATGCGCTTCGCCGACGGCCGCGATGCCGATGTGCACTCCCTGCCCGCCATGGTGGACTTCGCGGTCCCCGCGGTCCTGGAGATCGGTGAATTCAGCACCATCACCGTGGAGCTGACCACCCACATCCGCGCCAGGCCCGCCCCCGGCTGGCTGGCCTGCCGGGTCTGGACCAAGCACGTCTCCAACAGCCTCCACGAGGAGGACATGGAGATCTGGGACAGCCAGGGCACCCTGGTCGCCCAGGCCCGCCAGCTGGCCATGCTGCTCTGACCCGTCCTGTTCCACGCACCCTCTCCCCGGGCCGCCGGGCCGCTGCTCCCAACCGAGTCGCGGCCCGTTGTGTTCTGCCGTTTTGGCCCCGGATGCTCGACCAGGGAATCAACTGCTGGCTCGCATGGCGGCAGAGAGCGCTTCTGGCCTGCGAGGAAGAGGAATCTTCCCGGTGATCGGCGCCTCCACCCGGGCGAACGGACCAGCCTGAGGGGCGGGTCGACCGGCATGGGTCTGTGCGAGCGCGGCTTCGGGGGTGTCGGTGCCGTCGGGCCGCCGGGAGCGTGTCAACTTCTCGTGCAACTGGTCGAGAAGGGCCCGGGTTCTGGGTGACAGTCCCGAGGCGCGGGCGGGCCGAACCGTGCTCTTGGAGTCCGGCTGAGCGGTGGGTGCGCGCTCACCACCGTCGTTGAGGGAGTCGAGCATCTGTGCCTTCAGCTCCGGATCCAGGTCTTCCTCCGCGCCCGGAGTCGGCCCCGAAGGTTCCGGCGCGGGCGCGCTCTCGGGGCCGCCCCGGGCTGGCGTGTCGGCTCCCTGCTGGGGCTTGGGCATGGTCTGGCCGGGCTCCGAGCGGCACAGCTCACCGCAGATCTTGCATCGGCCACCGGGGATGTTGCGCGTGGTCGCGTGCTCGGGGCAGGTGCCTGTGGCCTGCCCGAGACTGTCCAGCCGGAACCCCTTGCACCGGGTGGAGGTCTTCTCCTCGTCCGAGTCCGACCCCGAGGGCGGGCTCAGACGCGATGTGTGGACGCCTCGTCCCAGATCGCCGTTCAGGAAATCGAGTGCGTTCTTCAAACTGCACAGGCGCCGCATCAGCAACGGGAATGGACGACGCACCCGTTCCATCCCCGAGAACAGGGCCCGCGCGTCGGGCTCGCTCAGCCCTTGGTGTAGGAGTTTCTCCACGGCTCGCGCCAACAGGTTCCGGTCTGTCTCCGGGGAACTTAGGAATGAGCTGGGTATGCGATCAATGATGCTAAAGATTCCGGTCCGTGGCTTTTGTCGAGTTTGCTCTCCTGTACTTGAGGTGCCACGGACGGAACTATCCACCTCAGTATGAGAAACGTCCCCAGGGGAACAGTCTGTAGCTCGATTTGAGCTGGGGGCGGGCTCACCCTGACCTGGGGTCGGGCGGCGCTTCAGGGGAGGTCGGTTGTGCGCGGTGAGGGGCTCCTCCCCCAATCGGGCGCGGCAGGTGTTGATCTCGACCAACGCCCGCTCGGAGTAGTCCTTGGCTGGGACGAGGAGCTCCAGCACGCACGGCAGCTGATAGGGGGAGCGGCCGCGCCCGATGTCCTCGGCGAAGAAGTCGATGGTCTCCGAGCGCGTGAGCTTGCGCACGATGCCCGCTTCGACCAGGTCGTTGATGGCGCGCTTGAGACTGCTGACGCTGAGGGTGCAGCTGGGCTTGTTGGCCATGTTCTCCAGCAGGAAGTAGCACCAGCGCCCGTCGGCGTCCACTGCGTCGGCGATGGCCATCAGGGCCACCACGGCACGAGACTTGGTCAGCAGACCTTTGCGGCGAACCTTCTGGACCCAGGCGGCCAGAACGAACCCGATGCCCTTGAACGCGCCTTGGGGGCGTTTGCGGGGCGCAGAGAACCCGGCCGGATTCGGGGTTTCGGCTGTGCTGGAGGGGGTCGAGGCGTTAGACTCCATGACGAGTCGCCTTCCTGGTGAGTGCGCAGGGGGTGGCAGAGTCGACAAACCTGTTTGTGCAGGCGTCGGCCACAACCCGACCAGGTGCTGTCAACACCGGGTCGGGTTTTTTCTTGTCGCGATCCAAAATAGCGATGCGAACAAGAGTTCGCCGGGCTTTCTCTCAAATCCGCACACGAGAAAAACAGCCCACAGAACAAAAAAGTCGCGCTTGCCCATTTGGTCCCGAAATGCACTCCGGGTCGGCCTACTTGACGTCAGCTCGCCCCAACCAGCGGTCGAACCAGGCGCGGGTGCGTTCGAGCAGGTCGATCTGGTGGTCGCGGCGGGCCAAGCCGTGCCCGGCGCCCGGGTAGACCACGAACTCCTGCTCCACCCCGTAGTGGCGCAGCGCCCGGTGCAGGTACACCGCCTGGCTCAGGGGAACGTTGGTGTCCTCCTCACCGTGCACGATCAGCACCGGTGTGGACATGCGCGAGGAGAAAGAGATCGGGCTGACCGCGTCGTGCGGGTGCGGCCCCGTGCCCTCCCAGCCGACGCTCCCGCTGAGCCCCGCCTCGCTGGCGCCGTACTCGCCGGTGGCCGCCAACATGCCCCAGTCGGTGACGCCCGCGCCCACGACGGCCGCGCGGAACCGGTCGGTGTGCCCCACCGCCCAGGCCGCCATGGTTCCGCCGTGGCTCCACCCGCCGATCCCGAGCCGGACGGGGTCGGCCACGCCGCGCTCGACCAGCAGGTCGATGCCGTCGGAGATGTCGTCCCACTCCCCCGCCCCGAGCGCGCCCACCACCTGCTCGGCGAAGGCCTGCCCGTGCCCCTCGCCGCCGCGCGGATTAGGCAGGAACACCGCGTACCCGAAGTGGGCCAGCCACTGGGCGGGTGCGTGCGGGTCGAGGGTGAACTGGTCCATGTAACGGCCGTAGGGTCCCCCGTGCACCCAGGTGACCAGGGGGAAGGGGCCGTCCTCGGGGGTCGTTCCCACCGGGGTCACCAGGAGCCCGTCGAGGGTGAGGCCGTCCCGGGCCCGGTAGGACAGGCGTTTCTGGGCACCCCAGTCGAAGCGTTCGAATTCGGGGCGCAGCCGGGTCAGCCGGGTGGGAGGGCGGGCGGGGTCCCCGGCGTCCGCGGAGTACACCTCCCTGGGGTGGGTGGCGTTGGCGGCCTGAACCGCGACGCGGGCTCCGGTGTGGTCCGAGGTCAGGGACTCCAGGAGGCCGGGGACCGTGGCGAGCCGGGTGAAGCTTCGGGTGCGGGGGTCCAGGCGGTGGATCTCGGTGTCGAGCCCGTGTGCGAACAGCGCCAGCGGCGGGCCCTGCGCCACCTGGGCGAGTTCGAGGGGACAGCGGTCCAGGCCCTCGGTGAGATCGGCGGGGGCCGCCTGCTCGCTGTCGGGTATCAGGTCGAAGACGGCCTGGCCGCCGTCCGGGCCCGGTTGCATCGCCAGGTAGGACAGGTGCCAGCGCTGGTCGTCATGCCACCAGGCGGGTGAGTGGGCGTCCCAGCCGAGCGCTCCCAGGTCCTGGACCTTTCCGGTGCCGGTGTCCACCAGGTGCAGCTCCCAGCGGGGGTGGACCGGGTCGAGGTGCGGGCTCGGGCGGGTGATCACCGCCAGCGTCAGGCCGTCGGGGCGTGCGGATATCTCCTGGACGTGGTGCTCACCCAGGCCGGTGATCGGGATCGGCTGGTCGGCGGGCCGGGTGGCGGTGCCCGTGTCGAGCAGGGCCAGCCGGTCGCGGGGTTCGGGCTCTCCCCACACCCGCGGAGCGCTGCCCCGGTGGTCGGGATCGGAGACCACCACCGCCACCAGAGCCTGACCGGCCAGCGGCAGGTGGTCCACCACCCCGCCGTCGACACCGGTCAGTACCCGGTGTCCGGAGCTGTCGGCGTTGATCCGGTGCAGCTGGGGTGTGCCGTCTTCGGCCGCCGCACCCGACTCGCCCGCCTCGGCCCGGTCGGAGAGGAAGTACAGCTGCCGGGAGTCCGGGGCCCAGTGCGGCCGGTGGTCCCGACAGGTTCCGTCGGTCAGCTGTCTCGGCGGGCTGGTTCCGTCCGCGGGGACCACCCAGAGGGTGCTGGTCGGCCGGGGTTCGTCACCGCTCAGCGCGGTGACGGCGTAGGCGACCCAGTGCCCGTCCGGGGAGACCACCGGGTCCAGGGGCGCGACCCCGTCGACCACTGCTTCGGCCGTGATCCGGACTGGGGCGACACTCATGAAGTCCCTTTCGATCCGATGACGCACCCTGCGCCAGCTGCCGGGCAGCCTACAGACACGCTCGGGGCGACTACGCGTGGCTCAGGGCACCGCGCGGAAGTGGGTGGTCGGGGAGGCGTCCTCGGCCAGGATGTGGAAGGCCACGCTCGGGGGCTGGGTTCGGATGAGGCCGGTTGCGCTCTCTCAGGGCGTGTTCAGCGTGGAGGTGATTCCGGCGCCAGGATCACGGGGCGTTCGGCGAGCTGGCCGGCCATCTCCGGTGTGGGCGTGCCTGGCCAGCACACCGGAGATGGCGGGATGCTGCCGGATGAGCTCGTGCGGAGGCACCTCAGGTAGGAATCCTCCTCGTTTGCGAGGAGCGAGGTCAACAGGACGGTCTGGTCACTGCGGTTCGGCCAGACGGATGACGCGGTCGGCGCGAACGTCGAACCCCAGGACCGGATGACCGTAGTCGCCTTCGGGATCCATCAGGACAGGTTTGCCCAGGCGTCGCCCAATCTCTGCGAGGAAGCCGCACAGGACATCCAGTCGCTCCTGTCCCTGGAGTTCACGCAGGTCCACATCGAAGTCGATTTCGTCCGGAGCGTAGAAGCAGAAGATCGCGAGCACCCCGTCACTCGGCCACACCCGTAACCGGGGACACTCGGCGTCAGCAGGGCGGGACAGCACGGTCTGTGCCTGTGGCAGGGGCGCCACGGCATCACCTTCGGAGTACCGGTGCCTCCATCCGCGCTCGACGACCAGGTGGAGGAGAGTCTGCCAGTCGTTCACCGTGGTGTCGGGGATCCGTAGGTCCGGCAACGAGCCCATCGTGTGAGGGTCGAACAGGTCCTTCACGTCATCCCAGAGTAGATCGGCCATCCGGCCATGCTGGCACCCTGTGCTGAGGTGTGGGGAACGGGACCCAGGTAGCAGTCACACGGGCCGTCGCCGCGATGCGCGAGCCCCAGGGCAGGGCGGCGGACCATGGGAACATGGACGCCGCGGAGTGGGGCCTGGGCTGGGCTCTGCACGACTGGGCAGGCGTGGCGGGTTTCGGGCACGACGGCTCGTCGATCTCCTAGCGCTCCTGGCTGCGTGTGCTTCCTGACGCCGGGGTGGTGGTCGCCGGGTGGCTCCCAAAGTCCCCTGAGCCCACCGGGCCTGGCTTGCTCCGCCTCGGTGGGCGCTGCTCTCCCCAACCGGCCTCGGGGCAGGGTCAGTTTTCGTGGTCGGTGCGTTTGACCAGGCGTTCGTGGCGCTGACGGGCGGCCTGGGCGGTGCCCAGGCCCAGGCCGAAGGCGAGTTCCTGCCAGGTCATGCCGCGGCCCTTGGCCATGGTGAGCAGGCCCGCCTCCATCTGGTCGAACTCCGCACGGGCCCACGGCACCAGGGTCAGCGCTGCGGTCAGGTCGCCCTGGTCGACGGCGGGCGCCCCCTCGTCGGGCAGGGCGCTGCCCGCGGCCAGGTCGCAGACGCGGGCGATCGCCTCGTGCGGGGGCATCGGCATGCGCCGTTCCGTCCATCGGGCGCGGGCCTCGCCGGTGGCGTGGCGTTCGGTGATGCGGAAGAGGGCCTCGTGAGCGCGCTGGCGCCGGGCTTTCTCGGGGTCGGGCTGGGTGAAGGGATCGTGTGTCTGCGTCATGACCCCACAATGCATTCCCAATTCTGCGTTGTCAACAAGTTAAAGCAAACAACTTGTTCAAATGCTGGCGTGTGCCTCTTCCTGGGCAAGCGCGGGTCGCAACCTCAGCCGATGGCGCGGGTCCCGCGACCCCCGCGGGCCCTCAGCGCCCGGGCGGCGCGTCCCTTCCAGAGCACGCCCTGGTGGGGCGAGAACAGGTAGGCCAGGGTGAACGCGAACGCCTGGGCCAGCACGATGCAGCCACCGGTGGACACGTTCAGGTGGAAACTGGTGAACACCCCCGCCACCGCGGCGAAGAAGGCGACCGCCGCGGAGATCATCAGCATCCGCTCGAAGCGGTCGGTGAGCAGGTAGGCGGTGGCGCCCGGGATGATCACCATGGCCACGACCAGGATGATGCCCACGGCCTGCAACGCCACCACCACCGTCACTGACAGCAGCCCCAGCAGCAGGGTCTCCAGCAGGCGCGGGTTGACGCCGATGGCGTGGGCGTGGACCGGGTCGAAGGCGTACATGGTCAGGTCGCGGTGCTTGTACCAGACCACCACCAGCACCACGGCGGCCAGGATCAGCACCTGGAGGATGTCGGAGTCGGAGACCCCCAGAACGTTGCCGAACAGGATGTGGCTGAGGTCGGTCTGACTGGGCACCCGCGAGACCATCACCAGGCCCAGGGCGAACATGGCGGTGAAGACCACGCCGATCACCGCATCCTCCTTGACCCTGGAGGTGCGGTTGACCACCCCGATCAGCGCCACCGAACCGGCGCCGAACACCAGGGCGCCCAGGGCGAAGGGCAGTCCGAACATGTAGGAGAGCACCACGCCGGGCAGTACCGCGTGCGAGACCGCGTCACCCATCAGCGACCAGCCCACCAGGGTCATCCAGCAGGAGAGCACCGCGCAGACCACGCCCGCGACCACACTCACCAGGAGCGCGCGCTGGACGAACTCGAACTGCATGGGCACGGTGAACCACTCGACGAGCGCGATCAGGCTGTCCACGAGCGTCCTTCCTCACTGGGGTGGATACCGAACGCCTCCAGGAGCACGTCCGGTTCCAGCACCTCCTCGGGTGTGCCTTGCGCGATCACCCGGCGCTGCAGCAGCACGGCCTCGTCGCACAGCTTGGGCACCTGGGCCAGGTCGTGGGTGGACACGAGCAGGGTGTGCCCGGCCTGACGCAGTTGCAGGAGCAGATCGGTGATGGTGGCCTCGGAGCGTTTGTCCACGCCCGCGAAGGGCTCGTCCAGCAGGAGCACGTCGGCGTCCTGGGCGATGGCGCGCGCCACGAAGGCGCGTTTGCGCTGACCGCCGGAGAGTGCGCCGATCTGCCGGTCGGCCAGTTCAGTGAGGTCGGTGCGCATCAGGGCGTGCTCGACGGCCTCGCGGTCGGCGGGGCGGGGGCGGCGTCTGCGCCCCATGTGCCCGTAGCGGCCCATCATGACCACGTCGCGCACGCGCACGGGGAAGGCCCAGTCGACCTGTTCGGACTGGGGTACGTAGCCGACCAGCCCCTTGCGGCGGGCGGCGGTGTTGGGCATGCCCAGGATCCGGACCCGGCCGTGGTCGACGGGGACCAGGCCGAGCACGGTCTTGAACAGGGTGGACTTGCCCGAGCCGTTCATGCCGAGCAGTCCGCACACGCGCCCGGGTTCCAGGGAAAGGTGGACATCGTCCAGGGCGAGCACGTCGCCGTAGCGGACGGTGGCTCCGGTGACCTCGATGGCCGCTGTCATGCCAGGTCCCCCTTCCTGTCGGGCGCCCTCACACGCTGTCCTGTGTCATGCCGGTGGTCCTCACGCGCCGGTCAGTCCGGCGACGATGGCCTCCGCGTCGTGGCGGAGCAGGTCCAGATAGGTGGGCACGGGGCCGTCGGGTTCAGAGAGGGAGTCGACGTAGAGGGTCTCGCCCATGGCGGCGCCGGTCTCACGAATTACCGACTGCTGGGCGCTGTCGTTGACGGTGCTCTCACAGAACACGGCGGGCACGTCGTTGTCGCGGACGAACTCGGAGACCGCGGCGATCTGCTGGGGTGTGCCCTCACGTTCGGCGTTGACCGGCCACAGGTACTGCTCGGTCAGCCCTGCGTCGCGGGCCAGGTAGGAGAAGGCGCCCTCACAGGTGACCAGGGCGCGGGCGGGCTCGGGGACCTCGGCGAGTTCGGCCTCCAGGTAGGCGCCGACCTCGGTGATGTCCTCCTTGTAGGCCTCGGCTGCCTCGGCGAACTCGGCCTCGCCCTCGGGGTCGAGTTCGGTGAGGGCGTCACGGATGTTGTCCACGTAGACCAGGGCGTTGTCGGGGGACATCCAGGCGTGCGGGTTGGGTTCGCCCTCGTAACCGCCCGAGGCCACGGGGATGGTGTCGATGCCGTCGGTCAGGACGGCGGTGGGGGCGTCCACACGGTCGGTGAACTGCTGGAACCAGGCCTCCAGGCCCAGGCCGTTCTCCAGGATGAGGTCGGCGCCCTGGCCTCGGACGAGGTCGTCGGGGGTGGGCTCGTAGCCGTGGATCTCGGCGCCGGGCCTGGTGAGGGAGGCGACGTCCACGCGGTCGGCGGCCACGTTCTCGGCCATGTCGGCGATGACGGTAAACGTGGTCAGGACGAGGAGGCGGTCGGAGTCACGGTCGGCGTCGTCGCGGGTCTGTCCGGCTGAGGTGGAGCAGGCGCTGAGGGCGAGGGTGAGGGCGAGGGCCGGGATCACCTTCGGCCAGGTGTTTGAAGAGGACCCATCTCTAAAGTTCGGCACGCCTAACTTTTTACCACAAGAGGGCCAAACTGCGCATTGGAGTACTTGAACGGATGCCGGTCGGCGCCCGCGTTTCCACCTCCGGTGGCCGGTCCGAGGACGCCCGTGAACGCGACCACCGCTGGGAGTGCTTCGGCGTCACGGTGTCCTCGCACGATGTCCGGCACCCGATGTGAGGCGCGGGCCCGGCAGAGGGATTCCCCTGGGGCGCGCGCTGAACTGCGACTCCGCTCGATCCAGGGGCCGCTCTCGACATCGCTGCCGGACTCGGTCGCGGCGCCTCCGGTAGACCGGGTCATCTGGCTCCTGACCTGTTCTTTGTCCGCTCCAACCTTCCCCTTCCTAGAATGAGTGCCCGGCCTGTGCACGGCTTCCCGCGCACGGTGACCGGCATTGCTGTACCGCGGTCCGGCGCGGCCCTCTCCTCGGAGGACGTCCATGGAGGTCGAACCTCTGCGCACCCTGTGCGGGCGCTACCAACTCCACGCCGAGCTGGGCCACGGCGGTATGGGCCGGGTCTGGCGGGCGCACGACGCCCAACTCAACCGCACGGTGGCGGTCAAGGAGATCCTCCTGGGCCCCGGCCTGAGTGAGGAGGAACGTGCCCGGGTGGCCGCCCGCGCCCGCCGCGAGGCGCAGGCCACCGCGATGGGCCAGCACCCCAACATCGTCACGGTCCACGACATCGTCGAGGACGACGGCCGCCCCTGGATCGTCATGGAGTACCTCAGCGGGTGCTCCCTGTACTCGCTCATCCAGCGCGACGGCCCGCACCCTGCTCCGGAGGTCGCCTCCTGGGGGCTGGACCTGCTCGACGCGCTGGAGACCGCGCACACGCACGGCATCACCCACCGCGACGTCAAACCCGAGAACGTCATGGTCACCGACTCCGGGCGGGTGGTGCTCACTGACTTCGGTATCGCCACCATCGACGACAGCGTCACTCTCACCCAGACCGGGGGTGTGGTGGGATCTCCCTCCTATCTGGCTCCCGAACGCCTCGCCGGGAACCCGGCCGCGCCCGCCGCCGACCTGTGGGCCCTGGGCGCCACTCTCTTCCACGCCCGCACCGGCGTCTCCCCCTTTCAACGCCCGAGTCTCCCGGCCACCCTGCACGCCGTGACCACCGCCGAACCGCCCGACTTGATGGGCACCGGGTCACTGGCCGATGCCGCGCGCGGGCTGCTGACCAAGGACCCGCAACACCGTCTGGATGCGCCGGGATGCCGCTGGTTGCTCCGGTCGGCCACCCAGGACCCCGACACCACCACCGTCCACCCGGACGGGTCCGTACCCGTCGTGCCCACCGCACGTATGAGCGGCGCGGTGCCCGCGCAGTCCCCGGTGCCGCCCACCGAACACCTCACCCCCGTGGCCTCGACCACCCCCTATCCCTCTCCCCGATCCGCACCTCAGCCCACCCCTCAACCCGCCTTCCAGGCCGGGGCTCCGGGGGCCTACGTTCCCCCGCCGGGCACACCGGCAGGCGGGACGCCTGCCGGGTACGGCACGCCGCCCGCTCGCCAGGGCGTGTCCTGGCCGTTGGTCGCGCTCACCTTGGGTCTGGCCGCTCTGCTGGTGACCGCCGGGGTGGTGGTGATCGACCCCTGGAACATGCGGGCCCCCGTGACCCTGGGCACGCAGGAGGAGGGCGACGGGGTCCAAGGCGGGGGGAGCGAGGACGGCGGGGATGCGGCGCAGGAGGAACCGGACGCCCCCGCGCCAGCCGAAGAACCCCAGGAAGAGGAGGAGCCGGAGGAGGCCGAAGAGGATGAGGTTCCCGCCCAGGACGGCATGACCTGGACCGAGGACCCGTCGGGCTTCTCCATCCTGGTGCCTAACGGCTGGTCGCGACGCACCGAGAACAACAGCATCTACTACAACCTCCCCGACGCGGACGAGGAGAAGGTCTACCTGCAGATCGACACCACCCCGCACCCCACCGACGACCAGTACCAGCACGTCCTGGAACAGGACCACACGGACACCACCACTGACCGCCTGGCCGGTTACCAGCTCGTGCAGCTGGAGGACGTCACCGGCGATACCGACTTCCGCTCAGCGGCCGACCGGGAGTTCAACTGGGTCAAGGAAGGCACCGACCGGCACGTGCTGGGTCGCAACATCACTGTCGCCCCCGGAGAGCACTACACGGTGCTGTGGGCCAGCGAAGCCGACCTGTGGGGCGATTACGACACCTGGCGCTCGGCGGCCCTGGACTCCTTCGACCCACCCTGATCCCGGCCCAGGACCCGCGAAGCGCCCTCCCCGCCCGATGTGCCCAGCATGGCCGAACCTTCCTAGAATGGGCGCCCTGACGCGCGATCTCCCGCCCCTCGCGGTTGACGTGCTGCCCCCTCATCCGCCCCCACCCCTTCAGGAGCCCCCAGGTGGCCCTTCCCCACCGCACGCTGCGTGAGCGCTACGAACTCGTCTCCGAGGTCGGACGGGGAGGAATGGGCCGGGTCTGGCGGGCGCACGACGCCCAACTCAACCGCACGGTGGCGGTCAAGGAGATCCTCCTGGGACCGGGCATGGACGAGGAGGAACGTGCCCGGGTGGCCGCCCGCGCCCGCCGCGAGGCACAGGCCACCGCGATGGGCCAGCACCCCAACATCGTCACGGTCCACGACATCGTCGAGGACGACGGCCGCCCCTGGATCGTCATGGAACTCCTCGACGGGGACTCCTTGCTCCGGTTGATGCGCGACCGGGGCCCGGTCCCGGCCGAGCGGGCCGCGGCCTGGGGGCTGGACCTACTTGACGCGCTCACCACCGCGCACGAGCAGGGCATCACCCACCGCGACGTCAAACCCGAGAACGTCATGGTCACCGGTTCGGGGCGGGTGGTGCTGACCGACTTCGGTATCGCCACCATCGTCGACACCGCCGCGGTCACCCAGACCGCCGGTGTCATGGGTTCGGCCGCCTACGTGGCCCCCGAACGGCTCGCTTCCCAGCCGGCCACCCCCGCCAGCGACCTGTGGTCGCTGGGCGCCACCCTGTACCACGCGGTGACCGGAGTGTCCCCGTTCCAACGCGAGGGCGTCCCGGCCACCCTGCACGCGGTACTCAGCCTCGACCCGCCCCAGAACCTGCCCGGGCCGCTGGGAGCGGCGATCAGCGGAATGCTGGTGAAGGACCCGCTCCAGCGCCTGGACGCCCGAGGCTGTCGGGAACTTCTGGGCGCGGCGGCCCGGGGCGAACAGACGACCGGATCGCACCTGCCGCTCGCCGCACCGGCAAGAGCGACCTCTCCAACAGGGGCGCTCCTCCAGAACGGGATGAACCCTCTGACAGGAGCGCTCCCTCCGGGGACGACCTCCCCCGGACCGCCCCTCGGCCCCCTCGTCGGGGCCACCGCCGTCCACACCGAGCCACGGCGTCCCCGACGCCTGTCGTGGCCGGTCGTGGTACTCACCCTGGGGCTGTCCGCCCTGCTGGTGGCCGCCACCCTCGTCATCGTCAACCCCTGGGCTGAGGGAGGGGAGGAGACCGACCAGGCAGGGCCGCAGACCCAGGCGGACACCTCGTCCTCCCCTTCCCCTGAGCACTCCCCCGTATCGGAGGCCACAGGGCAGGGTTCGGAGGAGGAACCGGTCGAGGAACCCGTCGCCGAGGGCATGACCTGGACCGAGGACCCCGAGGGGTTCGCGATGCTGATACCCGACGGCTGGGTCCGCCGCGTGGACGGCGCCAGCGTCTACTACGACTCCCCCAGCAGCAACACCTACCTGCAGGTCGACCGCACCCCGCACTCCACCGACGACGAGTACGCGCACGTGTTGGAGCAGGAGAGCAACTCCATCGCGGAGAATCGGCTGCCCGGATACCAGCGGATCCAGCTGGAGGACGTCACCGACCAGACCTCCTTCGCCTCCGCCGCCGACTGGGAGTTCAGCTGGGACCGGGGCGCGGGCACCTGGCGCCTGCTGGCGCGCAACATCGCCGTCACCGCGGGCGACTACTACACGCTGGCCTGGAGTTCCAGCGAGGAGCACTGGGCCGGTGACACACAGTGGCGCGACCACGCGATCGGTTCCTTCGACCCATTTTGACCTCGGTGGTGTGAGCGCACCGGTACGCTCGACCCGTTCCGCACCAGCACAACGGAGGTAGCCGGGGTGTCCCTCACCTGGACCGCGATCGACTTCGAGACCGCCAACCAGGACCGCGGCAGCGTGTGCGCCGTCGGTCTGGTCCGGGTGAGCGAAGGGCAGGTGGTCGACCGCTTCAGCACCCTCATCCGCCCACCGGAACCAGTGTCCTTCTTCTCCCGGCACAACACCGCCGTGCACGGAATCACCGCCGCCGATGTCACCGAAGCTCCCACCTGGGAGAAGGTGCGCGAGCAGGTGGTGGACTTCGTCCAAGGCGGTGCGCTGGTGGCGCACAACGCCCCCTTCGACATGGGTGCGCTGCGCCAGGCCTGCGCCCACACTGGCCAGGCGCTGCCCGCCTTCGACTACGCCTGTACCCTGGCGCTGTCCCGCCGCACCTGGGAGCTGCCCGACCACCGCCTGCCCACGGTGTGCGCGCACGTGGGCCACCAGATCACCCAGCACCACCGGGCCGATGCCGACGCCGAGGCGGCCGCGCACATCATGATCGCGGCCATGCTCCGCTACGGCACCAGCTCACTGCCGGAGCTCTCCCGCGCCGCGGGCCTGCGCCTGGGCCGCCTGGAGGCGATCCAGCCGGTCGCCGTCCCGGTGGCCGCCCCCGTGGTTCCGGCGGCCCCCGCCACGGAGGACCGCTACGGGCGCTGGCAGCGCGCCGCTCAGTCCCCGCTGCCCGAACCCTCCCCCGACGCCGATCCGGCCGGTCCGCTCTACGGCCGTACGGTGTGCGTCTCGGGTGACCTTCGCGCGATGGACAAGCCCGAGGTGTGGAAGCGCATCGCCGAGGCCGGCGGACAGCCCGCCAAGAACGTCACCAAGAAGACCGACGTCCTGGTCGTGGGCGACAGCGACCACGGCGGCAAGACCTCCAAACACAAGCAGGCCGAGACCTACATCGCCAAGGGCCAGAGCATCGACATCATCACCGAGACCGAACTGGTGGCCCGCCTGGGCATGGCCTCCGCCTGACGGGCTCCTTCATCCTCAGCCTTCGAGGAACTGGCGGGTGACCGCCTCCGCGGCCCAGTCCGTCCAACGTTGCGCGCTCCAGCCGAGCTGGGCCGTGTAGAGGGTGTACAGCTCGGGGCTGAGCAGGCCGAGCAGGGTGTCGGCCGCCTCCTGCGGGTCCAGGCCCGCACGCAGGGCCCCGCGGTCGGCCAGGGCTTGGGCGAAGACCGCGTGGACGGTGCGGCGCTGGTCGGTGTTGGTGCGCCACAGCGCGGCCAGTTCGGGGTCGGAGGCGGCCGCGCCGCGCAGAACCTCGATCAGGGCGGCGACGCGGACCATGACCTGGGCGGTGCCCTGCACCTGGAGCCGGATCAGCTCATGGGGGTCCTCGGCGGACAGGGCCTCGCGGACCCAGGAGCGGTCCAGGGTGGCGACGGGTTCGGCGTCTCCGGCGACGGCCTGGTCCAAAGCCTCTTTGAGGACCCCCGCCTTGGTGCCGCAGGTGTTGTAGACGGTCTGCGCGGCCACCCCCGCCTCCTTGGCGACACTGGTCATGCTGGTCGCGGTGTAGCCGTCGGTGGTGAACAGGCGGGTCGCGGCGCGGGCGATCCGGGCGCGGGTGGCCAGGGAGCGGGCGGTGCGGCCGTCGGCGGGCTGTGCGTCCATGGTCACGATTCTACGCCTTGACTGTAGTGTCACTACACATATCTAATTTGAGTTTCACTACAGAAAGGTGGGCGGGGATGCGGGTACTCGTGCTGGGCGGATACGGAGCCGTGGGGGCTCCGGCGGTGGCTGCGCTGCGGGCGGCCGGGCACAGCTGTGTGGTGGCCGGACGCGACCCCCGGCGGGCGGAGCGGGTGGTCGACCTGGCCGAGCCGGGGCTCCTCGGCTACCAGGAAGCGCTGAAGGGAGTGGACGCGGTGGTCAACGCCTCCGGTGCCGAGGACCCGGATCTGGTCACGGCCGCCACCGGCCAGGGGGCGGCCTTCGTCGACCCCACCGCCACCCCCGGATACGTCAATCGCATCGAACAGCTGGAGCCGCGCGCCCCGGTCCTGCTCAGTGTCGGCCTGGCCCCCGGGCTGACCAACCTGCTCGCCGCCGACCTGCCCGGGAGGGAGCCGATCGAGCTGGGGGTGGTCCTGGGCTCCGGGGAGCGACACGGGGCGGCGGCCACCGCCTGGTCCCTGGGCCTGCTCGGCCGCTCCTTCGCTGACCCGGCCACCGGAGAGTCCGTCCGCAACCTCACCCGGGGGCGCGTCCTGGATATGCCCGACGGACGGCGGCGCCTGTACCGGGCCGACTTCAGTGACCAGCACACGCTCACCCGGGACCTGGGGCGACCGGTGCGCACGCACCTCGGGCTGGACTCGGCTGCGGCGACCCGAGCCCTGAGCCTGCTCGCCCGCCTGCCCGGAGCCGGGGTGCTGCGCGGGGTGCGCCGGGTACCGCACCTGCCCGGCTCCGAGGAGTGGGTGCTGGTCGCGGCCTCGGCCGGGCGGCGGCGCTGGGCGCGCGGGCGCAACCAGTCCCGGGGCACGGCGGTGGTGACCGCCTGGGCCACCGGGTTGACCGAGGACCTGCCGGCCGGGGTCCACCATCTGCACGAGGTGGCCGCGTTGGCGGATCTACCGCCGCTGGAGGAGGTCACGCTGGGTTGATCTGCCTGGGCAGGGCCGGATTCTGCCACTCTGCCTCGCACTGCCTCTGGCGGAGCGGGGTAGCTTTGCTCTAGTCTGGAAAGCGCTTTCACAGAAAGGGTGGTAACGATCCATGGGTGATCGAGTACTGGGCATCGCCATGAACGGCGTCACCGGACGCATGGGGTACAGGCAGCATCTGACCAGATCGGTGCTGGCCATCCGGGACGCCGGAGGCGTGGAGCTGCCCGACGGCTCGCGCGTCATACCTGAACCGGTACTGGTGGGGCGCTCGGAGCGCAAGCTGCGGGACATCGCCGAAAAGCACGGCATCGAACGCTGGACCACGGACCTGGACTCGGTGCTGTCCGACGACAGCGTCCCGGTTTACTTCGACGCCCAGATCACGCACGCCAGGGAGGCCGCGGTCCGCTCCGCGATCGCCGCGGGACGACACATCTACGTCGAAAAGCCCACGGCCAGCACCCTGGACGCCGCCCTGGAGCTGGCCAAGCTCGCTGAGCAGGCCGGGGTGCGCAACGGCGTGGTGCAGGACAAACTCTTCCTGCCGGGTCTGATCAAACTCCGCCGGCTCCTGGACAGCGGCTTCTTCGGAAAAGTCCTTTCCATCCGCGGGGAGTTCGGTTACTGGGTCTTCGAAGGGGACGGGCAGCCCGCCCAGCGCCCCAGCTGGAACTACCGCGCCGAGGACGGCGGCGGCATCGTCCTGGACATGTTCCCCCACTGGCACTACGTCCTGGAACACCTCTTCGGTCCGGTGCGCACGGTCACCGCGCGCACCGCCACCCACATCCCGCGGCGCTGGGACGAGCACGGTGAGCCCTACGAGGCCACCGCCGACGACGCCGCCTACGGCATCTTCGAGGTCGGCGACGGGATCATCGCCCAGATCAACTCCTCCTGGAGCGTGCGCGTGGACCGCGACGAGCTGGTGGAGTTCCAGGTGGACGGCACCCACGGCAGCGCCGTGGCCGGGCTGCGCTCCTGCCGGGCACAGCACCGCAGCGTCACCCCCAAGGGCGTCTGGGACCCCGACGCCGTCGACCCGGTCCGCTACCGTGAGGACTGGTCGGACGTCCCCGACAACGGGGAGTTCACCAACGGCTTCCGCGCCCAGTGGGAGGACTACCTGCGCCACGTGGTCCTGGGAACCCCCTTCCAGCACGACCTCCTCTCGGGCGCGCGCGGTATCCAGATGGCCGAGGCGGGGCTGCTCTCCTCCCGCACCGGCCGCACCGTCGAACTCGGCGAGGTCTCGACCACGTGAACACCCTGAACCTTCCCTCCGGTGACGGCACCGTCGCCCCCTACACGCTCAGCGGGGCCGCGGCCGACGCCGCGCCCCTGCCCCCCGCCACGACCCGAACCGCCTACGCGGCCGCGCACGTGGTCGCCGACCCCTTGGCCCCCAACGCTCCGGGCGCCCCGGCAGCCCTGGACTGGGAGGCCACCCTGGCCTTCCGCCACCACCTGTGGGACCAGGGCCTGGGCGTGGCCGAGGCCATGGACACCGCCCAGCGGGGCATGGGCCTGGACTGGGCCGCCACCGCCGAACTGATCAGCCGTACCGGCGCCGAAGCCAGCGGCCGCGGCGCCCTTCTGGCCTGCGGGGTCAACACCGACCAGCTCGATTCTTCGCGTGTCGATTTGGAAAGCGCTATCACCGCCTACGGCGAACAGCTGGAAGTGGTGAGCAAGGCCGGGGCCACCCCCATCGTGATGGCCTCGCGCGCCCTGGCCGCAGTGGCCGCCGGGCCCGAGGACTACGCCCGCGTCTACTCCGCCGTCCTCGAACGGGCCGACCGGCCGGTCATCCTGCACTGGTTGGGCACCGCCTTCGACCCCGCCCTCGCCGGCTACTGGGGCTACGACTCCCCCGCGGAGGCGATCGAACCGGTCGCGGAGCTGATCGCCGAGCACGCCGACCGGGTCGAGGGGATCAAGGTCTCCCTGCTGGACACCGCGCTGGAGGTACGCCTGCGGCGCCTGCTCCCGGACAGCGTCCGGCTGTACACCGGGGACGACTTCCACTACCCCGAACTCGTACTCGGAGACGAGGAGGGCTTCTCCCACGCCCTCCTCGGGGTCTTCGCCGCCATCGCCCCGGCCGCCGCCCGGGCGCTCGCGGCCCTGGACCGGGGCGACACCGACGAATACCTGGCGCTCATGGAACCCACCGTGCCGCTGGCCCGCCATCTGTTCTCCGAGCCCACCTACTACTACAAGACCGGGATCGCCTTCCTGGCCTGGCTCAACGGCCACCAGAAGGGGTTCCACATGGTGGGCGGCCTGCACAGCGCCCGCGACCTCCCCCACCTGGCGCACACCCTGCGCCTGGCGGACACCGCGGGGGTCCTGTCCGACCCCGACCTGGCCGCGCGACGGATGGGCGCCCTGCTCGAGGTCTCGGGGGTGGCACAGTGAGCACCACCGCCAGCGGTCCTCCCGCCGCCGTGACCCCGACCCCGGTGGACGTCCCCTCCGGGCGGCCCGCCCCGATCGACACCCCGGCCCCCGGCGACCCCCGGCTGGCCCGGCTCTCGCTCAACCAGGCCACCGTCAAACGCTGGAGCCTCACCCAGGCGGTGGACGGCTGCCTGCGCGCGGGGCTGCCCGCCATCGGCCTGTGGCGCGAACACGTCCAGGAGATGGGACTGGAACACTCCGCGCGCCTGGTCCGCCGGGCCGGGCTCCGGGTGTCCTCCTACTGCCGGGGCGGCTTCCTGACCGACCCGGCCCGCACCGACGCCCTGGACGACAACCGGCGCGCCCTCGACGAGGCCGCCGAACTCGGCGCACCGGTCCTGGTCATGGTCGCGGGCGGGCTGCCCGAGGGCGATCGGGACCTGGACGGCGCCCGGGAGCGGTTCGCGGCGGGGATCGAGGCCCTGGCCCCCTACGCCGCCGAGCGCGGCGTGCGGCTCGGGCTCGAACCCCTCCACCCGCTGTTCTGCGCCGACCGCGCGGTGCTGTCCACCCTGGGCCAGGCGCTCGACCTGGCCGAACGCTTCGACCCCGAGGCCGTGGGCGTGGTCGTGGACACCTACCACGTGTGGTGGGACCCGGACGTGCGCGCGCAGATCGTCCGGGCCGGGGCGGCGGGCCGGATCGCCTCCTTCCAGGTCTGCGACTGGATCACCCCGCTGCCGGTGGACGCCCTGTTGGGCCGCGGCATGGTCGGTGACGGGCACATCGACGTGCGCTCGCTGCACCGGGCCGTACTGGCCGCCGGGTACGAGGGAGACGTGGAGTGGGAGGTTTTCAACGAGGACGTGTGGTCCGCTGACGGCGACGACGTCATCGCCACGATGGTCCGCCGCCACGTGGAGTGTGTGCTATGAGGATCACCGGGGTGACGGCCAGCGCCCACCGGCTCCCGCTACGGAGGGCTTGGGACGGCGGGGTCGATCGCAACGACGTCGTCGTGGTCCGGGTCAGCACCGACGAGGGCCTGGTGGGTACGGGATTCTCCTGGACCCCGCTGATCGGGGCGCGGGCCGTGGCGGCGTTGGTCAACGACGACCTCGCCCCTGCCCTGCTGGGTAGGACGGCGCACCCCGCGCTATGGGACGAGGCGCTCTGGCACCTGCGCGAGGCCGGTACGACCGGGCTGACCCTGATGGCCCTGGCCGGGGTCGACATCGCCCTGTGGGACGTGCACGCCCGCTCCCTGGGCGTGCCCCTGGTGGATCTGCTCGGGCGGCGCCGGGAACGGGTCGCCTCCTACGGCAGCGGCGTGAACCTGGACTACGACCTCCCAGACCTGCTGGACCAGGTCCGGGGCTGGGTGGACCGGGGGCATCGCGCGGTGAAGATCAAGGTGGGTTCGGCCGCGGTCGAACGCGACGTGGAACGGGTGGGCGCGGTGCGCGACCTCCTGGGCCCGGAACGGCTGCTGATGATCGACGCCAACCAGCGCTGGGATGTTCCACAGGCGGCTCGGGCGCTGGCTCGGTTGGAGCCCTTCGACCCGCACTTCGTGGAGGAGCCGCTGCCCGCTCAGGATCTGGGGGCCCATGTCCGGCTGCGCGCACGCACCGGTCTGCCGTTCGCGCTGGGTGAGAACCTGCGCTCGGTGGCGGAGTTCGAGCGGTTCGTGGACGAGGGCGTGTGCGACGTGGCCCAGCCCAACGTGGTGCGGGTCGGGGGCATCACCCCGTTCCTGCGGATCGCCGAGTCCGTGGCCCGGCGCGGAGTACCGGTCGCGCCCCACCTGCTGCCGGAGCTGTCCGGTCAACTGGCCCTGTGCCTGCCTCGGGTCGCCATGGTCGAGGACATCGACCACGCCTCCTTCGCCGCCCTGGGGGCATTGGCCGCTCCCAGCGGGGTGGAGTTCGCGGGCGACCACCTGTCCGCGCAGACCGGGCCCGGCCACGGTCTGGTGTTCGCGGACGACCTCGCCCCGCTCCCCTAGCACCGGGTTCGCCGGTGGGGCGAGAGACGGCGGCGGCCCCGGTGCGGGGCCGCCGCCGCGGCTTCGGTGCAGGCGGGCCGGGCCCACCGATCGGATCAGCTCTTGGGTGGGGCGGTGCTCTCCCGGGCCATGACCGTGCCCTCGACGCTGATCACCCGCGGTTCCCCCTGGTATTCGGTGTCCAGGGCGAGCGCGGCGGCGCGCTCGCCCATCTCCTCCAGGGGCAGGCGCACCGTGGTCAGGGTGGGAGTGAGATCGCGCAGCGTGGGGATGTCGTCGAAGCCCGCAACGGACAGGTCGTCCGGGACGGTCTTGTCCATGTCGCGGAGCGCCGCGATGGCACCGGTGGCCATGACGTCGTTGACCGCGAAGAGGCAGGTGGCGTCGGTGCCCAGGGCCATCAACCGCTGTGTGGACTCGTAGCCGCCGTCGCGGGTGAAGTCACCGTGCACGACGTTGTGGTGGGCGAGTTCGAGACCGGCGGCCGAGAGCGCGGAGTGGAAGCCGTCCAGGCGTTCGCGCGCGGTCCGCAGGTTGGGGGGCCCGGCCAGGATCGCGAAGCGCCGGTGCCCCTGGGCGACCAGGTGCTGTGCCAGGGCCGCGGCCCCGGCGTGGTTGTCCGGGCTGACGGTGTCGGCTGGCAGGGTGGCCTGTGAGACGAGCGCGACCCGGCCGCCCTGGCGCCCGAAGGCCTCGATCTCCTTGGCCAGACGGGAGTCGCTCCCCTCGCTGGTGGTACGCGAACCCGCGATCACGATCGCCTTGGCGCGGTGGGAGCGCAGCGCGGAGAGGATGCGGGTCTCCGCCTGAGGAGAGCGGTTGGTGGTGCCCAGCACGAGGACCAACCCCAACTCCTCGGCGTACCGGGTGACCCCGGCGGCGATCTGGGAGAAGTAGGGGTCGGCGATGTCGTGCACGACCAGCCCCATCAGCGAGCTGCTGTTGCGGGCCAGGGTCTGGGCCGAGGCGTTGGCCAGGTAGCCCAGTTCCTGGGCGCTGGCCTCGACCTTCTCCCGGAGCCGCTGGCTCACCTGACGTGTGCTCCCGTTGATCACGCGTGAGGCGGTCGCCAGGGAGACTCCTGCGTGCTCGGCGACCTGTTCCAGAGTCACGTAACCGGGATCCACTCCCCTGCCCCTCCTGCTGCCACTGGGAAAACTCTTTCCCAGCGTAGCGGAGGAGCGGGGGTCTCCCTGCGTGCCCACCTAGATCCTTTCCGTGTGATCGCCGCGGTCGCTGTGGTCGGGGCGTTCACCGGGGTCGACGTGGTCGCGCCAGGTGCGCTTGGGCTTCCACCCCAGGTCGCGGTGGGCTCTTTCCGAGGAGAACACCGCCCGTCCGTCGGCCAGCGCCGGGGCGAGCTCGGCGGTGGCGGGGTGCAGCCGGGCCAGGTCGGCGTCGACCGGCCCGCGGGCGAGGGGATCGGGGGCGACGGCGTTGTAGACACTGCCGCCGGGGACGCGCCCGGGGTTCTCCACGATCAGCGCGAACAGCTCGGCGGCGTCGTGGGCGTCCACGTAGTTGAACAGGGAGCCTGCGGCCAGGGCCGGATCGTCCAGGCGCTCGGCGATGGTGTGGCCCTGCTGGGTGGTGGCTCCTCGCCACTCCTCGGGGGAGACCACGTAGCCCGGGCGCACCGCGGACAGCACACAGGTCTCGGAGGTTCGGGCCAGGGTCCGGACGGTCTCCTCCACCACCGCCTTGCTCAGGCCGTAGGCGTGCCAGGGAGCGACCGGGTGGTCCTCGTCCAGGGGCAGGTAACGCGGTTTCCAGGAGGGCGTGTTGTACCCGTAGACGGTGGGGCTGGAGGCGGCGACCGCGCTGTGGGCCCCGGCCCGGACGGCGGCGGTCAGCACCTCCCAGGCCAGGGTGGTGTTGACCCGCAGGGTCTCGGCGTCGGGCCGGGCGAAGGGGACCGCGATCCCGGCCAGGTGCACCACCGACTCCGGGGCGGTGCGGGCGAACAGCTCGGTTCGGGCCTTGCTGTCCAGCAGGTCGCAGACGGCCGGGGTGATCCCCTCGGGCCACGGGTGTTCGGCGGTGTCCACCGAGGTCACGTCGTGTCCGCGTGCGGCGAGCACGGCCACGACGCTTCGCCCCAGCCGTCCGGAGCCTCCGGTGACGAGCACGCGCATGTGTGCGGTTCCTTTCCAGTCCCCGGTGCGGGGTGTGCGTGGTGTTGTGAGCGGTCAGACCAGGGCCGCGCAGGCTTTGGCCAGTGCTTCGTGGTCGCTCACCGGGCCGTCGGTGACGGCGGTGCGCAGTCCCAGTTCCAGGGTCTGGCCCGCGGCCAGATCCAGTCGGGTGTCCCAGGCGGGGGCCGGGCACAGGCCCGGGTACTCCTTCGCCCGGAGGAACCAGGGGTCGGTGCGCGGGCCGGGCTGGAGGAAGAGCAGTGTCCACACCGAACCCCGCGCGGTGGTCGAGGACAGCGCGAGCCACCGGGCCCGTGAGCCGTGCAGGGCCTCCTCCCCCGACATCCCGTCGGGTCCGGTGACCGTGGGCGGCTGGTCGCCGATCGGCGCCCGCCAGAACACCCCGCCGTACCCGGCGCCGGGGCGGCCGTTAGTGGCGGGGCTGCCGATGCCCAGTTCGCGGGCCGAGGTGTTGCGCAGTGACGACCGCAGGTCCAGGACCCAGGTCGTGGAGTCCAGCGGCAGGGCCCGGGTCGTGCGCTCCTCCCGGAGCAGCTCGGTGCCTTCGGGGCTGACCCAGGAGAGCAGTTCGGTGGTCCATCCCGCGGAGCGGTCGTCCCAGGCCAGGTGCTCCTGGCGGCCGTGGTTGTCGAGCATGACCGAGCCGTGCTCGCGCGTGAAGGTGCGCCCGCCCCAGAAGCTGGTCCCGGCGACGTCGGCCAGGGTCACGCTGACCCCCAGGTGGTGCCGGTGGTCGTCCGGGAAGGTCTCGGTGACCTCGGTGCCCGCCAGGGTGCGAACCGGGTGCAGGTAGGGGCGCGGGGAGAGCTCGGCGGGTACGCGGTCTCCGCTGTCGTGGGTGGCCACGGGGGTGCGGCCGACCGACAGGTTCACTGGTGTACCTCCGTGTTGGTCGTGCTGGCAGGGCTGGTCCGGGCAGGGCGCGCCCAGGGGGCGCCGAGTTCGGAGTACAGCGTGAGGGAGCGCGCGCTCTCGTGCACGAGGGAGGTGATGCCGGGGACGCTCCGGTGAGTGACCCCCTCCAGCCGTTCCACCTCCTGGTGTTCGGCGGCGATGGGCCTGGGATCGGGTGCGGTGCGCACGGCGTCCAGGACGTGGGTGAAGCCCCGGGTCCGCTCGGGCGGGACCAGGAGCGGGACCCCCTCGCGCACGTGCGCGACCAGGTTCTCCATGAGATCGGCGCGCCCGTGGGTGGTGGTGCGCGGTTCCTGTCCCGGCCGGCGCAGGGTGATCCGGTCCAGGGTGTACTCCAGGGTCAGGCTGGCCCGGTCGCCGTGGAGGGTGATGGCGGGGGGCTGGCTGTCGGGCGCGCACAGGGTGACGGCGACGGTGAGGGTGGTGCCGCCGGAGGTGCGCAGGCGCAGGGAGGAGGTGTCGTCGCTCTCGATGGGGTGGGCGCGGTACATCTCCAGCTCCAGGGAGCGGGGTGCGCCCGACTCGGCCCCGGCCAGGGCCAGGGAGGTGGCCACGGCGTGGGCGAAGGGGTTGGTGAGCGCACCGTCTACCACCTCGTGCCCGTCCATCCTGCGCTGCCCGGCCCAGGGCGCGCGGTCGTAGTAGGCGGAGGTGCGTTTCCAGGCGCCTGCCGCCCCGATCCCGCGCAGCTCGCCCAGGGCGCCCTCGCGCACCAGCCGGTCGACCTCGCCGATGGCCTCCGACCCCAGGCTCTGGAACCCGATCTGGCAGGCCAGACCAGAGGCGCTGACCGCCTCCTCCAGCTGGGTGAGCTGGGCCAGGGAGGGGGTGGTGGGCTTTTCGAGCAGCAGGTGGGAGCCTTGCTCCAGGGCCACGGCGGCCAGGGGCAGGTGGGTGTGGATGGGGGTGACCAGGACGGTCAGGCGGGCCCCGGTCCGTTTCAGGGCGGTCGCCAGGTCGTCGAAGTAGGGGACGGCCCCGTGGCCCTCCAGGTCGTCGTCGGGGGCGGGGGGCCTGCGGTCGCAGACGCCGACGAGCCGGATGGTTCCGGCCTTGGCCAGGGGCAGGAGAGCGCGCAGGTGGGAGCGACCGTGCCCGTGGACGCCCACGAGCAGCAGGGGCAGCGGCGCGGTGTCGTCTGTGCGGTTCTTCAAGGGGCGGTTCGTCAGGGGGCGGGCCATCAGGAGTTCCCGGAGAGCAGGTCGGCCACGCGTACGGGTGAGCCGGAGGCCATGGAGGCGTTGGCGGCCAGTCCGGTGAGCAGGGCGTTGCCGCCGTCGGCGTGGTCGGGGCGGATGCCGTCGTCGGCCCCGCCGAACAGGGAGGTGAGCATGGCGTTGTCCCCGCCGCCGTGGCCACCACCGCCGACCTCGGCGGGGATCTCCTCCGGGGGCTGCCAGTGGCGGCGGAGCAGGAGTCTGGCTTGGGTGTTCTCCTTGGGCGCGGGCATGCCGCGCACGGGGTGGGCCTCGTCCTGGTCCGGTGAGGTGCTGGCGAACTCGGTCATGTCGAGTTCGAGCCGACCGCGGCTTCCGGTGAAGGCGATCCGGTAGCCCTCCCAGGGGGCGTAGGCCACGAGGTGGTAGCTCAGGCGGGCCCCGGTGTCGTACTTGACCAGGACGGACATGTCGTCCTCGATGGTGATGCCCGGGCCGAAGACGTTCAGGTCGCGCTGGTAGCCGTCCTCGTGTTCGGCGTCCAGGTAGAGGGCGGTGAGGTCGGGGCTGTCCTTCATGTGCAGGGCGAAGGGGTCGTTCTCGGCGGACCCCGCTCCGTGGCCGCGCTCGTAGTCGTTGAGCAGCCCGTGGCGGCGGCCGTTGTCCTGGCCGTAGAAGAACAGTCCGCCCCAGGCGAAGACCTCGCTCGGTCGTGCGCCCACCCACCAGTTGACGAGGTCGAAGTGGTGACTGGCCTTGTGCACCAGCAGTCCGCCGGACTTCTCCTTGTCCCGGTGCCAGCGGCGGAAGTAGTCGGCGCCGTGGCGCAGGTCGAGCAGCCACTCGAAGTGCACGGACCCCACTTCGCCGATGGCTCCGGAGGCGATCAGCTCGCGTACCTGGCTGTGCACGGGGTTGTAGCGGTAGTTGAAGCCGACGGTCACCCTGCGCCCGGTCCGGGCCTGGGCGTCGTTGATCCTGCGCAGCCCCTTGAGGTCGGCGGTCATGGGTTTCTCGGTGATGGCGTCCGCGCCGGCCTCCAGGGCGGCCACGACGTAGTCTGCGTGGGTGTGGTCCACGGTGCACACGATCACCTCGTCCACGGCCTGTTCGCGGAGCATGCGGGTGAAGTCCTCGGCCGGGTAGGCGGGCACGGCCTCCTGCCCGGCGTCGGTGACGATCCGGTTGTGTACGGCCATCCGGGTGCTGTTGGTGTCGCACAGGGCGACCAGCCGCCCCAGGTCACGGTGGGTGTCCACCAGGGCTCGGGTGTACATACGCGCCCGGGAGCCCGTACCGACGATCGCGTACCTGCGTTGAGTGGTGTCGTTCACACCGGAATGGTAAACGCTTTCCCGAGTGGTCGACAAGGGGTTCCTCGTTCGGAGAACATGAAGGACGCCCTGCGTCACTCGCAGGCTGGGTGCCCAAAGTCGCCAATGTATAACTTTCAGTGACTTTTTCTGGCATCCCGCGATCCGAACGGAAGGTAACGATCTGGGGCACGCTCGGAGCTCGGGAGGAAACAGGGCGTTGACAGCCCCGTAACCCGGTGCTAGAAACTGAACATCCTAGTATCTGGATAGCGCTTACCAAGCCTCAGCCTGCGAAATCTGACCGTGTTCTCAGCCACAGGTGCACGGCGTGGGTCCCCACAGCGCGTTTTCCGACCAGATTGGCGGTCACCACATGAACCCCGGCCCCAGCGTGCGATGTGCGCGCGAGACCCCGGTGCGGAAGGGAGGTGGGTCGCCTTGACCGCTCTGCTCCACGGCAAGACCGAGGCCGGAACGGCCGACGATTCCGGCACCGGCGCCAAGCCGCCGCGAACCCGCCGCAAGGCCGCGGCCTCCCGAGGGGGGAACCGCAGGTACGAGAACCTCGCCGCGCTGGGGTTCCTCGGCCCGTGGTTCCTGGGCCTCGCCCTCATTACCGCGGGCCCCCTCATGGCCTCCCTCTACTTCTCCTTCACCGACTACAACCTCATCGGTGACCACCAGTGGGTGGGCCTGGAGAACTACGAGCGGATGGTGACCGACACGCGCCTGCATAGCGCCCTGAAGGTCACCTTCGTGTACGTGTTCGTCTCCGTGCCCCTCCAGCTCGCCATGGCGCTGGCCCTGGCGATGGTCCTGGACCGGGGCCTGCGGGGACTGGCTCTGTACCGCTCGGTCTACTACCTGCCCTCGCTGCTGGGCGGCAGCGTCGCGGTGGCCATCCTGTGGCGCCAGGTCTTCGGCGCCAACGGCCTGATCAACCAGGTCCTGGCCTTCTTCGGTATCCAGGGCGAGGGGTGGGTGTCCCACCCCGACTACGCGCTGGGCACCCTGGTGATCCTCAACGTGTGGACCTTCGGTGCGCCGATGGTCATCTTCCTGGCCGGGCTTCGGCAGATCCCGGCCATGTACTACGAGGCGGCGGCCGTCGACGGGGCCAGCCCCCTGCGGCGCTTCTGGCACATCACGATCCCCATGCTGACGCCGATCATCTTCTTCAACCTCGTGCTGCAGATCATCAACGCCTTCCAGACCTTCACCCAGGCGTTCATCGTCAGCGGCGGCACCGGAGGCCCCTCGGACTCCACCCTCTTCTACACCCTCTACCTGTACCAACGCGGTTTCGGTGCCTTCGACATGGGCTACGCCTCCGCGATGGCCTGGCTGCTCCTGATGATCATCGGGGGGTTCACCGCGGTGAACTTCCTCGCCTCCAAGTTCTGGGTCTTCTATGGCGACTAAGACCGCGGCCCCCGCGCCCAAGCAACAGCGCACCAGGGCCGAACGTACACGGCGACTGCTCATCCACCTGGGGTTGATCGGCTTCGGCCTGATCATGCTCTACCCGCTGCTGTGGATGCTCTCCAGCTCCTTCAAGCCCACGGCCGAGATCTTCCGGGAACCCGGGCTGATCCCCTGGAGCTTCACCCCCGAGAACTACACGGAGGGGTGGAACGCGCTGCAGTACCCGTTCCACCGCTACCTGTTGAACTCGGCGATCGTGGTCGGCGGGGCCATCGTCGGCAACCTCATCGGGTGCTCGATGGCCGCCTACGCCTTCGCCCGGTTGGAGTTCCGCGGCAAACGGCTGTTCTTCGCGATCATGCTCGCCACGATCATGCTGCCCATCCACGTGGTGATCGTGCCGCAGTACATCCTGTTCGCGCAGCTGGACTGGATCAACACCTTCTACCCGTTGATCGTGCCCAAGCTCCTAGCCACGGACGCCTTCTTCATCTTCCTGATGGTGCAGTTCATCCGAGGACTCCCCCGCGACCTGGACGAGGCCGCGCGCATCGACGGGTGCGGGCACGTGCGGATCTTCTGCCAGATCATTCTGCCGCTGTCCATGCCGGCCCTGGCCACCACGGCGATCTTCACCTTCATCTGGACCTGGAACGACTTCTTCAGCCAGCTGATCTTCCTGACCAGCCCGGACATGTACACGGTGCCGGTGGCCCTGAGGACCTTCGTCGACTCCAGCTCTCAAACCTCATGGGGACCGCTCTTCGCCATGTCCGTCGTGGCGCTGGGGCCTGTGTTCGGTTTCTTCCTGGCTGGTCAGCGCTACCTGGTCAAGGGCATCGCGACCACCGGCATCAAGTAGAGGAAAGGAAGTCCACCCATGAACTCCCCGCCCGGCGGCGCTCCCTCCCCGCGCCGACGCCGCCCACTGCTCACCACGACCGCCGCGGCCTTCGCCCTGGTCATGGCCGCCACCGCCTGCGGCGGCTCGGACTCCGACGACGGTGTCGTGGAGCTGCGCTTCTCCTGGTGGGGATCGGATGCCCGGCACGCCGCCCTCCAGGAAGCCATCGACCTCTTCGAGGACCAGAACCCCGACATCCGGATCGTCGGGGACTACACCGACTGGGCCTCCTACTGGGACCGGCTGGCCACCAGCACCGCCGCCAACGACGCCCCGGACGTCATCATGCAGGACGAGAGCTACCTGCGTGAGTACGGACAGCGCGGCGTCCTGGCCGACCTCAGCGAGTTCAACGGCGTCCTGGACCTGTCCGGAATCGACCCCAACGTGGCAGAGAACGGCGACCTGGACGGGCAGACCTTCGGGATCGCCACCGGCGTGAACGTCTCCGCGATCCTGGCCGACCCCCAGGCGTTCGAGGAGGCGGGCGTGGAGATGCCCGACGACACGACCTGGACCTGGGACGACTACATCGAGACGTCGGTGGAGATCAGCGAGGCCACTGGCGGGGAGATCGTCGGAACCCAGGGCATGACCAACGAGAACGCCTTCCACGTCTTCACCCGCCAGCACGGCGAGAACCTCTACGACCAGGAAGGAAACCTGGCGTTCTCCGCCCAGACCCTGGCCGACTGGTACGCCATCACCGAACGGCTCCTGGAGGACGGCGGCCAGCCCAGCGCGGCCGAAGGTGTGGAGATCGCGGCCGGCGGCCCCGATCAATCCGTGCTGGCCACCAACACCGGTGCCACGGCGTACTTCTGGACCAACCAGCTCGGTGCGGTCACCGAGGCCGCCGGCCGCGACATCGAACTGCTGCGCTTTCCCGGCGAGACCGAGCACCAGCGGCCCGGCATGTACTTCAAGCCCGCGATGTACTACTCGGTCTCCGCGGGGTCGGACCACCCGGAAGAGGCCGCGCGCTTCGTCGACTTCATGCTCAACAGCACGGAGGCGGCTCAGGTGGTCCTGTCCGACCTGGGGTTGCCCGCCAACCTGGAGGTGCGCGAGGCCATCACCGGCGATCTGCCTCCGGCGGACGAACGCGGGGCGGCCTTCCTGGCCGAGGTCGAGGACGAGATCGTCGACGGCAACCCGCCCCCTCCGATCGGATCGGGCGAGATCGTCACCATCAACGAGCGCGTCTACCAGGAACTGTCCTTCGGCAACCTCACCGCCGAACAGGCCGCCGAGCAGTTCATCGAAGAACTGGAGGCCGCGATCGGTAACGGCTCCTGAACCGTCGCGCCCCCTTTTGAATCGTTACAACGACCTTGGGGCTCCGGCGTCCCCGCCCTGGCCAGAGCCCTCGAATTCATCCGTATCACCCAGCAGAGAGGCACATCCCCCCATGAACCATCACTCCGGCAGGGCGCTCGCACGGCGCCCACGCCGCCCACTGCTCACCACGACCGCTGCGGCCTTCGCCCTGGTCATGGCCGCCACCGCCTGCGGTAGTTCGGACTCCGACGACGGTGTCATGGAGCTGCGTTTCTCCTGGTGGGGCGCGGACGACCGCCACGCCACGATGCAGGAGGCCATCGACGTCTTCGAGGACCAGAACCCCGACATCCGGATCGTCGGGGACTACACCGACTGGGGATCGTACTGGGACCGGCTGGCCACCAGCACCGCCGCCAACGACGCCCCGGACATCCTCATGCAGGAGGAGCGGTACCTGCGCGAGTACGGACAGCGCGGAGCCCTGGCCGACCTCAGTGAGTTCGGTGAGCACCTCGACCTGTCCGCCATCGACCCCCTGGTGGCCGAGACCGGTGAGCTGGAGGGGCAGACCTTCGGTATCCCCACCGGTGTGAACGCCTACGCGGTCCTGGCCGACCCGCAGGCGTTCGAGGAGGCGGGCGTGGAGATGCCCGACGACACGACCTGGACCTGGGACGACTACGTCGAGATCGCGAACGAGATCTCCCAGGCCACCGACGGAGAGATCGTCGGTGTGCAGAGCATGGCCTACAACGAGTCGGGCTTCCAGATCTTCGCCCGTCAGCACGGGGAGAACCTCTACGCCGAGGACGGCACCCTGGCCTTCTCCGAGGAGACCCTGGCCTCCTGGTTCCAGATCACCAGCGACCTGTTGGACGGGGGCGGACAACCCAGCGCCTCGGAGAGCGTGGAGATCGAGGCCGGCGGCCCCGACCAGTCGGTGCTGTCCACCAACCAGGGAGCGATGGCACACTTCTGGACCAACCAGCTGGGCGGGATCAGCGGGTCCGCCGGGCGTGACATCGAGCTGCTGCGCTACCCGGGCGAGACCGAGCACGAGCGCACCGGGATGTACCTCAAGCCCGCGATGTTCTACGCGGTCTCCGCCGGTTCGGAGCACCCGCAGGAGGCGGCCAGGTTCGTGGACTTCATGCTCAACAGCGAGGAAGCCGCCGAGCTGACCCTGTCGGACCTGGGGCTTCCGGCCAACGTGGACATGCGCGAGCACATCCTGGGAGACCTTCCGCCCGCGGACGAGCGCAGCGCGGCGTTCCTGGAGGAGATCACCGGAGACATCATCGACGGCAACCCGCCGCCGCCGATCGGTGCCGGCGAGGTCGTGGAGATCACCAAGCGGACCTCTGACGAGCTCGGCTTCGGCAACCTGACCCCCGAGGAGGCCGCGGCGCAGTTCATCAGCGAGGTCGGCCAGGCCACCGGAAGTTCCTGAACCGCGGGGTGCGACGGTTGGGAGCGCTCCTGACCCCTGACCAGGGGATGAGAACGCTCACAACCCCGCGGCCAACTGGTCAGCGGACACAGTGAAGCACATCAGGGTCGGGGGCTCGCCGAGGCGGGCCCCCGACCTCGTTCTCGCCTCCGGCTCCCGGTCTGGGACAATCCGAACGCGAAAGCGCGCAGGTCCCCGCGTACCCGGCCCCACAGCCAGCGGCGCGGCGGGGACGTCCCATCGGAAGGAAGAACCCGTGACCACCCCTAGCAACGCAGAGACACCGGCCGAGATCCTGGCGGCGGCGCGACGCGACCACGCCGCCCTGGTCGAGCGCGGACTCTCCCTGAACCTGACCCGGGGCAAGCCCTCCGCGCGCCAGCTCGACCTGTCCGCCGACCTGCTCAGCCTGCCCGGTGACCGCCACGCCGCGGCCGACGGCACGGACTGCCGCAACTACGCGGGCGCGCCCCAGGGTCTCCTGGAACTGCGGGAGATCTTCGCCGACCTCCTCCAGGTCCCGGTCGAGCAGCTGATCGCGGCGGGCAACGCCAGCCTGGAGCTCATGCACGACTGCCTGGCCAACGCCTTCCTGGGCACCCTGCCCGGGTCGGACGGCCGCTGGGTCGACGCCGAGCGCGTGGCCTTCCTGTGCCCGGCCCCCGGCTACGACCGGCACTTCACGCTGTGCGAGCGCTTCGGCATCGAGATGATCCCCGTGCCGATGACCGACCAGGGCCCCGACATGGACGTGGTCGAGCGCCTGGTGGGCTCCGACGCGGGCATCAAGGGCATCTGGTGCGTGCCCAAGTACAGCAACCCCGACGGCGTCAGCTACTCCGACGAGACCGTCCAGCGCCTGGCCGCCATGGAGACCGCAGCCCCGGACTTCCGGATCTTCTGGGACAACGCCTACGCGGTGCACCACCTGACCGACGAGGAGGTGGAGATCGCCGACCTCCTGGCGGCCTGCGCCGAGAGCGGCAACACCGACCGCGCCTTCGTCTTCGGTTCGACCTCCAAGGTGACCTTCGCCGGTGCGGGCGTGGCCTTCCTGGGCTCCTCTCCCGCCAACGTGCGCTGGTACCTGGAGCGCGCCGGGGCCCGCTCCATCGGCCCGGACAAGATCAACCAGCTGCGCCACGCGCTCTTCCTCAAGGACGCCGAGGGCGTGCGCGCTCACATGCGCGGCCACCGCGAGCTGCTCCAGCCCAAGTTCGAGGCGGTGGAGCGCATCCTCGGCAAGCAGCTGGCGGGCACGGGCCTGGCGACCTGGTCCACCCCCAAGGGCGGCTACTTCGTGCGCCTGGACGTCCTGGACGGCTGCGCCCGTGAGGTGGTGCGCCGGGCGGCCGAGGCCGGGATCGCGCTCACCCCCGCCGGTGCCACCCACCCCTACGGTGAGGACCCCCAGGACCGCACCATCCGCATCGCGCCCTCCTTCCCCGAGCTGGACGCTCTGGAGGAGGCCATCGAGGGCCTGGCCGTGTGCGTGCGGCTGGTCGGCGCCGAGAAGCTCGTCGCCGACCAGGGCTAGGGTCGCCAAGCGGTAAACCCTGGTTCTCCGCGTCACCGCGAGGCGCCCCCGTCCGAGCTGGACGGGGGCGCCTCGCGTATGCGGTGTCCGTGACGGCTACGTGTTCTCCTGGCGGGGGACCGGGTTGACGGGCTGGTCACGCAACTCGTCGGGCAGGACCTCCTGGGGCGCGTTCTGCCAGGCCATCGGGCGCAGGAAGCGGCGGATCGCGGTGGTGCCCACCGAGGTGTGCAGGGCGTTGGTGGTGGACGGCCAGGGGCCGCCGTGCTGCATCGCGGCGGTGACCGCGACCCCCGTGGGGTAGCCGTCGTGCACGATCCGCCCGGTGCGGTGCGCAAGCTCGCTCTGGAGCTCGGCGCGCAGGTCCAGTTCGTCGGGCTCGGCGAACACCGACGCCGCCAGGGACGGGGGCAGATCCCGCAGCACCGACCCCAGCTGCTCGGGTCCGTCGTAGAACACCACCAGGGTGACCGGGCCGAAGCACTCCTCCACAGCGGCCGGGCCCAGTTCGCCGGCCTCGACGGACAGCAGCCGGACCGGAGCCGCCCAACCGCCCTTGGCCGCGATCCCCTCCGCCACCAGGCGGGCGCCGGGCACGGTCTCCTCCCGCCGCTCCCCCGAATCTCGCTCGTAGGCGTCGCGCACCCCCTCGGTCAGCAGGACCGGAGCCTCGGCCCCGGTGACCAGTTCGGCCATGCCGTCCACGAGCGCGCGGCCTTCGGAATTGCCGGGCACCAGGACCACACCGGGCTTGGTGCAGAACTGCCCGCCGCCCAGGGTGAAGGAGCCCACGAGCCCCTGCGCGATCTCCGCGCCCCGGTTACGGGCCGCGCCCGGGGTGACCACCAGCGGGTTGAGGCTTCCCAGCTCCCCGTAGAAGGGGATCGGGTCCGGGCGGTTACTGGCCAGGTCGAACAGCGCGCGCCCGCCCCGGGTGGAGCCGGTGAAGGCGGCGGCGCGGATCTCGGGGTGGCGCACCAGGGCGGCTCCGGCGTCCACGCCGTGCACCAGGCTGAGCGTGCCCTCGGGCGCACCCGCCGCGCGTGCGGCGTTGGAGAGCACCTCGAAGGCCCGCACCGAGGTGGCGGGGTGGGCGGGGTGGGCCTTGACCACCACCGGGCAGCCCGCGGCGAGAGCGGAGGCGGTGTCGCCGCCGGGGACGGAGAAGGCCAGCGGGAAGTTGCTGGCGCCGAACACCGCCACCGGGCCCAGCGGGACCAGCATGCGGCGCAGGTCGGGTCGGGGACCGGCCGGGGTGTCGGCGGGCCGGTCCACCACGGCCTCCAGGTAGCCGCCCTCCTGGACCGCGTCCGCGAACAGGTTGAACTGGTGGACGGTGCGGTTGAGCTCGTTGTTCAGGCGTGCGGTGCCCAGGGCGCTCTCCCGGTCGGCCAGGGCGACCAGCTCCGCGCGGTCCTCCTCCAAGGCACGTCCCAGAGCACGGAGGAGGTTGGCGCGGGCGAGCCGGTCCAGGTCGGCGAGGGGGCGGGCGGCCTCGGCGGCGGCGGTGCACGCGGCATCGACCCCCTCCGGCCCGGTCTCGGTGGCGACCGTGGCCACGGCGGCCCCGGTGCGCGGGTCGGTACTGACGACGTCGGTCATGGCGGTGTGTCTCCTGAGCGGTTGGGGGTGCTGTGCTGTGTGGCCGTATGGGGCGGGCCAGGTCAGAGCAGGGTGGGTCGGTTCAGCGCACCAGGTCGAGCCCCTTGGCGATGAGTTCGTTGGCCTCGGTCAGGTGCTCGGGGGCGGGCTGGGCCAAGGGCGGGCGCACCGGGCCCACCTCGTAGCCGAGTTCGTCGGCCCGGGCCTGGGTGGCGGCCTTGACTAGGGAGACCGCGTAGCCGACCCCGCGGTCGCGCAGCTGCACCCAGGGCACGAAGAACTCGTTGAGCAGGCGGTCCACCAGGGTGTCGTCACCGCGGCCGAGGGCGGAGTGGAAGGTGTGGGAGATCTCCGGGGCCACCGCGTGGATCGCGGAGGAGTAGGCCTCGACGCCGATCGCGGAGTAGGAGCGCGCCTGGAGCTCGGCGGTGGGAACACCGTTGAAGAAGAGGAACCCGGCGGGGGCGGCCAGGACCAGGCGCTGCATCTGGTCCAGGTCGGCGTGTCCGTCCTTGACGCCGACCAGGTTGGGGATGGCGGAGAGTTCGGTGAGGCTCTCGGGGGTGAAGGAGACCTGGGATCGCTGGTAGGCGATGACCGGCAGTCGGGTGGCCGCGCACACGCGGCGGGTGTGTTCGACCAGACCGGACTGGGGGCCGTTGACCAGGTACGGGGGCAGCAGCAGGATCGCGTCCGCTCCGGCCTGTTCGGCCGCACGGACGGAGGCCGAGGCGAGTGCGGTGCCGTGGCCCGCACCGGCCACGACCGGGACCCTGCCGTCGGCCACCCGGACGGCGACGGCGACCAGGGCTTCGAGTTCGTCCAGGTCCAGGGAGAAGTACTCGCCGGTGCCGCAGGCGACGAAGAGTGCTCCGGGGGAGGCGGCCAGCTGGTGCTCCAGGTGGGCCTCGAAGGCCTTCAGGTCCACCGCCCCGTCCTGGTCGAAGGGGGTCAGGGGGAAGGCGAGGACCGAGCGGTCCATGCCCTGGGCCAGGCGGTCGACCGTCGCGGTGATGTCTGCGGGGCGTTCGATGGGGGGCCTCATGTTGTCTCCCTATGTAGACAGGATTCTCATATACAAACAGAGGCTACGATCGTGGTGGGCGGGCGTCAACACCCGAACGGAAAACACCCGGGTGGACGCGGCTAGAATCCGGCCCACGACGGGGCGACAGACGGAAGGCGCGGGTACCAGCGTGGGAACAGGCGTGAACGGCGAGAAGGAGGGGGTGCGCGAGGTCAAGTCGGCCGCCCGCACCGTGGAGCTGCTCGAACTGCTGAGCGGGATGGGCCAGGCCGCTTCGCTCCGGGTCCTGTCCGAGCGCATGGGCGTGCCGCGCAGCAGTCTGTACGCGTTGCTCCAGACCCTGGTCCAGCGCGGCTGGGTACGCACCGACGCCACCGGAACCCTCTACACACTGGGCATCCGCGCACTGCTGACCGGTACCGGCTACATCGACGCCGACACCCGCACCGCCCAGGTGCGCCCCCACCTGGACGCACTCTCCGAACGCACCGGGGAGACCCTGCACTTCGCCCGCCTGGACGGCGCCGACGTGGTCTACCTCGCCACTCGCGAGTCCCGGCACTACCTGCGCCCGCACAGCAGGGTGGGCAGGCACCTGCCCGCGCACGCCACCGCCCTGGGCAAGGCCCTGCTGGCCGAGCGCACCGACGCGCAGGCGGACGCCCTGTTGCCCGCCGAGCTGGTGGCCCTGACCGACCGCACCGTCACCGACCGCGGGGAGCTCCTCGCCGAACTGTCCGCGGTCCGTGATCGGGGTTATGCCACCGACGACGGCGAGAACGTCGAGGGCGTGCGCTGCCTGGCCGTGTCACTGCGCTACGACCGGCCCGCCACCGACGCCCTGAGCTGCTCCATCCCCGTGTCCCGCTACAGCGACGCGCTGGCCGAGGAGACCCTGGCCGCCCTGCGCGAGACCCGGAGCCTGCTGGAGCAGAACGTGGTCACCGACGCCTTCACCCGCGCCGCCACCTGACCGGGCCGGGAATCTCAGGAACCCAGGAAGCGCAGCACCGCCAGCACCCGGCGGCTGTATTCGGGGGTGCGGGCCAGGTCCAGTTTGTCGAAGATGGCGTTGATGTGCTTCTCGACCGCGCTCAGGGACACGAAGAGCCGCTCGGCGATGGCCGTGTTACTCAGCCCCTGCGCCATGTTCTCCAGCACGTCGCGCTCACGCGGGGTCAGTCGGGCGAGCGGATCGGTCCGGGTGGTCCGGGCGAGCAGTTGGCGGACCACCTCCGGGTCGAAGGCCGCTCCCCCGGCCGCCATCCGGTCCAGGGCGTCCAGGAACTCGCCCACCTGCGCCACCCGGTCCTTGAGCAGGTAGCCCACCTGCTCCGGGACGCCGGTGAGCAGCTCGGCCGCGTACCGCTGTTCCACGTACTGCGAGAGCACCAGGACCGCCACCTCCGGCCGCTCGGCACGGATGCGCAGCGCCGCGCGCAGGCCCTCGTCGGTGTGGGTGGGCGGCATCCGCACGTCCACCACCGCCGCGTCGGGCTCGTGCTCGGCGACCGCGGTCAGCAGGCCCTCGCCGTCCCCGGCCGCCGCCACAACCTCGTGCCCCTCCTCCTCCAACAGCCGGATTAGGCCCTCCCTGAGCAGGACCGAGTCGTCGGCGATCACCAGGCGCATGCGGGCTCCGTATCCGTGGAGTTCGAGAAGAGTGGCAGGCGAGAAAGAGGGGGGCGATTATCGGTCAAGCGGGAGCACGGCGCGCACGGTCGTGGGTCCCCGGGGCGGGCTGTGCACCTCCAGGGTGCCGTCCAGCGCCTGGACCCGCCGGGCCAGCCCGGTCAGGCCACTGCCCCCGAGGTCGGCCCCGCCCCGGCCATCGTCGGAGACGGTCAGCCACACCCGGGTGTCCTGGACCCGCAGATCCACGATCACCTCGCAGGCCCCGGAGTGCTTGGCGGCGTTGGTCATCGCCTCGCGCGCCACGAAGTACACGGCGGTGGCCATCTCCTGCGGCAGGGGTTCGGGCAGATCGAAGCGGACCCTGACCGACAGGACCAGGACCGAGGCCACCGTCCACACCAGGGTCAGCGCGCTGACGTGCAGCCCCACCCACAGGCCGAGAAACTCACGGCCGCGCCGCCCCACGTGCGCCAGGGTCCGACTCCCTCGGAGCCGTACCTCGCTTCCTTTGGCCACGGTCCTCTCCCCTGCCTGCCGCTCCGGTGTCCCGGTGCTCATGCGCGCCCCCGTCTTCTTACCGGAAGGGACCGCCGCCCCTGTCGGCGCCCACCTGCTCAGCTGGTTCACCCGGCTCACCGCGGTCTGCACGCGCTGGCGCAGCTACGGAACCAGCGGGTGCGAAAGGGCGCGGTCGTCGAATCCGGGAGCCCGGTCATCACGGGTCGGTCCACCGAAGCAGGGCTGGCTGGAGGGGCAGCCTGGGGCCGCTGCGGCTCGTCGTCCGCGTTCTGTCGTCCCCCTCGGGGACAATGCCCGGCATGAGCGATGCAGCGCAGCACACACACCACACCATCGACTACGTCGAGCTCTCGGTCACCGACCTGGAGGAGGCCAAGAGGTTCTACACCGAGGCCTTCGGGTGGCGGTTCAACGACTACGGGCCCATGTACGCGGGGATCCGTTCGCCCGACGGCGAGTCCGAGGTGGGCGGACTCAACCCGAACGGTGAGGTCCGCGGCGGCGGGCCCCTCGTCCTGCTCTTCTCTGAGGACCTGGACCGCACGGTCGAGGCGGTGGCGGGCGCTGGCGGCCGGATCCTGAAGGCCCCCTACTCCTTCCCCGGCGGGCGGCGCTTCCACTTCGCCGACCCTAGTGGGAACGAACTGGGCGTGTACGCCAACGCCTAGATGTACTGCCCTGAGAGGTAGTGCACGCAAAGGTGCCCCGCTCCCCCACGGATGGGAGCGGAGCACCGGCTCATACACCTACCCGGGCGCTACCGCCCGGATTCCACTACTTGGGAAAGCGCAGCGTGGCACCGGCGTCGGTGGTGTTGCTGTCGGCGTCCGGGTCCACGCTCTGCTCGGTCTGGGGCAGCTCCGTGAAACCGGCGTCCGACATCACGGCGGCCCGCAGCATCAGAGCGCTGGCAGGAGCCTTGAATCCGGCGTCCGGGTCGTCCAACCCCTTGGGCGAGGTGTCCACCAGAACCGGTGAGTAGTACGAACCCCACAGCTCGGGCTCGTTCACGCGGTCGGCGCCCAGCAGGAGCGTGTCCACCCGGGCCTCGGACAGCATCGGCAGGATGGAGGTAGTGCCCTTCACCGCCTGGTCGTGGGCGAGTTTGCGCTGGTAGTCGGAGAAGACCTGGTCGCGCTCCTCCCGGATCATCTCCTGCAGGCACTCCTCGGCGCTCTCGTGCAGGCGTTCCTCGGCATCGAGTCCGCCGCGACCGCCCGCGACCACCTTGATCGGGATGGTGAGCTGGCGCGGGCCGAGGTTGTCGCGTAGGTAAGCGATGGCCTCGTCGTCACCGCCGACGATGATCGCTGCGGCGTCGACCTTGCGCACCGCCTCCCGGACCAGTTCCGCGACCTGGATCGCGTTCTCCCGCCAGATGTCCTGTGCGATTCCGGTGTCGGCGCGGCGCCCCCCGGCGTCGCCGCGCTGACCGGGGTAGATGCGGCTCAAGCCGTCGATGTTGTGCATGTCCTCACCCTCGTTGGCCCTCTCCAGGACCGGCTTTCGGGTGGGGTGGCCGGGGTAGGCGAACACCTTGGCGTTGACTCGGTCCAAGGCCACGAGCACGTAGGGAAGGCGGCGGCCGCGGTCGATGGCCAGAGGGAGTGTGTCCGGGACCGGCAGGAATGAGGCCCGGTCCTGCGAGGGCGGCTCAGCCAGGGTGTGTGCTCCGAGGAGCTGTCCGTCCGAGGCGTAGAGAGCCTGGCCGTGGTGACCGAAGGCGCGGGAGTTGCCCTCGCCCACGGCCTCCTCCAGGACGTCCAGGGTGGCCTCGTCGGTCCCGAGCGCGGCCAGCTCCTCGCGCAGGTGCCGCCAGCGCAGTTCGATCTTCTTGTCGGCGTCCGTGGTGTCGCGGGTGGTGTCCAGGTGCACCGATGCCACCGGGCCGTCACTTTCGTACAGAGGTCGCAGAAAACCAAGGTCCATAGTCTGCGGGGCGCGTGTACCCCCGCCCCGCCCACCTCCTTCTCGGGGTCGGCCTGCGGGCCATCTTGAGGGGCCATCGTGCGCATGGGAAGGGCGCCACGTCGAACCAGACACGGATGTTGCCCGAAGATTTCCAGGTTTTTCCCGATCACCCGTTTTTCGCGGGCGGGGCCGGGGTCAGTCTTGCCGGGATGCGGACCCTTGGCTGTTCTCCGCCCCCGGCCCGGGCGTGGACTCGGGTTCGGCATCGGCCAGCGCCTGGTCGATCACCCTCGGGGTGAGTACCAGGGCGGGGGCTGCGGCCAGGGCCAGGCCGATCAGCCCCGCGGCGATGAAGGGGGAGGCCAGCGCCCACTCGCGCCCCAGCGGCCCCTCCAGGACGGCGGCCAGGGCTCCGCCCAGGCCCATACCCACGGACAGCAGCCCCCAAGACAGCGTTCGGTGGGCGCTGAAGGCCCGGGAACGCAGCCGGTCGGGGGTCAGTCGCTGGAACAGTGAGATCAGGGTGATGTTCCACCACGTGATGATGAATCCGTTGATGAAGTAGCAGACCACGAACGCCGGGATGCTGTGCAACAGTCCCACGACAAGCGCGTTCGAGCCCAGCACCGCCAGGATCACGCCCATGGCGGTGGAGGGGTGCACCCGTCCGGAGAAGGAGGGCACCACCAGTGCTCCCAGGACCGCGCCCGCCGCGGTGACAGTCATCAGCAGCCCGTACCCCTGCGGTCCCACCCCCAGTACGTCCTGGGCGAAGAGCACCAGTACCGCCCCCATGAACGCCGCGGCCATGTTGGACAGCCCGGACACGATCGCCATCGGGCGCATCACCGGATGCCGCCACAGCCACGCCAGTCCCTCACGCAGCATGGTCAGGATCGGCGGGTGTGGTTCCCCGTCCGTCTCCGGGCGGAAGTTTCCGCGCATGGTGAGCAGGCAGACCACCGCCAGCAGGATGAGCGCGGCCTGCGCGCCGAACGCCCACGCGGTGGACACAGCCAGCAGAGCCCCGGCCAGCGGGGCGCCCAGGAAGCTGTTGAGCACCCGTTCCACGGCCTGCAGGTGGCCGTTGGCCCGTTCCAACTGCGAACGCGACACCACGCTGGGCACCACCGACTGCGCGGTGTTGTCGAAGAACACCTCACAGGCCCCCACCAGCAGGGCCACCGCGATCAGCAACGGGATCGACCCTGCGCCCAGGACGATCACCACGGTCAGCGCCGCCAGCAGCAGCGCCTTGGCTCCCCCGGCGACCACCATCAGACGCCTCCGGTCGACCCGGTCCCCCACCACCCCCGCGAGCAGGGCGAACAACAGCCACGGCAGGCGGGTGGCCGCGCCGACCATCGCCACCAGGAAGGGATCGTCGGTCAGGGTGGTGGCGTACCAGGGCAGCGCCACCACCGCGATCCCGTCGCCCAGATTGCCCAGCCCCACCGCCCCCAGCAACCTGTGGAACTGCGCTCCGAGGGGTTCGCGGCGGGAGCGTCCGGTCTCGCCGGGCTCGGATGGTGGCGTGCCCTGGGGTGCTGAGCTCTGCGACATGGGGCCTTCCAGACAGGGGGTGGTGACCTCAGGCTGGCACGCTAGTACGAGGCAGTGACAGACGGTTATTCCCCAGGCAGAAACACGTTCCGCGCGGGGCCGCCGACCTGACCGAAGACGCACGTCAACTATCGGGTCGGGGCGGGGCCCCATCCCTAATTTGGGGGGTGAACAAGGGAGGAACACATGCTGGACCGGTTGAACGAGGCGCTCGAACAGGTCGAGAGGGACCTGGACGCACCGGTGGACGTGGCCGCGATAGCGCGGACCACGCTCACCTCCGAGTACCACTTCCGACGGATGTTCTCGGTGCTGTCCGGGATGTCGATCTCGGAGTACGTGCGTCGGCGCCGCCTCACCCTGGCCGGGGCCGAGGTGATCGAGGGCAGGGACACCCTGCTCGACATCGCGGTCCGCTACGGCTACGGGTCCGCAGAGGCCTTCGGTCGGGCCTTTCGCGCCATGCACGGGATCAGCCCGGGCGAGGCCCGCAGATCGGGTGCCGCGCTCAACTCCCAGTCACGGCTGACCTTCCACCTCACCATCGAAGGGAACACCACCATGCGCTACCGGATCGTCGAGAAGGACGCGTTCCGCCTCATCGGCCCCAAGGCCCTGGTCCCGCTCGTCCATGAGGGGGTCAACGAACCCATGGTCGAGTTCGTCAAGGGAATCCCGAACTCCGCCTACGAGCGGATCGAGGAGCTGTCCGACCAGGAGCCGCACGGCGGCATGTCGGTCACCGTCACCCACGACCCCGACCGCCGCGAGGGCAGCGACGTCGACTACTACGTGGCGGTCGCGACCTCCGCGACCGAGGCCCCCGAGGGGATGGAAGCCCTGGAGGTGCCCGCGGGCACGTGGGCCGTCTTCCCCTTCGAGAAATACGCCTTCCCCGAGGCCATCCAGCAGATCTGGCTCTACGCCGGTTCCGAGTGGTTCCCGTCCCACCCCGCCTACCAGCACAAGCACGGTCCCGAACTGCTGAGCGTGGAGTACGACGAGCAGGACGAGAACCTCGCCTCGGGTGAGCTGTGGCTGCCGGTGGAGAAGACCGTCTAGCCTTCTCCGGCCGACTGTCCCGCCCCTGCCCCGCTGGCCCTGTGGCTCCTGCCGCGGGCCGCGGGGGCTCAGCGGGCGCGTTTTCGGGCCTGTTCCAGGAAGCGGCGCAGGACCTCGTTGAACCGGTCGGGGCGCTCCAGATTGGGCAGGTGGCCCGCACCCTCGATGATCTCCACGACCGAGTCAGGGACCTGGACGTGCATCAGCTCGGCTCCCTCGGGTGGGGTGAACCCGTCGTGCTGACCCACCACCAGCAGGGTGGGGGCCGAGATGCGCTTGAGCAGCAGGGTGTGGTCGGGGCGTTCGGCACGGCCCAGCTGGGCGGCGGCCGCGCCCTCGGGCGGGGCCGCGTACATCATGGCGCGCACGTGGTCGGCGACGGCGGGCAGTTCTCGCACGTTCTCGGCGGTCATCATGCCGACCAGCATCTCGTCGGCGTAGCCGCGCATGCCCTCCTCGCGCAGACGGGCGGCCATGCGTTTGCGGGAGAGCCTGCCCTGCTCGGTCTCGGGCATCGGGTTGGTCGCCGCCAGGGTCAGCGAGTCCACCCGGTCGGGGAAGAGCCGGTACAGCTCCAGCGCGACCTGACCGCCCATGGACAGGCCCACCACGTTGACCACGTCCAGCTGCAGGTGGTCCAGGAAGGCGGCGAGGTCGCGGGCGAGGGCGTCCATGGAGGTCACTCCGGGCACGACGGTGCTGCGCCCGTACCCGCGCAGGTCCGGCACGATCGTCCGGTAGCCGCGCCCGGCCAATGCTCTGACCTGAGGTTCCCACATGGTTCTGTCGAAGGGGTGGCCGTGGATGAACAGGACGGGGCACCCTGCTCCGCGGTCGGTGTAACTGACGCTGATCCCGCGTACGGATGCGAGACCTGGGTCGTCACTGTTCGCGGTGTTCGTCGTCTGAGGTGTCACAACAAACGATGCTATTCAAGGACGCAAGGGGATCAATAGGGGGCACCGAAAAACCGGTCGGGCCGTAGGTGGTCCCTCGTCACCTACGGCCCGTGCGCCGTGACCCGCCGTCCTCGGGCACGGTGCCACGCGGCGGACCGGGGTCTGCCGCGCCCATGTCGGAGCGTGGAGACTCCGGCACAAGGGGAGATGCGTGCCGAGACGACCGGGTTCGGCCGGATCGGTTAAGGAACGCGGAAAATTCTCCAGAGAGGTTCCGGAGGGTGACCGTACACGGTGTTGTCGAACCCGCTTCAGTCAGCGGTGGGCACGGGTCGGGTGCGCCTGGTCCGCGCCATCAGGACGGCGGCCAGCAAGTACGGGGCGGCGAACAGCACGAAAGCCATCCCGTGCCCGAGCACCAGAAACACCCCCGCGTACAGCGGGAAGGACACCACGCCCACCGACTCCGCGCCCACCTCGGCCAGCGAGGTGACGGTGGCCCGGCTGGAACCGGTGATGCTGTCCTGCAGCCGGGCGTCGGCGACCACGTTCATCATCTGGCACACACCGAAGCCGCAGCCGAGCAGCACCCAGCCCAACGGGTTGCCCAGCAGGGCCCCGACGGCGATGGCCGCGGCGGCCAGGGCCAGAAGGGCCCCGAGGGTCCGTGGTGAGAGCCGGGCGGCCGGCCCGGCAAGCAGACCGCCCAGGGTCACGCAGACCCACACGGTGAGCACGACCAGGGGGATGTCCTCGGTGGTGACTCCGGCGGAGGCGGCCAGCAAGGGCACGTACTCCTCCAGCATCCCCCAGAACGCGGTGATGACCACGAGCAGAATGAGTGCGTTGCGCACGGCGCGGCTGCCGCGGGCCTCGGCCAGGCCGAGCCGCATGGTCTGGAGGTAGCCGAGATCGGGTCCGCCCCCCTCCTCCGGGTCGCTGCCGCGGTCAGCGGCATCGGATCGTCGGGCCCGGTGCTCGGGCAGGGCCAGACCGGCCAGCGCGCACAGCAGGCACGCGGCAACGCTGGCCAGGCCGATCGCCGTGTAACCGGCGTGAGCCATCACCGGAACGGCCAGCAGGGTCGCCACGCCCACGGCGGCCACTCCGAGAGCTCGGGTCACCCCCATGACGCGCGCGTACTGCTGAGCGGCGCCGCGGCGGGAGAGCTCGGTGTAGACGAGCGCTTCGAAGGCACCGGAGACCAGGGCCCCGGCCGTCCCCCACAACACGAAGCCCAGGGCGAACACCCAGTACGACGGGAAGAGCAGCCAGAGCGCGAACCCGGTTCCGGACAGCAGCGGAGCGGCGGCCAGCAGGTAGTGCCGGGGCACGATGTCGGCCCAGGCGCCTGCGGGGATCGCCAACAGAACACTGGTCAGGGACCAAAGGACGAAGAGCGAGCTGATCTGGGCCACGGACAGCCCGTGCTCGGTGAAGAACAGAGCGTACAGGGGGTAGAGGAGGATGAACTCCTCGAAGAGGGCGTAGGTGTAGAGCGGCCAGGTCAGCCTGGACAGACGCGTGTGTGGCTCACGCGTGGACTGGGTGGTCATGGAGGACTTTCGGTCGGACGAACACGGGCACCTGGGGTGGTGGCCACCCGGTGGTGCGCGGGCGTTCGCCTCGGACCGGCCTCGGCCGCGGCCTGTGACTTAATGTCGCTGGTTCATGAGTCCAGGCTAGGTGATGGGGCGGGCTGGCGCGAGAGGGTTGTGGACAAGTCCGGGCGGGTCCTCGTCGGCGGTGGCGGGCGCCGGAGCGCGGAGTCGGTGATGAGGGTTTCGAGGGCGTGGCCCATGGCGGCCTTTTCGGCCTTTGAGGAGAGAAACGGGGATGATCCTCATATTCGAGCCCGAAAGAAACTCCCAGCTCGCAACCCTGAGTCACCTACTCGTCACTGAAACGGGGGTAATGTTCACCACGTAGTGGTTGGCGCGTACCTGTTTCCATGACGGGATGGAGCACGGTTCCTCCCGCTCCGGGTAGTCCGGGGCGGTCCTCCACACGAACCCAGGAGACCGTGCATGCCGGGTACACCCGCATCCCCCGCAGCTTCGGGACCGTCCGCTTCGTTCGCCTCCGGGCCCGGCACCACCCGCCGACAGGCGCTGGTGGGCGGGGCCGTCACTTTGGGTACCGCCGCACTGGGTACCACTCTGGGCGCCCCCTCCGCGCTCGCGGCCACCCCGGCCCCTCGAGGCCCCGTGATCTCCGAACCCTTCACCCTGGGCGTCGCCTCCGGAGACCCCCGCCACGACGGCGTCGTGCTCTGGACCCGGCTGGCCCCCGACCCGCTCGCCGAGGACGGCCTCGGCGGGATGCCCGACCGCACGGTTGAGGTCGAGTGGCAGGTCTCCCACCGTGAGGACTTCGCCACCCTCGCCGCCTCCGGAACCACCGAGACCGGACCCGACCAGGCGCATTCGGTGCACGTTGAGCTGGAGCAGCTACGCCCGCGAGCCGACTACTTCTACCGCTTCCGGGTCGGCAACGAGATCAGCCCGGTCGGCCGCACCAGGACCGCCCCGGTGCCGGGAACCCGCCTGGACCGGTTCGCCTTCGCGTTCGCCAGCTGCCAGAGATACACCCAGGGCCACTACACCGCCCAGGCCCACCTCGCCGAGGAGGACCTGGACCTGGTGGCCTTCCTCGGCGATTACATCTACGAGACCGCCGACCAGGGCAGCATCGGTCGCGGCCACTTCCCCGCGGTGGAGGTCCGTTCCCTGACCGAGTACCGGCTCCGGCACGCACAGTACAAGACCGACCACGACCTCCAGGCAGCGCACGCGGCCTTCCCGTGGGCGGTGGTCTTCGACGACCACGAACTGGAGAACAACTGGGCCGACGACACCTCCTACGAGGAGGACGTCCCGCCGGAGGAGTTCCTGCTGCGCCGCGAACACGCGCTCAAGGCCTACTACGAGCACATGCCGCTGCGCGCCGCCCAGCGCCCGGCCGGTCCCGACCTGCACCTGTACCGCAGGCTGACCTTCGGCAACCTGGTCGACATGCACCTGCTGGATACCCGCCAGTACCGGGACGTGCAGGTGGAGGATTCCAAACGTGACGACCCCGAGCGCACCCTGCTCGGCGCCGACCAGCGCAGGTGGCTGTCCCAGAGCTTGGCGGACTCCAACGCCACCTGGAACGTCCTGGCCCAGCAGGTGTTCTTCTCCCAGCGCGACTTCGCCGAGGGCGATGCCACCAACTTCAGCGACGACGCCTGGGACAACTACAAGGTGGAGCGCGACAGCGTCCGTGACGAGATCGCCGGGGTGTCCAACCCTGTCGTGATCACCGGCGACGTGCACGCCAACTACGTGGTGGACGTCAAGGCCGACTTCGACGACGCGTACTCGGAGACCGTGGCCACCGAGCTGGTGGGCACGTCCTTCACCAGCGGCCGCGACGGGGTGGAGCAGAACCCGGGCGACGCGGTCCAGCTCGCCGAGAACCCACACATCAAATTCATCAACCGCAACCGGGGCTACGTGCGTAACACGGTGACCCCTACGGAGTGGACCGCCGACTACCGGGTGGTCGACTACGTGAGCGAGCCGGGCGCCCCCATCCGCGATCGCGCCCGCTTCGTCATCGGCTCCGGCCAACCGGGCGCGCGCCCACAGGCCTGATGCGCAGAGACGGCCGTCGTCTCCCTTCGCCCCCGGGCACGGGTAGCCGGTCCCAGCCGAGCGAAGGGAACGACACGTCCGGTCACTCCTCGGGGCTGAGCCAGAGGGCCTCGGCGGCGACCAAGCCCAGGACCTGGTCGCGGGTCTGGCCGCCCTTCTCCGGGTGGACCGAGAGCTGGAGGGAACCGGCGAAGGGCAGCCGTTCCACGACCTCCACGCGCATGCCGATGCCGATGTCGATGTCAGCGAGGTAGCGCAGGAGTTCGGGGTCGGTGTCGTTGACCCGGACGACCACCCCCGAGGTTCCGGCCTCGGCCTCCGAAAGCAGCACGGACTCGCGTTCGACGATGCTGCCCTCACGAGTGGGGATCGGGTCGCCGTGCGGATCCACGACCGGGTCACCCAGGTGGGCGGCGATGCGATCGACGAACTTGTCCGAAACCACGTGCTCGAGGATTTCGGCCTCGTCGTGCACCTCGTCCCAGGAGTAGCCCAGCTCGGCCACCAGGTAGGTCTCCAGCAGCCGGTGGCGACGCAGCACCGCCAGGGCGGCTTTGGTGCCGGTCTCGGTGAGGCTGACGTTGCCGTAGCGCTGGTGCTCGACGAAACCGAGTTCGTTGAGTTTGCGGAGCATCCCCGAAACCGAGGAGTTGGACACCGACAGCCGCTCGGCCATGCCGGAGATCGTCACCGGCCCCGTGCCGCGTTCCTGGAGGTCGTAGATGACCTTCACGTAGTCCTCGGCCGAAGTGGACGGCCGTGCCGGTGTGTTCCCCATGCCCGTAACCGTATCGCGGACGGCTCCGGGGCCACGATTTCCGCACCGTTCCTGTGGATAACCGCCCCGATCGACCGGGGCGGCGGGTTCGGGCTGTCCTCAGGCCGCGCAGGGCGGGTTCTGCGGCGCCTGGGTCGGGCGGCCGCGCGAGACGATCCGGGTACCAGCGACACCGATCTCACGGATCTGCGTCGAACCGCAGGCACAGCGTGACCACACGGTCAGGCCCGCACCGGTGCGGTGTTGGGAGAGCACCGCGAAGGGCTGGGCGTCGGGCCATCCGCAGTGCGGGCAGACACTGGTCATCGGGTACCTCTTGTTCGCTGTCGTCTTCTCCGATCCAGCATCACGCTCCAAGCCTTGACAGCCTGGGTCGGTTTCTGGATTGCGCCGTGAAGAATCGCCTACAGGGTGGGTCTTCGCCGACCGCGCTCCCGGGGGTGATCCTGGTCCGTCGGTTCGCCGGGGAAACCGGACATGAAACCGCGGACGCCGAGGGCGTGGTGCGCGGCTGGTGCCGCTGTGCGAAGTCTGCGGGAGCACACCGACGCGATCCGGGCCCAAAGGAGTGCGGGCGAAGTTCCGAATGCGCGGGCCGGGGGCCGAACCGACCGGATCGTAGCTCCGGGCACAGACTACCCGCGGGAGGTCCTCCAGGTAGGGAAAATCGGTTCTGAAACCTACCTTGACCTGCTTTTTTCGGGTGATCTCGGACTCACCAAGGCGACCAGGGTCCACCGGGCTCAACCAGCGGCTGGGGTCCCCTGGTGGTAGAACGTCCGCCACCGGCCTTGACCGTCACGCCGCCACAGGGCGCTGCGCGTTGCCCGCTGCCCGTTGACCTCGGTGGCGTAGGTCAGGTGGACCAGGCCAGGAGACAGCAGGACACCGCGCATGTCCCGCACATCGATCTCCGTATCCGGCCCGTCGGAGGTCATCGAAGGCAGCTCGGCGAGCATGGCCTCCCGGTCCCAGCGCCGACCCGACTTGCCGACCTCCACGAACTCCGGGTCCAACAGCGCCCCGGCGAGCTCGCGCTAGGTGCCCCTGCCTGACATCGATGACGCTGTTGCCCCTTTCCAGCTCGCCGCCGAGGACGACGCGGAGATGCCCGAGTGCCCGCCGCTAATGGCCCCCGGCACCTTCGCGGTGGCCGAGCCCGCGGAGACGCAGATCGGCGGGTTCGTTCTCGCTCTCGCTGACGTGACCGGTACCAGGTACACCGACAACCGGACGAGGATGAGCGGTTGCTGCGGCCCCTCCGGGATCGACGGTCCCAACCTGCTCTGCGCCGCTTGTGGTGCGGAGGTCGGCACCGAGAGTTCGGACTGCTGGACGGTCCACGAGGTCGTCCTTGGGCCCGCGGCGGTGGAGCCGGTCCGGAGCTGACCGGGCCAAGCCCTTCCTCCAGGGGCCCGCCACGGAGCTCGGCCAGGCCGATAACCAGTCCAGGTGACCACCAAAACGCGTGGTAACGAACGGCGTGATCGCGGGTTCATCCGTGTTCGCGCCGTTTTCCGGGTCCAGGACCGTTGATTGGGAGCACCAAGTTCCGAGAACCCGCCCCATAGCGGATCCCGCACGCCAACACTGGGAGACGGCGGTGCGGGAAGGGAGATCATGGGGCACATTCGGGCTCGGTACGTGTTGGCGTTCGACTCCTCGTGCGACAGGTGCGCGGACATCTCCAACGCGGTGGAGGCGGTGTCGGGGGGCAGGCTGGAAACACTTCCGCTCACCCATCCACAGGTGCAGGAGTGGCGAGTCCGACAGTGGGGGCCCAACGCCCCCTGGGTGCCGACCCTGGTCCGTCACCGAGGCACCGAGGTCCGTTGCTGGCGCGGGGTGTCCATGGTCCGCCCGCTCGTGCGGGGGCTGGGCGCCCAGGCGACCCTGCGGGTGGTGGAAGCCCTGGGTGAACTGAGCCGCCAGCGCCGCCGCGCCCCCTGGGAGCGGGCACGGGTCACCACATCCAACCGGCTGGGGAAACCGTGTCTGCAACGGTTGCGGGAGGGCGGAGCCGCGGTGATAACCCTGGCCCTGGCTGGGCGCACCCCCGAGCTGGCCCGCTCTGACCACGCCCTGGCCCGTGAGTGGGTGGAGGCCCACCGGGATCGCCTGCCAAGGGACTACGACGTGTTCGCGGCCCATCCCCTGGCCCGCCGCCGTCTCATCTTCGCCGAACTCCCTCCCCGGGCCCGCCGTGACCTGTGGCTGGAACACCTGCGCCGCTATGAGCGGGCTCACCCCCGTCTCAGCGCGGCCCAGCGGGAGGTGGTGGACCTGGCCCGCCGGACCCTGTCCGACATCCTGGTGTTCCGGGACGGCCTGGACCCGGTCCGCGAACGCGAGCTGCGCGGCTTGGCCGTGTCGGCCTTCGGCACGGAGGAGGCCCATGCGCTGCTGGCCACCCTGGGGCCCGACGAGCCCGACCCGCACGGCAGCGCCCTGGCGAGGAAGAAGGGCTGCGGCGCCTGGGAGCCGTGCCTGTCCAAGGGCTGTACGGAGGTCCCCTTCACCTGCGGCACCGCGTGGATGTACACCCGGGACGGCATCCGGGCCCGTGCGGAGCCCCGGGCCTGAACCCGGGACCGGATCGCGGCTGAATCCACCCTGACTAACGAGAGGAGCTGGGGCGGTCCGACTGGCCCGCCCCGGTGCGATCGCGGCGGGGTGGGATCAGCGCAGGTGGGCGAGGGCCTCGTCTGCGATCGGGTACGGGGGTTCCTCGGGCAGCAGTGCGGCCGCTGTCTCCAGGTCGCCCTGGCGCACCAGCTCGTGCACCCGGTGGGCCAGCGGTGTGACGTCGGTGATCGACACCGTCCACTCGTCGGCGTAGCGGCGTGAGGCCTCCCCGGACAGGCCCAGCTGGAGCGAGCGGCGCTCCAGAGGGTTCAGGCGCAGGTCGCGCTCGGGGTCCCACTGCACCCTGGCCGGGGCTGCGCGCAGCTCACGCTTCCAGGTGTCGCGGTCGGCGTGCACGTCCCGTCTGTAGTGCGAGAGCGCCGAGTTGCGCAGCGCCCACTCGAATCCCTCGCGGGTGATCTCCACCGCCAGGACGGTCTCCTGGTTCTCCTTCAGTCCCCAGCCGCACCGGTACATCATCCACAGGAATGACGGCTTGATCCAGGTCATGCGCTCGCGCTTCCAGGAGGCCGGGAAGCGGCCCTGGCGTGCGGCGGGCACCCCGATGGCGGGGGCGTAGGCCTGGTAGACGGTCACCGTGGTTTCGGTGTACCGGGCCCGGATCTGGAACGGGGGAATGCTCATAGGGCACCAGGGTGCCGTTGGCCAGCGGCCGGGGCAACCGGTTTTCCGCTGGCCAACGCCAGACCAGACAGTGGTCAGTACCGGTGCATCTGGGTCAGCTCAGGTGCTTGAGCAGTTCCTGGGCCAGCGGGGCGGAGGAGGCCGGGTTCTGGCCGGTGACCAGGTTGCGGTCCACCTCGACCTTGGGCGCCCAGGGCTCGCCCTCCTGGAAGTCCACCCCGGCCTCGACCAGGCGGTCCTGGAGCAGCCACTCGGCCTTGTCGGCCAGCCCGGCCTGGGTCTCCTCGTCGTTAGTGAAGGCCGAGACCCGGTAGCCAGCGAACGCGTTGGTGCCGTCGGAGCGCTCGGCGGCCAGGAGCGCGGCCGGGGCGTGGCAGACCACGCCGAGCGGCTTGCCCGAGTCCAGGGTGGCGGTGAGCAGGTCGCCGGAGACGGTGTTCACGGCCAGGTCCTCCATGGGGCCGTGACCGCCCGGGTAGAAGACGGCGGCGTAGTCGTCGAGGTCGACGTCCTCCAGCTTGATGGGTGAGCGGAGTTCGGTGAAGGAGTCCAACCCGGCGGCGATGCGGTCGGCGTTCTCCTGGCCGCCGTTGGCTGCCGCGGCCAGACTGCCCTGGTCGACGGGGGGAACGACCCCGCCGGGGGTGGCGACGACGATCTCGTGTCCCGCTGCCTTGAAGGCCTCGTAGGGTGCGACGGCCTCCTCGGCCCAGAACCCGGTGGGGTGCTGGGTGCCGTCGGCCAGGGTCCAGAAGTCGGCGCCGGTCATCACGAAAAGGATCTTGGACATGCCGTGTCGCTCCGAGGTCGTACGGGCGCTGTGCCCGGATGATGGTGTTTCCCACCGGTTCTGACGGGCTGTTTCCACCAGGTTCACACCGTGGCCCACAGCGTCAGAGCGGTGATGATCCGAAGCTAGTTGCTTGTGCAATAACTTTCCAATGTCATTTCCTATGTCCGTCATCAAAATATTGATGACTCGGGTGAAAAGCGCCCTGACCTCAGGAAACGCCGGACGTCGCCCCTCGGAAGGTGCGCCGGTACGTGATCGGGGACACGCCGATCACGGCCCGCAGATGTTGCCGCAGCGACGTCCCGGTGGCGAACCCGACCTGACCGGCGATCTCGTCCACCGGCAGATCGGTGGATTCCAACAGGTGCCGGGCCCGCAGGACGCGCTGCTGGATCAGCCACCGCCCCGGGCTCACTCCCACCTCGTCGTTGAACCTGCGAATGAAGGTGCGCAGGCTCATGTGCGCGTGTTCGGCCAGATCGTTGAGGGTGATCGGCTCACCCAGGTGCTCCATCGCCCAGGCCCGGGCCGCTGCGGTGCCCTCGCGCCCCTCCTGCGGCACGGGCTGCTCGATGTACTGGGCCTGACCGCCGTCGCGCCAGGGCGGTACCACGCAGATCCGCGCCACCCGGTTGGCGAGCTCGCTGCCGTGGTCGGAGCGGACCAGGTGCAGGCACACGTCCACCCCCGAGGCCGCGCCCGCCGAGGTCAGCAGGTCACCGTCGTCCACGAACAGCACGTCGGGGTCCAGGTCCACCTTCGGGAACCAGGAGCGGAAGACCTCGGTGAGCGACCAGTGGGTGGTGGCCGGGCGCCCGTCGAGCCACCCCGCGGCGGCCAGGACGAACGCACCCGTGCAGATGGACACCACACGCGTGCCGGGACGGATCGTGTCCAGGGCGGCGGACATCGCAGGGCTCAGATCGCGGCTGAGCCGGTCAGTGTCGAAAGGCGGGATCACCACGGTGTCGGCACCGGCCAGGACCTCGGGGCCGTGCTCCACCGTGATACCGAAGTCCGTGTTGGTGGGTACCGAGGTACCGCCGACCCCGCAGGTCACTAACTCGTAGCGGCCATCGGCCGCGCCCAGCACCCGGTTGGGGATGCCCAATTCGAAGGGATAGACGCCGGGCAGCGCCATGACGACCACGCGGTGCGAAACACTCATGGCACGATCCTATCTAAAGATGACAATCATGCCATGGTGTGCCGGGGCCCCATCGGCCAGGCTGAACCCATGAGCGACGACACCGGCGCCACCATGCGCGCCCTCAGCCAGAACACCCACGGCGGACCCGAGGTCCTCCAGGAGACCCGCGTCCCCAGGCCCGCGCCCGGGCCCAGCGAGATCCTGGTCGCGGTCCGCGCCGCCGGGATCAACCCGACCGACTGGAAACACCGCTCGGCCGGTCTCTTCCTGAACCGCCTCCCCCTCGTCCTCGGATGGGACGTCTCCGGGGTGGTGGTGGCCGTCGGCTTCGGCGTGACCCTCTTCCAGCCCGGCGACGAGGTGTTCGGAATGCTGCCCTACCCGCACGGGGTGGGCTCGCACGCCGAGTACGTGGTCGGCCCGACACGGGCCTTCGCCCGCAAGCCCGCCGGAATCGACCACGTCCAGGCCGGAGCACTGCCGCTGGCCGCTCTGACCGCCTACCAGGCTCTCGTGGACACCGCCGAAATCCGCGCCGATCAGCGGGTCCTGGTGCACGCGGCCGCCGGCGGGGTCGGTCATCTGGCGGTCCAGATCGCCAAGGCCCACGGAGCACACGTCATCGGCACCGCGAGCACGCCCAAGCACGAATTCCTGCGGGAACTGGGCGCGGATGAGGTGATCGACTACCGCGAGGTGGACTTCACCGAAGCCACCGGGGACATCGACGTGGTCCTGGATCCGCTGGTAGGTGAGGTCGCGGCCCGCTCCCTGGAGGTGCTGCGCCCGGGCGGGACCCTGGTCTCCCTGCTGCCCCTGAGCGGTGAGGTGCTCGAACGCGCCGCACAGCGCGGGATCCGAGCCACGCCGGTGCTGGTCGAGGCCGACCACGCCGGGATGAACGCGATCGCCGAGCTGGTCGAGAAGGGGGCTCTCAGGGCCCATGTGGAGGCGACGTACCCGCTGGCCGAGGGCGCCGAGGCCCATGCTTTGGGCGAGACCAACCGCACCACCGGCAAGATCGTCCTGACGATGGCGGGCCCCGAGCAGTAGCTTTCGGTCATCAACGCCAATCAGCAACCGTTCCTTGCCCGCCCCGAACCGTCTGGGGTGGGCAAGGGCGGCTAACTCCGATGGTCGCCCTCGGCCATCGCCGCCATCACGGCGGGGGCGCTAACATGCGGCCGGTGACCGAATATGTGCGCTTCCAGAGTGGTGCCCAACCGCTGTGGCTGTGGCCGGCATCCGGGGGTGTTCGCCCTCGCGAACGGGCTGGCCCGAACAGGTCTTCTGAACTCGCAGGACACCGCCTGGCACCGCTCGGCCAACGACCGCGGGAACGCGATGCACACCGATCCGACGACGGTCGACCCCGACTGCTACGACCCCGTCCTGCACCCTGGCGCCCGGGCCTGGTTCCGGGCCTCCTCGGTGGAGCTCCTGGACATGACCAGGGCCTATCTGGACCTGCTCGATCGCTACGGCGTCGGCTGGGTGGAGCTGCGGACCGCCTCACCGGGGCGGATCACCTACGAGGACGCCGTTCAGTGCGTCGCCGTGCCTCCGACCTTCGAAGAGGACTGGCCCTGGCCGCAGCCGAGCTAAGCAGGGCTCACCCGCGCTGGCGCAGGTACGCGTCCAGCTCCGCGGCTCCGGCGAGCATCGCCCGGCTGCGGGCGGACAGGCGGCCGTGCCAGTCGGCCAGGGCGGCCTCCAGCGGTTCCAGGCCGCCCGCGCTCCGGACCTGGGTGATCAGCGGGGCGATCTGCTCCAGCAGGTAGCCTCCGCGTCGGAGCTGGTGGGCCAGGCGGGCGTCCCGCACGTCGGCCTCGTCGTAGACGCGGTACCCCGTCTGCGGATCGCGGCGCGGTGCGACCAGACCGGCCCGCTCCCACTTGCGCAGGGTGGCGGGCCGGATCCCGAGCTGATGGGCCAGCGGCCCGATGAAGATGTGCCCCGAACCCTCACCGGGCTCAGGTGTCGCGTCGGGATCCAGGTCGCGCAGGGCGCTCTCCACCGACTGGAGGGTGCGCCGGTCCTCAAGGAGCTGGGCGTGGCTCTCGTCGATGAGCCGGAACGCCGCGTCGACCGCACCCCGGTTCACCGAACGCAGGATCGAGGCCGCTGTCGCGTGGCCGTGGCCCGGAAGCAGGGCGAGGAAGGCACCCAGGGCCGCCGCGTGCAGCGGGGTGTAGACGCGGTAGCCGTGCGGGGTGCGCTCTGCCTCCGGGAGGATTCCGTCCTCCTCGTAGTTGCGGACCGCCTGGGTGGACAGACCGTGCCCGCGCGCCAGATCGATCGGGCGCAGGTGTATCCCGCTTTGAAGCTTTTTCGCCATGGGCAGGACACTATCGCTCACAAGTTTCAACCGAGGGTTCAGCGATACCGTCGAAGGTATGGATACTGACATCACGGACAGCACCCATGCCTTCGCATCCGCCTCCGTCCTGGGGCTCCTCACGAACCGGCCCCGGATCCTCGCCCTGGGCGAGCCCACCCACGGCGAGGACACCCTGCGCCAGGTCCGCAACGAGCTCTTCCAGCAGCTCGTCGAACAGGAGGGCTACCGCACGATCGCGATCGAAAGCGACTGCCTGATGAGTCTGGTCGTGGACGAGTACGTCACCTCCGGCACGGGCACTCTCGACGAGGTCATGGAGCGCGGGTTCAGTCACGGGTTCGGTGCCTCCAGCGCCAACCGCGACCTCGTGCGCTGGATGCGCTCCTACAACGAGAACCGTCCGGCGTCCGAACAGGTCCGCTTCGCCGGTTTCGACGGACCACTGGAGATCACCGGCCCCGCCAGCCCCCGACAGGCGCTCAGCGCGGTCCACGACCACCTCGCGGCCCACGTGAACGCGGACCTGATCCCCTGCACCGCGCAGAAACTCGACGACCTGCTCGGGGCGGACCAGCTCTGGACCCACCCCGACGCGATGACGGATCCGTCCCGGTCCGTGGGGCAGTCCGCCGAGGCCGCCCAGCTACGGCTGATCGCCGACGACCTGGCGGCGCTGCTCGAGGAACAGACCCCGCTCCTGCTCGCGGCGACCTCGAGGGAGGACCTCGACCGAGCTCGCCTGTACGGACGAACCGCCGTCGACCTGCTCCGCTACCACTACTGGCTGGCCGACACCTCGCCCGCCCGGATGAACCGGCTGCTGAGCGTGCGGGACCGGATGATGTCCGAGAACCTTCTCGCCCTCGCCGAACGCGGGCCGGTGCTGGCCCACGCCCACAACGCCCACTTCCAGCGGGAGAAGAGCTCCATGCGGATGTGGCAGGGGACGGTGGAGTGGTGGAGCGCCGGTGCGCTGGTCAGCACCCGCCTCGACGAGGAGTACGCCTTCATTGCGACGGCCCTGGGCACCATCCGGCACCGAGGGGTGGACGCTCCGCCGCCGAACAGCCTCGAAGGTCTCCTGTACGCGCTCCCCGAGGGCCGGTGCGTCGTCGACGCCCGACGTCTGGCCGCCGCCCTCGGGGACACACGTCCCGAGCCCCGCGTGTCCCCGTGGTTCGGCTACTCCTCCTTCGACCCGGCCCACCTGGCCGACAGCGACGGCATCGTGTTCGTCAAGGACACAGCCGAGAGCTGACCCCGCAGGTCAAACGTGCGCGGGGAAGGAAAAGCCCGCCGGACGGCGCTCCGACCAGGGGCTGGCCTCCTCCAACTGGGCGGCCAGACGCAACAGCAAGCCCTCTCCTGCCGAGGCCGCGATGAACTGCACGCCCAGCGGCAGCCCGGACTCCGTCCAGTGCAGCGGAACCGACATCGCGGGGGTGCCGGTGAGGTTGGCCATCAGCGTGAACGGGGTCGCGGTGAGGTTGTTCATGACCTCCGTGGTAACCAGATTGGTCGCGGTGACCACCCGCTCGGTTCCGGTGCGCACCAGCAGGCGCTCGGCCTTGCGCAGCCACGGCGGCGGGTCCAGTCGGCCGATGGTCACCGGCGGGCCCGCGATGGTCGGGGTGAGCAGCAGGTCGTACTGAGCGTGGAACTCGGCCAACGCCAGAACGTGGTCGTTCCACCGGTCGTTGCCCCGCACGTAGTCGGCGGCCGTACGGCTCCGGCCCATGGCGGCCAGCATCAGGGTGTCGGGCTCGAAGTCGGCGTCCGAGCAGCCGGTGTCGGCCTTGATCCCGTCCACCAGTGCGGCCATCGACCCGTACCAGAGGGTCAGGAAGTCCTCGGTGAGCGCTCGGCCGTCGATGGCCGGCTCGGCCTCCACCACCTCGTGCCCCAGCCCTTCCAGCAGAGCCGCGGCCTCACGCACCGCCCGAACCGCTTCGGGGTGCACTCGCGTGCCCAGCGGGGAGTGCTCGGTGAATCCGATCCGCAACCGCCCCGGATCCCGACCGACCTCCTCGGTGTAGGGGCGCTCCGGCGGTGCGATCGGATACGGCGACGTCGGCTCCGACCCCGCCATCGCCTCCAACAAAGCCGCGCTGTCACGCACCGTGCGTGTGATGACCCCGTTCACCGAGGCACCGTGCATGGGCTCGCCACAGTTGGGCCCGAACGGAACCCGTCCGCGTCCGGGCTTGAGTCCGAACAGCCCGCAACAAGCCGCGGGAATCCGAATCGAACCGCCACCGTCGTTGGCCCCCGCCGCCGGAACGATTCCCGCGGCCACAGCGGCAGCTGAGCCACCCGAGGAGCCCCCGGGCGTGTGCCCCGGGTTCCAGGGGTTACGAGCGGGCCCGAACGCGTCGGACTCGGTGACCGCCTTGGCCCCGAACTCGGGGGTGTTGGTCTTCCCGAAGGGCACCAGCCCCGCCGCAAGCCACCGGTTCACCACCTCGGCGTTACGCCGCACCGGAACATGCCGCAGCGCCCGGTTTCCCGCCGATGTAGGGAACCCGGCGTAGTCCTGGAAGAGGTCCTTGAGCAGAAAGGGAACCCCGCCCAGCGGTCCCTCAGGAGAGGACGCGGCCACCCGGCGCCCCTCCTCGTACATCGGCAGGATGATCGCGTTGAGCTCGGGATTCACCTGAGCGGCCCGCTCGATCGCGCTCTCCAGGAGTTCGGCGGAGGTGACCTCCTTGTTCCGTACCAGCTCGGCCAGCCCGACAGCGTCGTGTCGCAGGTATTCGTCAACTCGCATGACCGGAATCTAACACCGAACTGAAACCTGTTCTCGTTATCTGGGGCATGGTGCTGCCGACGGCGAACTCCCGGTTGACGTCAACCGGCGTCCAGAGCCCGCAGCGACTCCTCCCAGCGGTGGCGGCGCTCGTGGAGACGCATCTCCCACCAGGGGGTACCCCTCTCCCCCAGCCCTTCCTTGGCCAGCTGCACCCGGCCCCTGGCGAGTTGTTCGGCGTCAGGGGCCTCGGCGCGCAGCGCGGAGCCGACGTCCCGGCGAGCCGACATCAGATGGGCGACCAAGCGCTCGCGGATCCCACCGGGTAGTTCTGGGTCGCTGGCACGCCAGCGCCGTCCGCGGATCACGACGTGGTGGCCGTCAGCTGTACGTTCGGGGTCCGTCATGTCCGGGGCCTTCCCCGCCTCGCGGGCACACACACGGGCCGCGCTGCCCCGGAACCGGACGGCTGGCTCAGCGGCCCTTCGCGGGGACCCTGGCCTTGAGGAGCATCTCCTCGTACTCCTCCTGCGGATCGGAGTCCAGTACGATCGCTCCTCCGGCGCCCACGGTGGCCTCTCCCCCGACGAGGACGGCGGTGCGGATGACGATACTCAGATCCGATTCTCCGCTGTGCGACACGTAGCCGAGCGCACCCGAGTACACGCCTCGTGCCGAACCTTCCAGCCGGTCGATGAGTTCCATGGTGCGCAGCTTGGGGGCCCCGGTCATCGATCCGCCCGGGAAGCAGGCGCGGATGGCCTCCAGGGTGGACACCCCGGGACGCAACCGTCCCCGGACGGTGGAGACCAGCTGGTGCACGGTGGCGTAGGACTCGGTGTACATGAAGGCGGGCACCTCCACGCTCCCGACCTCGCACACCCGGCCGAGGTCGTTGCGGAGCAGGTCCACGATCATCAGGTTCTCGGCGCGGGTCTTGGCGCCGGTTCGCAGGTCGGCGGCGATCTGTGCGTCGGTGGCCGGATCCGGGTGGCGGGGGGCGGTGCCCTTGATGGGGCGGCTCTCGGCCACTCTCGCGGCGTCCACTCGCAGGAAGCGCTCCGGGGAGGCGCTCAGCACGGTCACCTCCTCCAACCTCAGCAGGGCGGCGTAGGGCGCGGGGCTCGCGGCGCGCAGGCGGCGGTAGAAGTCCAGGTCACCGCCCTCGCCGAGGTCGGGCAGGCGGACCCGGTTGGTCAGGCAGATCTCGTAGCTCTCGCCGTCGGTGAGGTGGCCCAGGCACGCCTTGACGTCGTCCACGTACCCCTCGCGCGACTGCTCCAGGAGCGCGGAGAGGTCGAGGGTGGGAGCGGAGGGAAGGGGTGCGGGCAGGGGAGGCAGCCCCTCCAGGAGGGCACGGGTGGTCTCGACCCATTTCTGAGCGTCCGGGGCGCCGTCGGCGCAGACCACGTAGGTGCGGTCCTCGTGGTGGTCGACGGCCAGGAAACGGTCAAAGCGCATCCACACCGCGTCCGGGGTGGCGGCCGTGTGGGCGCGGGCGGCCCCGCAGTCGGCTTTGAGCTCGTAGCCCAGGTAGCCCACGTACCCGCCGGTGAAGCCGAAGGGCAGGCCGGTCGCGGCAGCGGGGCGTCCCGTGCGGCGTTCGAGCGCCTCGAACACGCTCCCGGGCTCGGTCCGCGTTCCGTCGGCGGTGCGCACGCGAACGCCCTGGTCGCCGACGTCGTAGGTGAGGACCTCGGCCGTGGGGCCGGAGGCGTCCCCCAGGAAGGAGAATCGGGCGGGCCCCTCGGGGCGGGAGCTGTCCAGCCAGAAGGAGTTCTCGGAGTCGGCGTACAGGTGGGCGAAGGCGCGCTCGGTGTCCACGGCGTAGGGCAGCACGGTGAACCGCAGGTCAGTGGCAGGGTGGGCGGGTGCGGGGGCGCTTCCTGCCGCGTCCACCGGATTCCCGGTTCCGGTTTCGGTCGGGCCGCGGTGCTTCCGGGCCAGTTCCAGGAAGTTGGCGATCAGCTCGGCCCCGTACTCGCTGGCGATGGATTCGGGGTGGAACTGCACCCCCCAGCGCGGCAGGTCGCGGTGGCGCAGCCCCATGATCACGCCGTCCTCCGCCCAAGCGGTGGCCACCAGGCTCTCGGGCAGGGGCTCGGGCACGGCCAGCGAGTGGTAGCGCACGGCGGTGAAGTCCTGCGGTACCCCCGCGAAAATCCCTGTTCCGTCGTGCCGGACCCGGGTCAGATGCCCGTGGCGAGGTTCGGGCGCCGACGCCACCTCACCCCCGGCCAGGTGCGCGATCGCCTGGTGGCCCAGGCACACCCCCAGTACCGGGATCCGCGTCTGTTCCAGCAGGTGGGGGACCCGTCCCAGGTCACGGGCGGTCTGCGGGCGCCCCGGCCCCGGGGAGACCACGACAGCGTCCACCGAAGCGGGATCGAAGTCAGCCCAGCCCGGGTCGTCGTTGGTCAGCACCCGGGGCTCCTCGCCGAGCACACCGGCCAGGAGCTGGAACAGGTTGTACGTGTAGGAGTCGTGGTTGTCCACGAGGAGAACGCGCATCCCGCCCTTTCTGGAACGGCCTGTTTCTGGAACGGCCTACGGATCGCGATATCCCAGGTTACGGCGTTTGGGGTGGTATCGGAGGCCTCCGGCCCTGGCGGCGGGATCCGTCGAGGAGTAAACAGGAGGGAGGTGGGTCTGGTCAGGCCCCGTACTGCCGAAGGAGTTGAGCCGTGAACGTCTTCGTCGCCGCGATCTCGATCGTGGTCGTGCTGGGTTTGGCCTTCTTCTTCGTGCTCACCGTCACCGAGGTCGGCCAGGCCGTCAAGCAGCGCTACACCAAACCCCCGGTCGCCCCGGACCCCCAGCCCGCTCCCCCGCCGCTGGACGCCGCCGCCCAGGAGCTGCGCATGCGCTACGCGCGGGGCGAGATCAGCCGCGAGGAGTACCTCCAGCGCAAGATCGACCTGGAAGAGTACTGACGCCGCCCCCTCCAGACCCACTCCACATTCCACACGCGAAAAGCGGTTGACACCTGGAACCGAGTGGGTACAGTACTCCTCGTCCTGTTGTCGACGATTGAGGTGGACGTTGCGCATCTAGGTTCGCGATCATCACGCGGTACGGAGCCGGTAACCGGTCTGTCCGTCGCGTGTACGGAACCTTGGTGCATGAGCCGTCCCTGTCTCGTCCAGGACTCTCTCGCTTCTCTTTTCCCTACGGTCCTCTCGGCTGGCCGCCGCGTGGTGCTCGCATACGAAGCCCTTTCCACACCGCTTCCGTCTGCGAGAACACCCATGCCAAAAACCAGCACCACCACGAGTGCCGCGGCCGCTGTCGCCTGCTCCGACCTGTCCTTCCAGTGGAAGGACGGCAGCGTCGTCTTCGACGGTCTGTCCCTCACCCTGGGCAGGGGCCGCACCGGTCTGGTCGGCACCAACGGCGCTGGCAAGTCCACCCTGCTCCGGCTGCTGGCCGGGCAGCTGCACCCGTCCCGGGGGTCGGTGACCATCGGCGGCAGCCTGGCCTACCTGCCGCAGAACGTCACCCTCGACACCGGTGTGCGGGTCGACCAGGCGATGGGCATCGCCGAGAAACGCGCCGCCCTGCACGCCATCGAGGCAGGAGACGCCTCCGAACAGCACTTCGAGACGGTCGGTGACGACTGGGACATCGAGGAACGCACCCTGGCCACTCTGGGCTCGCTCGGCCTGGACGGGGTCGAACTGGACCGCAACGTGGGCCAGCTCTCCGGCGGTGAGACCGTCCTGCTGCGCCTGGCCACGGTCCTCCTCGCGCGCCCCGACGTCCTTCTGCTCGACGAGCCCACCAACAACCTCGACCTCTTCGCTCGCCGCAGGCTCTACGACACCGTGGAGACCTGGCGCTCCGGCTCGCTGGTCGTGGTCAGCCACGACCTCGAACTCCTGGAGCGGGTGGACCGCATCGCCGAACTGCGCACCGGCTCGGTGGCCATCTACGGGGGCGGCTGGACCGACTACCAGGAAGCCCTGGCCGTCCAGCAGGAAGCGGCCGAACGCACCCTGCGCGCGGCCGAGTCCGACGTGCGCCGCCAGAAGCGCGAACTGGAGGAGACCCAGATCAAACTGGCCCGCCGCCAGCGCACCGCCAAGAAGGCCGCCATCGACGGGGGTATCCCGAAGATCGTCCAGGGCGCGCTGAAGCGGGCAGCCCAGGAGTCCGCGGGCAAACTCAGAGGCACCCACGAGGACAAGCTCGACGAAGCACGCGAACGCCGCGAGGAGGCGGCCGAAGCGGTCCGCGACGACGCCGAGATCCGGGTAGACCTGCCGCACACCGAGGTGCCCAACGGCCGGTCCGTGCTGAGCCTGAGCGGGGTGCGCACCCGGTTCGGCCGGCTGCGTTGCGGCGATCTCCTGGTCAGCGGTCCTGAGCGGATCGCCCTGGTGGGCCGCAACGGCGCGGGCAAGACCACGCTGCTGCGCGCCATCGCCGGACTGGAGCCCCCGCTGGAGGGTCAGGTGGAGGTGTCCGTGCCGACGCGGTTCCTGCCGCAGCGGTTGGACGTGCTGGACGAGGGGCTGAGCGTCGCCGAGAACGTCGGCAACGCCGCGCCTGGAGTGAGTACCCAGCACATCCGCGCCCAGTTGGCCCGATTCCTGTTCAAGGGCCACCGGGCCGCGCAGCTCGCCGGAACCCTGTCCGGCGGTGAGCGCTTCCGGGCGGCCCTGGCGGCAACGATGCTCGCCGCACCGGCACCGCAGCTGCTGATGCTGGACGAGCCCACCAACAACCTGGACCTGTCCAGCGTGCGGCAGTTGACCAACGCTTTGGCGGCCTATCAGGGCGCGCTGCTGGTCGCCAGCCACGACCTGCGCTTCCTGGAGTCCATCGGGATCACCCGGTGGCTGCTGCTGGACGAGGATCTCCAGGAGACCACCGCCGAGGAGGTACGCGAGATGTTCACCGGAACAACCACCTCCTGAGTCGGATCGGCCCGCCCGGAAACCCGGGCGGGCCAGTGGTCCTTCCGATGCTTCCTCAGCCTTAGCCCTTCATCTCCTCCAGGGTCTTGCCCTTGGTCTCCTTGACGAATTTCAGCACGAAGAAGAACGACACGAGCGCGAAGCAGGAGTACATCACGTACGCCCCCGGCAGGCTCCAGTCACGCAAGCTCGGGAAGCTCACGGTGATCAGCCAGTTGGTCAGCCACTGGGTCGCGGTGGCCACGGCCATCGCGGCGGCGCGGATGCGCAGCGGGAACATCTCACCCAGCAGCACCCACACGACCACACCCCAGGACAGGGCGAAGAACAGCACGAACGAGCTGGCCGCGGTCAGCGCCACCGCACCCCACACGAAGGGGAGCACGACGTCCTCACCGGTGCCGGTGGCGTGGCTGAACGCGTAGGCGGCCGTCGCCAGCGCCACCGTCATACCGGCCGAACCCACCAATAGCAGGGGTTTGCGGCCGATCCGGTCCACGAGCATGATCGCGATGACGGTACCCACGATGTTGACCACCGAGGTGAACAGGCTCAGCAGCAGCGAGTCGGCCTCGGCCACGCCCACCGACTGCCACAGCGAGCTGGAGTAGTAGAAGATGACGTTGATCCCCACCAGCTGCTGGAACGCCGAGACCGCCATACCGATCCACACGATCGGCAACAGGCCGTAGCGGCCGGTCAGGTCGCGCAGTCTGGGCCGCACCTCCGAGCCCAGGGCCACCTTGATCTCCTCGATCCGCCGCTCGATCCGCGACTCCCCGCCGCCCTCGACCTCGTGCAGGATCTGTCGGGCGCGGTCCACCCGCCCCACACGCACCAGGTACCGGGGCGATTCGGGGATGACCAGGCTGAGCCCGAGGTAGACCAGGGCGGGCAGGACCTCGATGCCCAGCATCCACTGCCAGGCCTGTACGGGCCCCAGCATGTTGTGCGCGCTGCCGTCGGCCGCCTGCGCGATCGCGTAGTTGACCAGCTGTGAACAGGCGATGCCCAGCACGATGGCGAGCTGCTGCAGGGAGGCCAACCGGCCCCGGTAGGCGGCGGGTGAGACCTCGGCGATGTAGGTCGGTGCGATCACCGAGGCCATACCGATGGCCACACCACCCAGGATCCGCCAGGCGGTCAGGTCCCAGATGGAGAACGGCAGGGCGGTGCCGATGGCGCTGACCGCGAACAGCGCACCGGCGATCTGCATGACCCGGATCCGGCCCAGCCGGTCGGCGAGGTTGCCGGCCGTGGCCGCACCCACCACACATCCCAGCAGCGCTGCGGCGATGGTGAAGCCCAAAACCCCGGAGCCCACGTCGAACCGCTGCTGGATCGCGTCGACCGCGCCGTTGATGACCGCACTGTCGTAGCCGAACAAGAAGCCACCCATCGCGGCCGCCGCCGCGATCATCGTGACGTGGACCAGACTGGCGTCCCCCTCGGACACGCCTCTCCGGCCGTTGCCGACTCCACTCACTCCGGACTCCCTCCCCTGGGCACGCCCGACAGCCCGGGCTGGCACCACGATGCAGCACGAGTCGCGGACATGCGTGAACGCAACGCTGAGGAGGCCAAACACACGTCGATGCTTGGCCCTCAGACAACCGCCGGGGACTTTACTACTAATCCTTTCCATAAGTGTGCAGAGGGGGTGCCCTAAGTTGCTTAATGGTGATTTCATTGATCATCAGTGTCCGTATCCGGCCACCTACCTGTCGGTACACGCCACCAGGCAAACAAGACTTCAACCGGTTTTTGGTGGGTTCGGTCACTGTGCAGGATCGCTCCCACCCTGCAAGATCAACCCCGTGACGACATTCGACGCCCAGGCCGAGAAGGCCCTTCGCCGTGAGACCCCCACCCGCGACGAACTCCTGGAGGTGCTCACCAGTACTGACGACGACCTGATGGACCTGGTCGCCGCCGCTTCGCGGGTCCGACGTCGGTACTTCGAGCGCCGTGTCAAACTCAACTACCTCGTGAACATGAAGAGCGGCCTGTGCCCCGAGGACTGCTTCTACTGCTCCCAGCGCCTGGGTTCACAGGCCGAGATCGTCAAGTACACCTGGCTCAAGCCCGACCAGACCCGTGAGGCCGTCTCCCACGGGGTCAAGGCCGGGGCCAGCCGCGTGTGCCTGGTGGCCAGCGGGCGCGGCCCCACCGACCGCGACGTGGATCGCCTCGCCCCGGCCGTGGCCGGGATCAAGGACGAGTACCCCGGAGTGGAGGTCTGCGCCTGCCTCGGACTGCTCTCCGACGGGCAGGCCGACAAGCTCCGCGACGCCGGGGTCGACGCCTACAACCACAACCTCAACACCTCCGAAGAGCGCTACTCCGACATCTGCACCACCCATGAGTTCGCCGACCGGGTCGAGACCGTCGAACAGGCCAAGCACGCCGGGCTCTCCCCCTGCTCCGGGCTGATCGCCGGAATGAAGGAGAGCGACGACGACCTCATCGACGCCCTGTTCGCCCTGCGCGAGCTCGGCCCGGACTCGGTACCGGTCAACTTCCTCATGCCCTTCGACGGCACACCCCTGGAGGGCACCTGGGAGCTGACCCCGCAGCGCTGCCTGCGCATCCTGGCCGCCACCCGCTTCGTCTTCCCCGACGTGGAGGTGCGCCTGGCGGGCGGACGCGAGATCCACCTGCGCTCCTTGCAGCCCCTGGCGCTGCACATCGCCAACTCGATCTTCCTCGGCGACTACCTCACCAGTGAGGGCCAGGCAGGCAAGGACGACCTGGAGATGATCGCCGACGCCGGTTTCGTGGTGCAGGGGGCAGGCGAGCCCACCCTGCCGGGTGAGCGCCACGACCTGCTCAAGACACGCCAGCGGGGCGCTGGAACCGCTCTTCCGCCCAACGCCTGACGCCCGTCCACCGGTACCCGGTAACGGGTGTCCTTCCGCTGACGTGCCCGACGGGCGCCGCGCTCCCCCGCGCGGCGCCCGCCCCCTCCCCTCCTGGCTGGTCTCAGGCCCTGGGCACGGGCGGCTGCTCGCCCTGCCAGATCGGCAGCTGCTGGTAGTACTGCGCCTGTTCGGCCAGAGCGGCGTCCTCCTGCCGGTCCCGGACGCACTTGGCGAGGGTGAACGTGGACGTGATCACGAACAGCACGCTCATACCCAGGAAGGCGCGCATCCACAGGTCGACGGGAAGGTAGACGATGCCGATGCCGACCCCCACGGTGGAAACCGCGAAGGCGATCATCGACTGCAGATAGAACTGCGGAGTGGACCGGGGCTGAGGGATCGGTGCGTTCATGACCCCATGATGCGCTGCCCCGCCGCCGCACGCCTGAGTACGCCTACTCAACCCGCCACCGAGCCGCCCTGCTCCTGGACGCGGTCGGGGACGAACGCCGACAGGTCCACACCGGGGTCCTCACCCATCGCGAGCCGGGCGGCGATCACCCCCTGGAACGGACCGAAGGTCAGCCCCTGCGAACCCAGCCCCGTGGCGACCAGTACACCGGGCAACCGCGCGATCGGGCCGAGCAGCTGCAGCCCGTCGTGGGTACCGGGCCGAAAACCCACCCGGGTCTCCACCACCGTGGCATCGGCCAGCCCGGGGAGCACTTCCAGCGTGGTGGACAGATTGTGCAGCATTCCCGAGGCGGTCACCCTGCGGTCGAACCCCGCTTCGGGCTCGACCGTGCCGCCGGTGACCACCCGGTCCGGGGCGAAAGCGCTCACGAAGTAGTCCCTCTCACCGAAACGCACCACCGGCCAGCCGCGCGTGTCCCTGCCAGGGAGCGCGAAGTGGGTCATCTGCCCGCGCACCGGGTGCACCCCCAGTTCGACCCCGGCCACCGCCAGCAGGCCCGCCGACCATGCCCCAGCCGCCACGATCACCGTCGACGCCTCCAGGTCCTCGGCACCCACCCGCACCCCGGTCACCCGGTGCCCGTTCCACAGCAGCTTGGCGTCGCCCTTGTAGTAGCGCAGCCCCCGCTCCTCGGCGGCGTTGAACAACGCGGCCCGGGCCACCCGGCCGTTCAGCCGGGCCAGCCCTTCGATGTACACCCCGCCGTAGGGTTCGGGCACCAGTGGGAAGTGCTGTCGGGGCTCCCCCTCGGCCAGGTGTTCCACCCGCCCCATGGACGCGAACTCGGGGCGCTCGGAAAGCGTGCGCAGCAGCTCGAAACCGGCGTCGTCCCCCTCGCGGTCCACCGACATCCCGCCGACCACCTCGTATCCGGTGACCTGCCCGTCCTCGGCCAGTTCGGCCATCAGCCCCGGGTAGTGCTCGGCGGCGCGCGCCTTGAAGTCCCACAGCGGCGGTGCGTCCCACGGGAACGGCCACGGGAAGACGATCCCCGTCCCGGCCGCCGTGGCCTGCCCCAGATGAGAGGAGTCCACCAACGCCGTGGACACCCCCTTCTTGGCCAGGTGGAACGCCGCGCTGGCCCCCACGATCCCACCACCCACAACGATCACGTCCATGGCACCCACCCTGCCCCGAGCGGCCTTCCCGAACAAGCCGTTCGGCCCGCGTGCCGGTCCGCGAAACGGGGTAGGGGACCGCGATACGCTGCGGCTTCTCCCACGAAGCCCGGCCCCCTCAGCTCTCTTTCCTTTCCAGGAGGTCGAATGGACGGTTACTCCTCATACGGGGTCGCCCTGATGCGTCGTCCCAGCCCGCGGCTGGCCGACGGCATCGTCACGCACATCGCCCGAACCCCGGTGGACCCGGTGCTGGCCGCGCGCCAGTACACCATCTACCAGGAGACGGTCGCCTCGGCCGGTTGGCGGGTGCACGAGGTGGACCCGGCGCCCGACCACCCGGACTCGGTGTTCGTGGAGGACCCCCTGGTGGTCTGCGAGGACCTGGCGGTACTGACCCGGCCCGGGGCCCAGGCCCGCCGCGGTGAGGTCGAGGGCGTGGAGCGCGCGGCGCGTACCCTGGGGCTGCGGATAGCCCGGATCGAGGCCCCCGGAACCCTGGACGGCGGTGACGTCCTCCAGGTCGGCGAAACCGTCTACCTGGGTGTGGGAGAGCGGACCAACACCGAAGGCGCCGACCAGCTCGAACAGCTCCTGGCCCCGCTGGGCCGCAAGGTCCACCGGGTCGCGCTGGGGCGGGCCCTGCATCTGAAGTCCGCCGTGACCGCGCTGCCCGACGGATCGCTCATCGGCCTGCCCGAACTGGTCGAGGCCACCTCGCTGCCGCCGATCCGACGCCCTCCGGAGGAGCCGGGCGCGCACGTGCTACCCCTGGGCGGCCGGGACGTCCTGGTCAGCGCCGCCGCGCACGAGACCATCCACCAGCTGACCGCGGACCACTGGCGGGTGCTGCCGGTGGACATCTCCGAGTTCGAGAAGTTGGAGGCCTGTGTGACCTGCCTGAGCGTGTTGGTCCCCGACCGCGCCCGCCCCGACGGCGAGTAAGCCCTTGCCCGGGGCGGTTACGCACTGCCCCGGAAGGGCCCACCCGTCACCTGCCCACCCTCAGCAGAACTGCGTGCGGCCCAGCGACTTCGTCCGCCGGGAGTAGGCACACGAGCACGGACTGGACACTGCCGGGTTCGGCCACCACCCTCACCGCCGTGCGATATTGGGTGGCGCCGTGCGCTACCAACTGGCACTGTGCTCTCTCAGCCAGTAGTACGAACACGAGCGGCCGTCGCCCCTCGGGGCCATCGGCGATCGGAGAAGAGGGATCCATGAGCGGTGCGGTCAAGCTGGTCCGGAACGAGGAACTGAGCTCAGTGGCGGAGTACGCCTACGCGGCTACAGCTGAGGCTCCGACCCGGGTGGTATGGACCGCCGGCGCCTGCCCGTTGGACGAGCACGGCGCCACGGTGGCCGTGGGCGACTACGCGGGCCAGGCCGATCAGGTGATGCGCAACCTGGTCACCGCGCTGCGCGGGGCGGGCGCCGAACTTTCCGACATCGTGAAGACCACGGTGTACGTGGCCTCGACCCGACAGGAGGACCTGGTGAAGGCCTGGGAGGTAGTGCGCTCCCACATGGGCGAGCACGACGCGCCCAGCACCCTGCTGGGTGTGGCCGTACTGGGCTACGACGACCAACTGGTCGAGGTGGAGGCGGTCGCCGTCACCTCCTGAAGTCATCGGGTACCGCCGTGGAGTCCCCGCGCTCCCGGAAGGTACGCCGGTAGGTGTCCGGCGGCACCCCGAGGGCACGGTGGAAGTGTCTGCGCAGGGTTGCCCCGGTGCCCATGCCAGTGCGAGCAGCGATGTGCTCGACCGCGTCGTCGGTGGTCTCCAACAGCTCCTGGGCGCGGTGCAGGCGCTGATGGTGCAGCCAGCGCAGCGGGGTCAGCCCGGTCACCGCTACAAAGCGCCGGGTGAGGTTGCGGGTACTCATGTTGGCCTGCGTCGCTAGGTCCGGCACGGTCAACGGCTCGTCCAGGCGGTCGCTCGCCCACTGGAGCAGACCGGCGAGCGCCCGACCGGGCTCCTGGGCCGCTGGCGCAGCGACGAACTGGGCCTGGCCGCCCCGGCGGTGCGGTGGGACCACCAGGCGGCGGGCGATCGTGTTGGCGACGCCCGCGCCGTGGTCGGTGCGGACGATGTGCAGGCACAGGTCCATCCCGGCCGCCTTGCCCGCCGATGTCAGCACCGTGCCCTCGTCGGTGTAGAGCACGTCCGGTTCCACCTGGACCCGGGGGTAGCGGGCGGCGAGCGCGGCGGTATGCATCCAGTGAGTGGTGGCCCGACGACCGTCCAGGACCCCGGCGGCGGCCAGAACGAACGCGCCGGTACACAGCGAAACGATCCGGGAGCCCCGCTCGTGGGCCGCGCGCACGGCCGTCACCAGTTCAGGCGGTGGGTCGGCGGCGATGTCATCGAAGGCAGCGACGATCACGGTGTCCGCCTTGGCCAGTTCGTCGTACCCGGATGCGCCGTCCACGCGCAGCCAACCGCCGAGGTGGGTCCGTTCCGGCCCGCACACCCCGAAGTCGTACCAGGGGTCGACCAGGCCGCGGTCGACCCCGAAGACCTCCAGCACGGCGGCGGTCTCGAACAGCATGGCGCCGTCGTACAGCGCCAACCTCACGGACTCAGGCATGTCCGAAAGTGTACGCATGTCGTCATTTCAGCCACTCGTGCCGGGGGTTCCGAACGGCGAGCATGGACCCATGAACCTTCACCACCCAACAGTCGCCGTCTTCGGCGCCTACGGGCACACGGCCGTCTTCGTCCTCGCCGAACTGCGCCGACGCGGTTTGACGCCCGTTCTGGTCGGCCGCGACCACGAGCGGCTGCGCTCCCTGGGTGAGAAGCACCCGGACTCCCCCATCTTGGTGGCCTCCGTCGACGAACCCGCCTCCCTGGAGCGCGCGCTGGCCGGTACGGCGGCAGTGGTCAACTGCGCGGGACCCTTCGCCGACACCGCCCCGGCCCTGCTCGACGCCGCGCTGCGCGCCCGGATCCCCTACCTGGATGTGGGCGCTGAGCAGGCCGTGGCACTGGAGACCTTCCAGCACCGGCAGAACCAGGCTCGGGATGCCGGGACAGCGATCATTCCTTCGGTGGCGTTCTACGGTGGCCTGGGTGACCTGCTGGCCACCGCGGCGATGGGCGACTGGCCCGAGGCGGAGGCGATCGACATCGCGTTCGGGTTGGACAGTTGGCAGCCGACCCAGGGCACGCGGAAGACCGGGCGGCGCAACACCGGACGGCACGTGGTGTACTCCGGGGGCTGCTTCCACAGGCCTTCGGAACAGCCCGCGACGACCGACTGGGACTTCCCCGCGCCACTGGGCGTCCAAAAAGTCGCCGAGTTCTCCACCGCCGACCAGGTCACCGTCTCCCGGCACCTGCGCGTCCCGGACATCCGCGCGCACATGAACCTGGCGCCCCTGCGCGACGTGCACGACCCCGACACCCCCGTGCCTCGGGCGGTCGACAACAGCGGGCGCTCGGCGCAGACCTTCGTCGTGGACGTGATCGTCCACCGAGACGGGCAGCAGCGGCGGGCGAGCGCCTCGGGCCGCGACATCTACGCGGTGACCGCGCCGCTGGTCGCCGAGGCCACCATGCGGATTCTCGACGGCCGGGCGCGCGGCGCGGGTGGTGTGTACGCCGTCGGGGAGCTCTTCGACGCCGAGGACTTCCTACGGTCGCTGTCCCCGGAACACCTGAGCCTCGACCTGCTCAGCCGACCGGTGAACGCCTCCTGAACCCGGTTCAGCGGCGGGCCCGGTGGGCGGCCACCCGTTCCCTGGTGGCGCAGCGGCGCGAAAAGTACCGGCGGTGGCTGCCGTTCGCGGTGTCGATGAACACCAGCTCGCAGCCGCGCGCCGCACAGACCCCGCCCGGTAGGTACTGGCGGTCACTGATCAGCAGCGCCAGCAGCATGCTGGCCGATGCCAGGAACCAATCGGTCAGGGGCGCCTCCTCAATCGTCGCTGTCCACGTGCAGGTGCCAGCTGAAGGCTCCGCCGTGGTTACTCAGGCGGGCCGGGTACGCGGTACGGGCGAGCAGGGCGTTGACCTGTTCGGCGGCCTAATCCAGGAAGTCGGCGGCCAGCACCGAGCGCAGTTGCCCTGCGGCCGCGCGCAGGTCCGCCACGTCCTGTGCGGTGGTCACGGGGTCGATCTCGCCGTGAGCCCGCAGGGCCGCGTCCACCTCGCCCGCTGTCACGTCCGGGGCGGCCAGGGTGTTGAGGAGGTCGGCGGTGCGGTCGACGAGAGCCTGCACCGCCCCGACGGCGGTTGGAGGCTATCGGGAAACGGGGGAGGAGTGGTCCGGGTGGCAGACGGCCCCGAAGGGGGCCCAACGGGCCTCAAGGGCCCAACAACAACTACCTCGGCCTTTGGCTGGTGCCTTCTCCAGCCCGGAGCGGATCGGTGCTCGTGTCGCGGCCGGTCGCGCGCCCCGACGAACAGCGGCAGCGCAGACACCGCCCCCAGCCCGGCGGGCACCCCCTACCCGGCCCAGTGGACAGACCGATCGAAGCGCCACCCCTGCCGGACCCGGACCTGTTTCGGCCTCTCCTCTCAGCGTGATCTTGCTACCAGTAGCAAGTTCAGCGCCGAACTTGCTACTGGTAGCAAGATCACCGAGGACCTGACGGTTACGGAAGCAACGGACACGTGTCAGCCCGGGTTTCGGACACCTCCACCCCACCCCCAAGCCCCCGAACCCACTACCGGAAACCACCCCCGGACCCCCACCCGGATTCGCCAACAGCATCGGTCCTGGGAAACCGGGCTCTGCTGCGGATCACCCTGGTCACCACGGTGTCCATCGCCGGGACCGGCATGGTCGTGGTGAGCGCGCCCATGCTCGGTGAGAGCCTGTTGGGCGGGCCGGAACGCGGCGCAATGCTGCTCTCGGTGATGGCGGGGTCCGCGCTGCTGGCCAACCTGCTCCTGGCCAGGCGCCTCCTGCCGGTACGCTCGGACACCGTGGTTCTGGTGTGTGTGCTGGTACAGATGGTGGGTGTGCTGGGGGTGCTCCTGATCCCTGCCGCCCCGTGGCTGCTCCTGGCCGCCGCGGTGGTGGGCGCCGCCAAGGGACCTCAGCTGACCGGCCTGTTCGCCCTCCGCCACCGCGAGGCGCCCGAGCGTCTGCGCACCCAGGTGTTCACCACCGCCGCCAGCCTGAAGCTCAGCGCCTTCGCGGCCGGGGCCGCCCTGGCCGGGCCACTCGCCGACTCGTCCTCGCACCTGTGCCTGGCCGCGGCCGCCGCGCTCCAGCTGGTGGCAGCCCTGATCCACCTGGTGGTGCGCCCGCTGAGGTCCTGCCTCGAAGATCAGGCCGGCGGCCCCTAACGGTCGGGGCGCGTTCCCGGGTAGGCCGTGCCCCGCCCGGTTCAGAGTAGAGGACGGAAACAGACCTGCACCCCTGGCAGACTCGGGGCATGAAGTCGACATCGGCCCGGCTGCTCCAGCTCCTGTCCCTGCTCCAGACCCGCAAGGACTGGCCCGGCTCGGACCTGGCCGAGCGCCTCGAGGTCAGTCCGCGCACCGTCCGGCGCGACGTGGACCGCCTCCGTGAGCTGGGCTACCCCATCCAGGCGACCATGGGTACCGGCGGCGGCTACCAGCTGGGGGCGGGTGCGGCCCTGCCCCCGCTACTGCTGGACGACGACGAGGCCGTGGCGGTCACGGTGGGGCTGCGCACGGCGGCCCAGGGCGGGGTTTCGGGGATCGAGGAGACCTCGGTGCGCGCACTGGCCAAACTCCTCCAGGTGCTGCCCTCCCGGTTGCGCCGCAGGGTGGACGCGCTGGGAACCTTCACCGTGCCGATGCCCGGTGAGGGACCCACGGTCGACTCCGAAACACTCACCCTGGTGGCCGCGGCCTGCCGCGACAGCGAGCGGCTGCGGTTTGACTACGAAAGCCACGACGGCACCACCAGCCGCCGGATCGTGGAGCCGCACCGGCTGGTCTCCCAGGGGCGGCGCTGGTACCTGGTGGCCTGGGACACCGACCGCGACGACTGGCGCACCTTCCGGGTGGACCGGTTGCGCCCCCTCACCCCGACCGGCCCGCGCGTCCCACCGCGTGACCCGCCCGAACAGGGGGTGGCCGCCTACCTTGCCGACCGGATGAACCTGCACATGTGGCCGGTCAAGGCGCGCATCCGCCTCAAGGTGTCGGCGGAGACCGCTCTGGAGGGCCCGGCCGCGCACTACGGCCCCATCGAGGCCGTGGACGAGCGCTCCTGTGTTCTGTTGTGCGCTGGCGAGGACCTGGTCGCCATGGCTTGCTACCTGGCCATGCTGGACCTGGAGATGGAGGTCGAGGAGCCCGCGGAACTCCGCGAGGAGATGGCCCGCCTGGGCAAACGCCTCACCCGCACGGGCCGAGACACAGATCGGCCCCACGGGTCCGGGGCCTGATCGGTTCACATCTGACGGTACTCACTCAGGTCGATGTCCATGGGGTAGGGAAGGTCGACCTTCAGCCGGTTGTGGTAGATGCCGGTGACCACGTAGCACAGCGTGGCGGGCTCCAGCTCGTGCACGTAGACGACCGGTCCGCCTCCGTTGTCCTCGATCCGCCAGAAGTGTGGAATCCCGGCTTGCGCGTACAGCAACGGTTTGCGCAGGCGATCGCGTTCGATCGATTCCGGCGACACCACTTCGACCACGAGTTTCACGACTTCCGGGGAAAAACTGGACTGCTGGTTGTCGACAGCGTCCGCGTCCACGACCATCATGTCCGGCTCCGGCCGCTGTTTCGGTCCCAGCGTCACAGTCATCTCACGCCGAACGCGGTACTGCTCCGGAGCAGGCCGCATCCTGATGGTGAGCAGGTCCAGAACTGCGGAGTGAAAGCCTTTCTGCGGGCTCACGAGGACGAGGCTCCCGTCGATCAGTTCGGTGTGCGCAGGCAGGTCGGGCAGGTTGTCCAGGTCCTCGGCGCTGAAGCCTTCCGTCGGCGGGATGAGCCAGTCCGGCACGGGCTGCGCGCACATCTTGCCTCCACTGATCGAGTCCTCGTAAGGAGAATAACCGGGGGCGAGCCGTTTGCGCTCGGCTTCGCCGAGGGACGTGCTGCGGAAGGCCGGGCCGTGCGCATGAGTAGGTGTACTCACAGGTACTGGGTAGGAACTCCGATGAGCGGGCAGCCCTTCTCGTCCTAGGTTCGGCACATGAGCTACCTGACCTACCTCCTCGTCGGCCACGTCGCGATGGTTCTCCACTACCTGTTCTTCGCCTATGTGGTCTTCGGCGGCTTCCTCTCCTGGCGGTGGCCGCGGATGTTCTGGCCGCACCTGCTGGTGGCCGCCTACGCGCTGGGGATCGTCATCATCGGGTGGCCGTGTTTCCTCACCGACATCGAGAACTGGTCGCGGCTCAACACCGGCCGCGAAATCATGGAGAACGGCTTCATCGACCACCACATCACCGGTGTCTTCTACCCGCCCGAACATCTGATGACCTCGCGTTACGTGATCGCGGGCATCGTCGCGAGCGCTTACGCGGGTCTGGCGTGGAAGCTGTACCGGCGGCGTTCGGCGGCCGTGGGGGCAGTGTCCGGGTAGTCCCGGGAACCTCCGGTTGGGCCAAGTCGGCCCGAGCCCACCGCAAAACCGCTACGTTAAGGAGTCAATTACTTCCTTAGAGTAACGAAAGTGGGGCTTCCGCGTGCCCGACCAGACCCGACAGCACTGCCCGGAACTGCGTGAGCTCAGCGTTCCCCCGGTGATCCGTCCTCTGCGGCCCGGCTACCGCGTCGCCCGCTGGGACAGCCCCACCGCACTGGCCCCGGAGTGCCGAGAACGCCTCCACCTGGCTCTGCGCGACCTGGCTGCCCGGGCGTTCGGGGCCGACCACTCCGGCTACTGGCGCACCCGGATGGCCTCCGGATTCTTCGACCAGATCTCCTCCCTGGCCCTCATCCTGGGCCCCGACGGCGTCCCCGTCGGCTGGGGCGGCTACCACCGGCGCAGCTTCGCCTCCCGCCGAGCCCTGTACTTGGACGCCGCCGGGGTGGTCCCCGCGCACCGGCGCTCCGGGCTCTCCGCCGCCCTGATGACCCACTTCCTGAACCGCGAGGTCCTGGCCCACCCCCTGACCAACACCTACGTAGTACTGCGCACCCGTCACCCGGCCGTCTACGCGGGCTGGCGCAAGGGCCTGGGACAGGCCCGGGTCTTCCCCCGCCAGGACCGCCCCGTGCCGAACTTGGTCCGCCGGATCGCCACCGACGCCGCCGACTGGCTCGGCGACGGCCCGCGCCTGGACCCCGACACCCTGACGGTCCGCGACGCCTACCGGATGTTCGACGGGGAGATCTACGGGGTGACCCCGCGCAGCGGCGATCCCGCCCTGGACACGCGCTTCGCCCGCGAGGTGGGGCCCAAGGACGCCGTCCTGGTCGTGGCGCGTATGAGCGTGCTGCCCCTGGCCCGGGTCGCGCTGGGCCGTCTCCTGGGCGCCCAGCCCCACCCCGCGCCGCGCGCCGGCGGCCGACCCGTCCCGGGTGCGGTCCCCGAGAACCTCACCTCACGGGCCACCCCCACCGGCGCGGGCGCGGCCGGGCTCATCCCAGGGGGACGGCTTTGACGTTGGCCGGGCTGTAAACCAGCCCGCCCGCGTCCCGGATCTGGTCCATGACCCCGGCCAGCCGCTGGCTCTCCGCCCAGGTCATGTGCGGGCTCTGGCGTTCACCGGTGGCCAGACACCGGGACACCTCCTCGATCTCGTACTCGTAGCCGTTGGCCCGGAAGGGCCGGTGGAACCGCTCGGGCTCGGCCCCCTCCCGGTGCAGGACGAACTCGGTGGCGGCCCAGAAGGAGGGAATCTCGATCCATCCGGCCGTCCCGGCCAGCACCGCCCGGTTGGGCAGGGCCGTGCGCGAGGCGCAGCCCAGTGTGGCGCTCACCCCGTTCTCCCCGCGCACCAGCACCGTGGTCTGGGTGTCCACCATCCGATCCGGGGACAGCTGGCGGGTCGCGCCCACCACCGTCAGCTCGCCCAGGTGCTGCGAGGCCAGCGCCAGTGGGTACACGCCCAGGTCCAACAGGGCCCCGCCGCCCAGGTCGGCGTTGAACAGCCGGTGGTCGGGATCGTAGGGGACATTGATCCCGAACTCCGCCGAGACCGAGCACAGCTCACCGATCGCCCCGTCGGCGACCAGCTCGCGGGCCAGCCGGGAGGCGGGCAGATAGCGCGTCCACATCGCCTCCATCAGGAAGCGGTCGCCTGCCCGCGCGGCCGCCACCATCTCCGACACCTGCAGGGAGTTCATCGCCATGGGCTTCTCCACGAGCACGTGCTTGTCCGCGCTCAGCATCAGGAGAGTGTTTGGATAGTGCCAGGGGTGGGGCGTGGCCACGTACACCACGTCCACCTCCGGGTCGGCCGCCAGCGCCTCGTAACTTGCGTGCCGGTTCGGGATGTCCCATTCCTGGCCGAACTCCTCGGCTCGGGCGCCGGTACGCGAACCCACCGCCGTCACCCGGGCCGAGGGGACGGCCCGGAGTCCCTGCATGAAGGAGCGCGCGATACCGCCGGTCCCCACCACACCCCAGCGGATCCCACTGTTGTCTTGTGTCATGTTGGCATCCTAAAAACACGGTCATGTCGGGGTCGAGGCGGGTAAGGTCCTCGGTTTCGGGGCCGGTGAACCGTACGGTGGCCGAGGAGGCCCACGCGCGTGAAGGCCACACGCGTCAAGGCCGCACACGTGAACGGAGGAGGAATGTCGGAGACACTCGCCCGGAGGTTGGGGGTCGAGCCCGGAGACCGGCTGCTCGTCCTCAACGCCCCGGAGCGTTATCTGCGTCTGCTGGACCCCCCGCTGGACATCCACATCGACCTCGGTCCGATCGAGGGCGCCGAGTACGACGACGTGCACCTGTTCGCCCTGGACCGGGGCACCGTCAGCCGGGAGGGCCCGCGGGCCCTGGAGCTCACCGGTCCCAAGACCAGGCTGTGGGTGTGCTACCCGCAGCGCGGTGGCACCATCATCACGAACCTGACCCCGGACCAGGGCTGGGAGGCCCTCACCGAAGCCGGCTGGCGCAGCACCGCCCAGGTCCCGATCGACTCGGACTGGGCGGCGCTGCGCTTCGAACGCCGCTGACCATCTAGTCCGCTGACCTGGCGCCTTGCCGGTCAGCGGACAGGCAGGCCAGCAGGCCGGTTTTCCCGCAGTCCGGGGACCGCCTCTGACTGGGGCCGGCCGCGGCTAGTTGCCGGTGACCAGCACCCCGCCGCTGGTGGTGCTGACGTCGATACGGCTGTCGGCGCCGGACGAGGCCTCCACGTTGAAGTCACGGTTCCCGGACACCGACTCACCGGTGATGTCGTAGACCCCGTCCGGCACCGTGGCGCCGACCCGACCACTGACCGTCTCCACCGAGAGCAGCTCGAAGGGCTCGTCGGTCATGACGTTCACGCTGCCGGAGACGGAAGACGCCTCCAGGGTGGTGAACCCGCCGCCGAGTTCCAGGGACCCGCTCACCGACTCCGCGCGAACCTCATCGGCGCTGAAGTCCGCAACGAGGATCTCGCCCGAAGTGGAGCCCACGTCGAGCAGGGAGCCCTCACCGGAGGCCTGGATGCGGCCGCTGGTGCTGTGGGCCGTGACCGCACCCTCGGCGTCGCTGATCATGATGGTCCCCGAAATGGTCTCGATATCGACCTCACCGACAGGGCTGGTCACCCCTACCTGGCCACTGATGGATTCCACGCTCAGGTCACCCTCGAGGTTATCGACGCTGACCTTGCCGCTGATGGTCTCCAGCGCCACCCGGGTCCCGGCGGGAACCGTGATCTCGTAGTGCACCGAGCAGGAGCTGAAGAACAGGAAACCGGAGCAGTCCGTATCGATCTCCAACGTGCCGCCCTCGGCGTCGATGTCCTCGTCCGGCTCCGACAGGGGGCTGCCGCTCAGCTTGCGCTCTACGACGACCTCGTCCCCCTCACCGCCCTTCACCAGGACGTCCCCGCCGGTGGAGTTCTCCAGTTCGAGTGCGGTGATCCCGCTGAAGGAGTCCGTGCGGTCCGTCTGGTGCACGGCCACGTTGCCCAGTACCGAGAGCGCGGTGAACACCACCACGATCACCACGAGTACCGCGCCCAGCAGCAGCCACGGCCCCCGACGGAAGCGCCCCGGCTCCTTGCTCGATGAGGCGTACAGGCCTCGTGCCTTGAAAGTCATATCCTTTTCCCCTCTCGGAAGGCTTGGCCCTCCTTCGCTTCTCGTTCGTCTCAGTCACGGTCCGCGCCGCGCAGATAGCGCAGCACCGCCTGGACCCTGCGGTGGTCGTGGTCGTCCTGGCCAAGGTCGAGCTTGGTGAAGATCGACCTGATGTGCTTCTCCACGGCCCGTTCGGTGATGGTGAGCCGGTCGGCGATCCCGGCGTTGTTCAGCCCTTGGGCCATCACCTCCAAAACCTCGCCCTCACGCGGGGTGAGGCGCTCCAGGGCACGGTCCCGGTGCCTGCTCAGCAGCTGCGAGACCACTTCGGGGTCGATCGCCGCCCCGCCGTCGGCCACTCTGCGCAGCACGGTCAGGAAGTCTTCGATGTCGGCCACCCGGTCCTTGAGCAGGTAGCCCACCTTGGACGCCCCGCCGCCGAGCAGGTCGGCGGCGTAACGGCTGACCACGTGCTGGGACAGCAACAGCACCGCCATCTCCGGGTGGGTCTCGCGGATCTTCACCGCCGCCTGGATGCCCTCCTCGGAGTAGGTCGGCGGCATCCGGATGTCGATCAGGCACAGGTCCACGTCCGGATACTCGGCCACCGCGGTGATCAGCGCGTCGGCGTCCCCCACCGCCGCGACGATCTCCACCCCCGAGTCCTCCAGCAGCCGGGCCATGCCGCTGCGCAGCAGCACGGAGTCTTCGGCGATGATGACGCGCAGCCCCCGCCGTCCGTCGTGTGTGTTGGCCGTGCTCACGGTCACGCCTTCCATGGGATGTTCGCGGTCAGGACGGTTCCCCCACCGGTCGGGCTGTGGACGGTCAGTACCCCATCGACGGCGTCCACCCGGTCCCACAGCCCGTAGAGACCGGTGCCCGCCTCGGGGTCGGCTCCCCCGGCCCCGTCGTCGGTGACGGAGATTCGCAGCAGGTCACCCTGGCGGCCGCGGCCCTCGACCCGTTCGGCCGCCACGGTGACCTGCTCGGCTCCGGCGTGCTTGGCGACGTTGGTCAGCGCCTCGCAGACCACGTAGTAGGCCACGCCCTCGGCCCGCGCCGAGGGGCGCTCGTCGAGGTCCACCTCCAACCGGGCCGGGACCGGGGAGCGACCGGCGGCGACCGGCAGGGCGGCCCCGAGCCCGTGGTCGGTCAGGACCCTGGGGTGCAGTCCCCGCGCGACCTGGCGGAGTTCGGTCATGACCTCCTTGGACTCCGCCTGGGCCTCGGCGATCAGCGCACCGGCCCCCTCGGGGTCGTGGGCCAGCCGTGCGCGGGCCCGGGTCAGGGTCATGGTCAGGGCGAGCAGCCGCTGCTGGGCGCCGTCGTGCAGGTCGCGTTCGATGCGTCGGCGTTCGGCCTCGGCCTCGTCCACCATGCGCTGACGGCTGTCCTGGACGTGCAGCAGGCGGCGCCGTATCCGCACCTCGGGGGCGTCGAAGAGCAGGAGGCGGTGCAGGAGGACCTCGGAGGAGATCATGTGCGGGGTCAGGCGCAGCCCGATCACGGCGGCCAACGGCCCGGCCACGACCAGGGCCATCGGCCCCACCAGGTCCCCCGGTGAGCCCTGGGCCAGGATGTACACCACCCCGAAGAGTGCGCCCACGGCCGCGGCCCCGCCGCACACCACCAACACCACGACCAGCCCCGCGGCGAACAGCCCGTGGATCCCGGCGACGGTCGTGTAGACCACCATCGACCACGCGTCACGGCCGAAGACGAAGCGCCAGGCACGCCACCAGGGGTTGTCGTCGGCAAGGGGGTCGGGCGGGCTGGTCTCCACGATCCCGAACACGTTGGCGAGCCGGTCGCGCTGCACCTGGCAGGCGAAACGCGCCAGCAGGGTGGCGGCCACCGGCATGACCACCAGGAACCAGACGGTGTCACGGGCGAGTCGACCGAAGCTGAAGTCGACCGACAGGTCGGTCCAGGGCAGGTACAGCGCCAGCGTGAACCAGGCGGCCGCGGCTCCCAGCAGCAGTGTCGCCGGGAGCAGGTAGAACAGGGCCAGCGCCAGGGAGGTCATCAGGTGCAGGACCTCGACCAGGAGCACCCGCCAGGTGTTGCCGTGTGCGTCGCCGGGGAAGGGCACGTCGACGGTGCGGGTCAGTCGGAGGTCCTTTCCCCCGCTGCCGCGCTGTGCGTCTGACGCCTGCTGTTCATGTGTGCCGTTCACAGAACCAATCTAGGTTTCCCGGAGGTCGGGACACGAGGTCATCAGCACGAGGAACACGGGTGGTGCCAGCACTACCGGCCCTGCCCCGGGACCGGCCTAGCTCACCGTTGTGTGAGAGCTTGCCCAGTCCTGCTGTGCGACACTGCTGAGCCGGCGGGGCAGAGCAAGCAGGGGCAGTCCTCATTGGATGAGCGGGGGTCGCGGTGCTGGCGGAGGCGCTCGAAGATGTCGGGCGGGTCAACATGTTCTTCCAGGTGGAGCTGCATACGGGTTCCGAATCCCTGGGAGAGGGGTGGGAACCGGTCACGGTGCTGGACGGTGCGGACGGGAAACGGGTGGCCGAGGAGGTCCGTCGGGTACGGGCTCGACTCGGGGCGCTGTCGGGCGGCGGTGTTCAGGATGTGGAGTGGCGCGTGGGCGCGTCGCTCTTCCACCAGGGTTTGGCCTCCCGGCTGCTGTCCCCGGTCCTGGCCGTCGCACTCTGCCACGGGGTGCGCCTGCGGAGCACGGAGCTGCTTTTCGACCCCGGTCGTTCTGGGCCGCTGACCCTTCGCACCGCACAGAAGCGGGCCGAGCCGATCTCCGCGGTTCCCGCCGAGGTCGCGGAGTGGTTGGACGAGACCGTGGTGGAGTCGGTGCTGACCGGAGTCGAAACGGCGTTGGCCGGTGTCGGGCGGATCTCCCCCGGCCTGCTGCGGGGCAACACCGCGGCTGCGCTGGCCGGGGCGGCCCGAGCCCTGGGCGTTGCCCGACCGGAGCAGCACGCGGAGGCCGAGGAGGTGGTCCGTCTGATGTTGGAGCGGCCTTCGCTCAGCGGGACCGGCCACTACACGGGGACGGACCGGTCGGGGCAGGCGGTGTTCCGGCGCACCACCTGCTGTCTGTACTACCGGTTGCCGGACGGTGGCCTGTGCGGCGACTGCGCCCTGCGCCACTGACCTGCGTCACTGACCTGTGTCACTGAGAAGCCGGATCCGCGGCAGGCGTTCAGGTGCCGTTGGCGGCCCGGCGGACCACGTCCAGGTCGATCCGGCGCATCATGAGCATGGCCTGGGTGGCCCGGTGCGACCGTTCCGGGTCGGGGTCCTCCAGCAGGGTGTTCAGTTCCTCGGGGAAGACCTGCCAGGACAGGCCGAACCGGTCCCGGAGCCAGCCGCACTGGCTCTCCTGGCCGCCGTCGGTGAGCCGGTCCCAGTAGTGGTCGGACTCGGCCTGATCACGGCAGATGATCTGGAAGGACACCGCCTCGTCGAAGGTGAACTCCCCGCCGCCGTTGAGTGCGGTGAAGGGGTTGCCGTCCAGTTCGAACTCGATGGTCAGCACGGTCCCCTCGGGCACCGGCAGGCCGGGGCCGTAGTAGGTGGTCTTGAGGACGCGTGAGTTCTCGAAGACGTTGGTGTAGAACGTCACCGCCTGCTCGGCCTGCCCGTTGAACCACAGGCACGGCGTGATCTTGTTCAGGAGGGCCATGGCCTTCCCCTCTCCCCGTCTCCCCCGGATGTTTCCCTCTCCTCACCCGTACCCGGTTCCTCATCTCCGCACCGAACTCTCAAAACTGCTTATTCCTTCCTTGATATGAAGTACCCTTAGGGAAGTTTAGGGAACAAGAAAGCTCTGGTGAGGCGAGGAATGACCCAGCAGTACTACTCGGTGGACCAGGTCGCCGACCTTCTGGGCCTGCACGTGAAGACCGTGCGCGCCTACGTCCGCGAGGGGCGCCTGGCGGCCACCCGGATCGGCAAGCAGTACCGGATCCGACGCCAGGACCTGGAGGAGTTCACCGGCGGTCCGCTGGCCGGGGAGCAACCGCCCGCAACCGAGGAGGCCCCGCACGCGGAGGCCTCCACCGTGGTCCAGGTCGACGGGGTCGACCGGAACACCGCCGATCGCCTGACCACCCTGCTCACCGTCACTGGACGCCCCGAACAGCGCGGGCGCTCCCACGTCCAGGTCGTCCACGACCCGGAGCGCTCCCGGCTGAAGGTGGTCATCGTGGGCGACCTGGACACCACCGCCACGCTCCTGGGATACATCGACTCCCTCACTGGAAACCAGCCATGAGCTCTGCGAAAACACCCGAACAGCACCCCGCCGCGGTAGCGGAACCGGAGCCGACAACCGAGACGCTTCCGGAAACCCGCCGGATGGGCGGCGGGCACCAGGTCATGCTCTGCCCGTCGGAGGGCTCTCCGCTGCGTGAGGCCGCCGATGTGCTGGGCGACGCCTTCTACCACGGAGTCGCCTGGGTCGCAGTGCCCGCCGAACGCCTCGCCCCCGATTTCTTCCGGTTGCGTACCGGAGTGGCGGGCGAGTTCCTACAGAAGTTCGCCAACTACCGGATCCGCCTGGCCGTGGTCGGGGACGTCTCGCAGCAGATGGCCGCCAGCGACGCCTTCCGCGATCTCGTGCGGGAGTGCGACCGCGGCAACCAGTGCTGGTTCGTCGCCGACCTGGAAGCCCTGGCCGAGCGCCTGCCCTCCGCCTGAGCGCCGACGACGAGTACGGCGATGCGGCACCCCCGGAGCGCGCCACGGTGATGTTCTGCACGGGTTGGCGGCCTTCGGCCTCACTGCGTCCCAGGGGTGTTCCTCCCTTCCCCTTGCCTGTTCATGTCGGGGCGTGGCGCGCGCACCGGTCGGGGAGGGGTGTTCTCGGGGGTTACCCGCCACAGAGAAACCATCTCAATATACGAGAAATCTATCTCATTCAGAGAGACGAATGGGTAAGGTCGGATCGAACCCCCGACACGAAGGACGGCAGGCGATGGCGGAGTACACCCACGGACAGCACCCCTCGGTCACCCTCTCCTACCTGTGGCGCAACGCGGAGAACTCCACCGCCTACGCACTCGGAGAGATGAGCCCCGGGCGCTCCCTGCTGGACGTGGGATGCGGCCCCGGCAGCATCACCGCCGACCTCGCCCGCCGGGTCGCGCCCGGGCGGATCACCGCCGTGGACGCCTCCCCCGAGGCGGTCGACCAGGCCCGCGCCAACGCCGAGGAGGCGGGCGCGGAGAACATCGACTTCCTGGTTGGTGACGTCCACGACCTGGACCTGCCCGACGACACCTTCGACGTCGTCCACGCCCACCAGGTTCTCCAGCACGTGGCTGACCCGGTGCGCGCCCTGGCCGAGATGCGCCGCGTGGCCCGGCCCGGCGGCGTGGTGGCCGCCTGCGACAGCGACTACTCGGCGATGCACTGGTACCCGCGCCTGCCCGAACTGGACTCCTGGATGGACCTGTACCAGAAGGTCGCCCGCGCCAACGGCGGCGAGCCCGACGCCGGACGCCACATGCTCGCCTGGGCGCACGCGGCCGGGTTCGAGGACGTCACCTACACCGCAGAGGTGTGGAACCACTCCGCGCCCGACCGTCGTTCCTGGTGGGGCGGTATGTGGTCGCGCCGCATCCTGGAGTCGACCATGGGACGCCGCGCGGTCGAGAAGGGCATCGCGAGCCAGGCGGACCTGGAGTGGATCTCGGCAGGCTGGCAGCGCTGGAGCGAGCACCCGGACGGGGTGTTCGTCATCCCCCGCGGCGCGATCCTGTGCCGCGTTTCGTGAGCGCCGCTGCCCTCCTCCTCTGTCCCGTACACACGCTCAGTCCACGTCGTAGACGGTGACGCGCACGCCCCGGTCCAGGAGGTGCTCCTCGATCAGCGGCTGCACGCGGCTCCAACTGCCTCCCGCCAGGCCGCAGCCGATCCGGGGCATGTGCACCGTCGCACCCAGTTCGTGGGCCTGCCCGGCCAGCAGGCCCAGGCAGGTGGCGAGCGCCTCGTAGCGGATCGGCGGCCCGCCGCTGCCGTGCCGGACTCCGTTCTGGGCGACCATGTTGGCCACTTGACATCCTCCCCCTCCTGAAGAAGGGGGATTCCAACAGCTCCTGCTCACAAGAGCGGGAGCCGCTGAGGTTCACGGACACTCGATCCCCTTGCGGGGTGGTGTCCCTCCGGCACAGGTCTTGGACCCGGGGCTTGCGCCCTGTCCTGCCGCGACGTTGAGTGAGGCGTTCAGGTCCGCGTTGCAGGAGAAACCGCAGTTGGAACAGACGAACGACGCTTGGCTCTTGCGCGAGTTCTTGTCGATCCAATCGCAGTCACTGCATCGCACACTGGTGTTTCGGGCGGGCACGTCCTGCACCCGACCCGAGGCCTTGTGCCCGGTCCGGGTGCGTAGGAGCCCCCAGCCCTGGGCGAGGATCGCCCGGTTCAACCCCGTCTTCTGAGCCACCCGCCTACCAGGCTCTTCGGCCGTCCCCTTGGCCGAGCGGGTCATGTTCTTGATCTTGAGATCCTCGAACCGGATGGTGTCGAAGGAACGGGCGAGCATGGTCGAGGTCTTCTCGCACCAGTCCTTACGCCGGTCGGCTTCCTTCCTGCGGTACCGGTTGGCTTTGGTGTACTCGGCCCGCCTGCGCGGGCTGCCCTTGGAGGCGCGGGCGGCGCGCCGCTCGTGTTTGCGGCGCTGGGCGAGCTCTTTCGTGGACAGGCCGGGGCAGTTCAGTATCCGTCCGTCGGACAGGGCGGCGGTGATGGTCACTCCCCGGTCGATACCCACCACCGAACCATCGCCGGGCGCTGGAGTGGGGTCGGGGATGGTCACGAACGCCACGTGCCACTGGCCGTGCCGGTAGGTCACCCGGAATGACTTGGCGTCGGGCAGGCGGGGGCGGGTGTTGCGGAACTTCACCCACCCGCATCCGGGGATCTTGGCCTGGGCCCACTTCTTGTTGAGCTTGTGTACCACCACCGTGCGGGCGTGGACCTGTTTGCCCTTGGCGTTGAGCACCGGCTCACCGGCGGGGGTGAACGCCGGGACCCTGCCGGTGCCGATGACGCGGAACCCCTCGTTGCGAAACTTCTTACGCCGCTTCGGGTACCGGTGCGAGCGGCCCAGGAAGTTCGCGAGCGCCTGGTCGAAGTCCTTGAGCGCCTGCTGCTGGATGTCAGCGTTGCCCGAGGCCACCCAACCGAAGTAGTCAGCCTCCTCAGCCCCCATACCGGTGGTGTCGGCACGCCGTACCTCGGTCAGCATCTGGCACAGACCCGCGAACCGGGGCGGCCTGCCCAGGCGCGATCCGCCCTTGCGGTAGACGGTGTTGACCTGCCAGGCCAGGTTCCAGGCGTGCCGTGCCTGCGCGCAGTGGTCGAGCATGACCTTCTCCTGCGCTGGCTTGGGGTACAACCGGAACCTGGACATGAGACCACTTTAGCTCAATGATGGTCCCATGAAGCATGTGAATCTGAGACTTCCTGACGATCTTCACGCCCAGGCCGTGGAGGCTGCCCGCGCCGATGACCGCTCTTTGAACTCCTGGCTGGTGGTCCTGGTGCGCCGCGCCGTGGAAGGGGGTGAGACGGTGGACCGCCCCGGGGGTGGTCCACCTGTTTCTGACCCGCTCCGCGGGAGCGGGCATTCACCCCGCCCCTGAAGGACCGGGCGCCCTGCCCGAGAACCAGGTGGATGTCGGGGCGGACCGGGACCAGCCTGACCGCGCCCAGCGCGAAGTCGTTGCCGGAACGCCCGCGGTGCCAGGCTCGGTAGTCGCGTTCGGGTTCGGGCCAGCGTTTGGACAGGGACAGCACGAAGCCCTTCCCCCAGCCACCCCGGTTGTTGCACACGTGGGCGATGATCTTGGGGCCGCGGGCTTGCGGGGCGGTCGCGTCGCCGCGCACGATCCGCAGACCGGGGGGTGAAGCGGGTAGATCGGACATGGACGGCAGGTTAGCGATCGCCACCGACACACGCCTTCGACTTTCGCCGTGGAGGCTGGCCGCGGCGTGAACCGGCGATATATCTTCGACCTGTCGGGACGCAGTCATCGGCTATCCGGAGGAACCATGTCCGACCTACCGATCGGATTCTGGCTCAAACACCTGGACCGGCTCATCGAGAACGACTTCGACCGGGTCCTGGCCGCGGAGTCCCTCGACCGCCGCCAGTGGCAGGCGCTCAACTCCCTGCACGGCGAACCCGGCACCGTGCTCCAACTGGATCAGCGTCTGGCGCCGTTCCTGGACGAGGACGAGTCCACCGTGGCCCCGGCGGTGGAGACCCTGCGCCAGCGCGGCTGGGTGAGCGGCCTGGTCGCCCTGGAACTGACCCCCGAGGGCCACCGGGCCCACGACGACCTCCTGGCGAAGGTCCAGCAGACACGCAGCCGGCTGTGCGCGGGCGTCAGCGACCAGGAGTACCGGGACACCGTCAACGTCCTGGAGCGGATGTCGGCCAACCTGGAACAGGCCTGACCCGCACCCCTGGAACGAGCCCCTACAGTTCGGCGGGCAGTTCCCGGGTGAGTTCGACGAAGGCCAGGTCGTCCCGTCTGGGCATGCCGAAGGCCTCGTCACCGTAGGGGAAGGGCTCGGTCTTGCCGGTGCTGGTGTAGCCGCGCCGCTCATACCAGGCGATCAGCTCGGGCCGCTGCTTGAGGACCTTCATCCGCATCAGGCGGCAGCCCCATTCCAGGGCAGCCATGCGCTCGGCCTCGGCCAGGACGACCCGCCCCAGGCCCGCCCCCTGGAGTTCGGGGCGCACCGAGAACATCCCGAAGTACGCCCCGTTGATGCTGCGCTGCAACTCGCAGCAGGTGACGATCTCCCCCTCAGACTCCCCCACCAGGACCAGGGTGTTGGTGCGGCCGAGTACTTCGGTCATGGCGTCGGCATCCACCCGCTGGCCGTCGAGGAGGTCAGCCTCGGTCGTCCAGCCCTGACGGGAGCTGTTGCCCCGGTAGCAGGAGTTGACCAGGGCGACCAGGGCGGGAACATCGCTGGCCACCGCGGCCCGGAACCCGATCTCGGGCCGTTCGCCCGGCACTCCCCCGCCGTTGTGCATAGTGCTCACGCCCTGTTCCCCCTCGGTTCCACTTCACTGCGCACTCCAGTATGGCCAAGCCCGCGAAGTGACCGCGCCACTCCTCCGGGGCATCCGCGCCCACCTGAACGAGGGCGGCCGGGCACTGGTGCCCCTGGCCGTGCCCGAACCCCTTCCCGCCGACCAGCTCGGTCGGGCCAGGGTCGCCACCGCCGACGACGGATCGAAGCTCAGCGTGGCGGTGGTGTCCCAGAAACGGGACGAGGCGGCGCGCACCCAGCTGAGCGTGCTGCGCTACGAACGGCACCGCGGCGGTCAGAGCACGGTGGAGGAACGCCCCTGGCTACTGCACTGGTACACCCGGTCCGAATTCGAGTCCCTGGCCGAGGAGGCCGGGCTGCGGGTGGAGGCGGTGACCGGCGCCGACGGATCCCCTGCGGCCTCCGACGCTGTTGACGCCGACTTCCACCTCCAGGCGGTCTGACCCGCTTGCCGCTCTCCCTCACCCGGCGCCCTCGGCCGCTCGGGTGGACTCGATGTGGGCGAGGAAGGCGCGCAGCCGTGCCTTGGCGGTCTCCGGGGGGACCTGGGACGAGGCGAGCATCATCTGGATCGCGAGGCCGTCGACGTAGGTGTGCAGGAACTCGGCCCAGGTCTCCAGCCAGGGATCGGAGTGCTCCTGCTCGGGGTCCTCCAGGGGCGGTAGCCCGCCGAGCGCGCCGACGAGTCGACGGTAGAGGCCGCGTTGCTGGGTCCAGCGCTCCTCGCGTCGGGGGTCTCCTTCACCGAGCGCTCCGGCTGCCTCCCAGGCGCGGAACTCGGCGTGGCGCATTTCGTCCAGGGGGAGCATCTGCTCGGCGAACCCGGCGACCCGCTCGATGACGGGCAGGTCGGGGTCCAGGGTGCGTGAGTACTCCCGCATCCGCTGGATCACGCGTTGCTCGGACAGGTCCATGGCGAAGACCAGGAGTTCCTCGCGGGTCTGGAAGTAGTGGCGCAGCGCCCCTGGGGACAGCCCCGCCTCGGCGGCGACGCTACGGATGGACACGGCCTGCGGGCCGGAGGCGACGATCACCCTCCACAGGGCTTCGGCGAGCTCGCGGCGGCGTTCTTCGTGGTCGACGATCTTGGGCACGCTTTCTTTTTAGCACAGTCGTGTGAAAAAGAAGCGAGGAGGATCCCGTGCCACCCCTGGAAGTACTGCTGCCGGTCGCCGGACTGGCGCTTCTGGACACCCTGAGCCCCGCCACCCTGGGCGTCACGCTCTTCGTGCTGCTGAGCGGGGCCCGATCGATCGCCCGCCCCCTCTTCGCCTACCTGGGCACGGTGGCGCTCTTCTACTTCACCCTCGGATGTGCGCTGATGCTGGGCCTGAACGCGGCCCTGGACCGGCTCTCCGGCCTGTCCGACAACCCCGCCACCGGCTGGGCCATGGTGATCCTGGGCGGCGGCCTGTTCGCCTACTCCTGGGTGATGCCGACCAAGAAACGCGCCCCGCGCCGCCCGGCCTCCTTGCGCACCACCACCATGATCGGTCTGGGACTGGCCACCGGCCTGTTGGAGGCCGGAACCGCCTTCCCCTACCTCGGTGCCATCGGCATCATGGGCACCGCCGGGCTGGCCGCCCACACCTGGGTGCCGATGCTGGCCGCCTACAACCTGGTGATGGTGCTGCCCCCGGTCCTGCTCTACCTGGGCCACCGCCTCTTCGGAGAGCGGCTGCGCCCCAGGCTCGACCGCTGGCGGGAGAAGATCGACTCCGGCTCGCGTGAGGCCCTGGCCTGGATCATCGGCATCGTCGGCTTCTTCCTGCTGATCAACGGCCTCGGGCAGGTGGGATTCACGGACGTGCTCGACTCCCTGCTCAACTGATCCCATTCCAGCCCCAGGGGCGCCACCACACCCGTAGCGGGGTGGGGCCAGCACCACCTCCGACACTCACGTCTGCGGCCCTGACGAGGAATGCGCCCATGCGTAGCGTCGCAGGTATGCACGCGACCCTCTTCGCCCGCCTCGGCCGTGACACCCGCTACGTGCTCCTGGGCTTCCCGCTCGCCGTCATCTCCTTCGGCCTCGTCCTGAGCGGACTGGCCCTCGGGATCGGCACCGCCGTGATCTTCGTGGGTCTGGTGCTGCTGTCCGTGGTCCTGGTCATGGCCCGGGGCCTGGCGCACGTGGACCGCATCCGCCTCTCGGACCTGTACGGCCGACCGGTGATGCGTCTGCCCTACCGGACACCGCCCAAGGGCGTCGGTCCGCTGCGCCAGTTACTGAACCCGATCTCCTGCTCCCGCAGCTGGCTGGACGCCCTGCACGCCCTGCTGCGCCTCCCCCTGGCCGCGGTCGCCTTCATCGTCTCCGTGATCTGGTGGGCGCTGTCCCTGGGCGGAGTGCTCTACCCGCTCTGGGGATGGTCGCTGTACTTCATCCCCGGCTACACCGACGTGGGCACCTTCGTCCTGCCCGAGTACCCGGCCCTGGCCACCCTGGTGATCTACATGGTCGGCGGGATGCTGTTCGCCCTGACCCTGCCGCTGGTCATGCGCTTCCTCGCCCGGACCGAGGCCACCCTCGCCCGCGCGCTGCTGCTGGCCCCGGAGGACACCAGCGTTCAGGTCCTCACCGCCAAGATCCCCGGGGCCGAGCGCCAGGATGACCACTCCGGCCCCGTTCAGCAGCCCACTGGGCGCCGCTTCGTCTCCGCCCACTGAGAGACCCACCCGGGACGTGCCGAGCAGACCCGGGGTTCGAAGAGGAACGCACGCCATGGGGGCGCGCACCGCTTTCGTGGTCGGCGACCCTTCATCGTGTGCGTCTGCCTGGACCAACGACGGGTACGACAGGTTCCACGAGCGGGTCGTGGAAGGAGACGGAGATGACGCGGGATTCGACGGGACCGGCCCAGCGGCACGCGGACGACGCGGCCCTCATCACCGAGTTGGCTGAATCGGCCTCAGCCGGTGACTGGGAGCGGCCCAGCCCGGTCGCGGACTGGACGGCGCTCGACGTGGTGCGGCACCTGGTCGAGTGGCCCGGCGAATTCCTGGAGGGCGCCGGGATCACGCTTGCGGAACTGGACGTCGGGGCCGACCCGGTCGGCGCCTGGCGGCAGCACGTCGCCCGTATCCAGGACATCCTCGAAAACCCTGAGGGGCGCGTGCTCAGCGCCCCCGAGCTCGGTGAGAAACCCGTGGACGAGGCGATCGACGAGTTCTACACCGCCGACGTCTGGATGCACTCCTGGGACCTGGCGAAGGCGCTCGGCCGGGAGCCGGACCTGGGCCAGGAACGCTGCGCGGCCGTCCTTGCGGAGATGGGACCGGTCGAGCAGATCCTGCGCGAGAGCGGGGAGTACGGTCCGGCCGTGCCGGTGTCCCCAGAAGCCTCCGCGCAGGACCGGCTGATGGCCTTCATCGGCCGCGACCCGGCCTGGCAACCGCCGAACTGAGCCCTCACTTCCAGCGGGGCCGTCAGCGCCCCTTCGCCCCGTGCGGACTCTTCCGGTACAGCTCCGAAAGCAGTGCCACGGCGGCGTGCGTGGCCGGGTGCGGGTCGTGCCGCCGCCAGACCAGCCGCACCGGGATGAGCGGGGCATCACGCAGCGGCCGGAAGACGATGCCGTCGCGCCGGTACTGGGTGGCGGTGCTCTCCGGGGTGATACCGACCGCCCGCCCGGTGGCGATCTCCGCCAACCAGTCGTCGATGTCGTTGACGTGTTCCATGACCGGGCGCGCGCCCGCCGACCACAGGTCGGCGGTGGTGGTCCCGGTGCGCCGGTCGAACAGCAGCAGTCTTTCGGAGAGTTCGGCCAGGCGCAGCGAGCGGCGCCGCGCCCAGGGATCGTCGGCGGCCATCGCGCAGTGCCGCCGCTCGTGCCCGACCACCGCGCTGTCGAAGCGCTTGCCGTCGAAGGCCGCCCGCACCACCGCCAGGTCGCACAACCCTTCGGCCAGCCCGCCGGTGGGGGTGTTGGTACGGATCAGGTGCAGGGCCACGTCCGGGTATAGGTCGGCCCAGCGGCGCTGGAACTCGGCGGTGTGGCGGCCCACCGCCGACCAGGCGTGCCCCACCCGCAGCCGGGTGTGCCCGGTGCTGGCCTCGCTGACCAGGTTGTCGGCCTCGGACAGCAGGTGACGGGCGCGGGCCAGCACCTGAACCCCCGCCGTGGTCGGGGTGACGTTGCGGCTGGTGCGGTGCAGCAGCCGTGCCCCGAGGATGCCCTCCAGCGCGGCCAGGGTCCGTGACACCGCCGCCTGGGAGACCCCGAGTTCGAGAGCGGCGTCGCTGAAGCTGCCGGTGTCCACGATCGCCACGAGGCAGCGCAGGTGACGGAGTTCGAGATCCATGACTCCAGCGTATAGATGCTCACTCATATGCATTTTGCGTATGTGAGAGTTGGGCGGATGCTCGCCCCATGACGACTTCCACCGACACCGGACAGAGCGAGCACGGCACCACGGGGACCGGCACGGGTACGGGTTCGCGGAGCTTGCGGGGCATGGCCGTGATGCTGCTGGGCGGCACCTCCAACCAGGTCGGCGCGGCCACCGGCGCCCTGGCCTTCCCGGTGATCGGACCGGTCGGGGTGGTGGCCGTCCGCCAGTGGGTGGCGGGCGTGGTGCTGATGGCGGTGGGGCGGCCCCGGCTGCGTTCGTTCACGTGGGCGCAGTGGTGGCCGGTGCTGTCGATGGCGGTGGTGTTCGGGTCGATGAACCTGGCCCTGTACCTGGCCATCGACCGCATCGGGCTGGGGCTGGCGGTCACCCTGGAGTTCCTCGGTCCGCTGGCGGTGGCCCTGGCCGCCTCGCGCCGCTGGACCGACCTGGCGTGCGCGCTGGTGGCCGGTGGCGCGGTGGTGGTCCTGATGCGCCCGCAGCCCTCCACCGACTACTTCGGGATCGCTCTGGCCCTGGTCGCGGCCGCTTGCTGGGCGGGTTACATCCTGCTCAACCGGACGGTGGGGCAGCGCCTGCCGGGTATCGAGGGCTCGGCGGCGGCCGCGGGGGTCTCGGCGCTGGTGTTCGTGCCGGTTGGTATCGCCGTGCTGTACCTGAACCCGCCCACACTGGTGGCACTGGCCTGCGCGGCCGTGGCGGGCGTGCTCTCCTCGATGGTGCCGTTCCTGGGCGACCTGTACGCGCTGCGCCGGGTCCCGGCCCGTTTCTTCGGGCTGTTCATGAGCGTCCATCCGGTGATGGCGTCGCTGGCGGGCTGGCTGGTGCTGGACCAGACCCTGCACTGGGTGGAGGGGGTGGCGATCCTGGCGATCGTGGCCGCCAACGCGGTCAGCGCCGGAACGGTCGGCCGGGGCGGGGCGGAGCGCGGCTGAACCGCCCCGCTCGGGCGTCCGACGCTCTCAGCCCCGCAGGAACACCAGGAGCGGGTCGGTCTGGCCCATGACGGCGTGGCCGACCCCGGGCAGCACCCGCACCTGTGCGTGCGGGACGCACTCGCCGAAGCGGCGGGCGGTTCGGGCGGAGTCGAACATCCGGTCGCGCTCGCCCACGGTCACCTGGATCGGAAGCTCCAGCCCGCGCAGGGCCTCGTCCGGGAAGATAGGAAGGTGTTCGGTGCGCGGGCGGAACTGGTCGAAGTTCTCGATCACCGCCTCCAGTACCGCCCGGTCCCCGGCTTGGTCCAAGCCGGTCATCAACCGGGCGGACAGGCGTTTGCCCCGGTGGCCGAACAGGCTCAGCAGGGCCGCGCCCAGTATCCGCCACTGCCGCTGGGCACCCACTCCTCCAGGGCACAACAGAGACAGCCGGGTGAGCCGGCCGGGGCGGCGGATCGCGTAGTCGAGCGCCGTCCAGCCACCCAGGGACACCCCCACCAGCGCGGCGCTCTCCAGACCGAGCCCCGCGAAGACGTCGTCCAGCCACAGTGCGCTGGCGCCGGCGGACAGGTCGGGGCGGGAGGGTGCACTCAGGCCGGGTTCGCCGACCAGGTCCACCGCGTACACCCGGAAGTGCTCCGACCAGGCGGGCAGGTCCGCGAACCAGGCGCTGCTGTTGGCTCCCGAACCGTGCAGCAGCACCAGTGGCGCGGCCTGCTCGGCGCCGCAGGCGAGCACGAAGGTCCTTCCCTCCCGGGTGGGCACGTACAGCTGTCGGGCAGGGACCGGTCCGTCAGCCAGGGCCTGGCGGTACCGCTCCTGGAGCCGTAGCCCCGCAGCCTCGGTTCGATAGATCGAACTCATGCCATGCGACCTCTCTATAGTTCCTAAAAATACTCTAACCTTCCCTGAATGAGAGACGCAAAGGGAATTAAAGGGAATCTTCTTTGGCGGTTGACCTCAACTAATGTTGAGGTCTTACGGTTCAGGGGTAACCAAACGAACGGACCGGTGAACCCCATGAGCATGGAAATGGCAGCGTGGAACTCGATCTACCACGCAATGCACGCGCAAGAGGACCAGCGGCCCTTCTCCCTGCCGGTCCTACGCAGAATCGCCTCCTTCGCCCGCCCCCACTCCCGCCAACTCGGCTGGTTCCTCGCCCTGAGCGTGTTCATGGCCGCCCTCGCCGTGGCCTCTCCGCTGCTGGCAGGTGAGGTCGTCAACGCCATCGTCGGCGGATCGGCCCTCAACCCCATCCTCTTCCTGGCCGGGCTCATCGCCCTGGTCGCGATCGCCGAAGCCGGACTGGCCCTGATCGTGCGGTGGCTGTCCGCCCGCATCGGCGAAGGCCTCATCCTGGACCTGCGCACCACCGTCTACGACCACGTCCAAAGCATGCCGGTCGCCTTCTTCACCCGGACCCGCACCGGCGCCCTGGTCAGCCGGCTCAACAACGACGTCATCGGCGCCCAACGCGCCTTCAGCGACGTCCTGTCCGGGGTGATGAGCAACCTCGTCACCCTGCTCCTGGCCCTGGTCGTCATGATGACCCTGTCCTGGCAGATCACCCTGATCGCGCTCCTGCTCCTGCCGGTCTTCGTCCTGCCCGCCCGCCGCATGGGCGCCCGCCTGGCCAGGATCGAACGCGAACGCACCATCCACAACGCCGCCATGGGCACCCAGATGACCGAGCGCTTCTCCGCGCCCGGCGCCACCCTGGTCAAGCTCTTCGGCCGACCCGACGAGGAGTCCGCCGAGTTCGCCCGCCGCGCCAGCCGCGTCCGCGACATCGGCGTGCGCACGGCCATGGTCCAGGAGGTGTTCTTCACCGCCCTGACCCTGGTCTCCGCGCTCGCCCTCGCCCTGGTCTACGGCCTGGGCGGCTTCTACGCCCTGCGCGGCCAGCTCGACGCCGGAACCGTCGTGGCCATGGGCATGCTCCTCACCCGCCTGTACGCCCCCTTGACCGCCCTGGCCAGCGCCCGGGTGGAGGTCATGAGCGCCCTGGTCAGCTTCAGCCGGGTCTTCGAAGTCCTCGACCTCGAACCGCTGGTGGACGAGAAACCGGACGCGCGCCCGGTCCCCGCCGGACCGGTCTCCCTGGAGTTCGACGACGTCACCTTCGGCTACCCCACCGCCGACAAGGTCTCCCTGGCCTCTCTGGAGGAGGTCGCCACCCTGGACACCACCGAACACGGCCCGGTCCTGCGCGAGGTGTCCTTCCGCGTCGAACCCGGCCAGACCGTGGCCCTGGTCGGCTCCTCCGGCGCGGGAAAATCCACCATCGCCCAGCTCACCCCGCGCCTGTACGACGTCGACGAGGGCACCGTCCGCCTGGCCGGAACGGACGTGCGCGACCTCACCTTCGACTCCATCCGAGCCACCCTGGGCATGGTCACCCAGGACGGCCACCTGTTCCACGAGTCCATCCGCGCCAACCTGCGCCTGGGCGCCCCCGAAGCCAGCGACGAACAGATCTGGGACGCCCTGCGCCGCGCCCGCCTGGCCACCCTGGTCGCCGACCTGCCCGACGGCCTGGACACGGTGGTCGGCGAACGCGGCTACCGCTTCTCCGGCGGCGAACGCCAGCGCCTGACCATCGCCCGGCTCCTCCTGGCCGGACCCGAGGTGGTCATCCTCGACGAGGCCACCTCCGCCCTGGACTCCACCTCCGAGGCCGCCGTCCAGGCTGCCCTGGCCGAAGCCCTGGAGGGGCGCACCGCCCTGGTCATCGCCCACCGGCTGTCCACCATCCGCGCCGCCGACGCCATCCTCGTGGTCGAGGCCGGACGGATCGTCGAGCGCGGCACCCACACCGAGCTGCTGGCCCGCGGCGGACGCTACGCCGAACTCCACCGGACCCAGTTCGCCAGCGGCGACCCCGAGCCGGTCACGACCGGGTAGGGGCCTCCCAGAGCCCGCGCACGGTTCCCGTCCCCCGGTGGCGGCCACACCGGGGGACGGCCATGTTCGGCCACGGGCGACCACGGAGCGGGCCCGGTGGGGAGGATGGAGGCATGGCCTCGAGCGCACCACGCCCTTCCGCACCGCCCCGTCGCCCCTTCTCCCCCTCCTCGTCCTCTTCCCGCGCCTCCTCCCGGGTCCGCCGACTGGTCGGACACTGGGTACACGGCTGGGCCCTGACCCGGGGCGTACCCGCCCCGGTACGGGTTCCGCACGGACACCGGCTCGACGTGGGGGTGCCCGGCCACCGTGTCCGGCACGTACTGCCCGATGCCCGCCGTGCGGCTGAGCTCTCCCGTTTCCTGTCTGCCCCGGACAGCTGGCTCAAGGTGTGCGGACCGCGGGAGGAGGCCCTCGCGGCCCTGGACCCGCGCTGGCGGGTCGGGGGGCCCGAGTACCTCATGTGTGTGGAACTCTCACCCGTTCCGGTACCGGTACCGGAGCCCTACGCCTACCGGCCCAACCGCAACGGCACCCACCGCCGGGGCCGGGTGCTGACCCCCGAGGGCACCACGGCGGCCAGCGCGCTGATGTCGACCCACGAGGACACGGCGGTCTTCGACAAGGTGATCACCGAACCCGAGCACCAGCGGCACGGCCTGGCCAGGGCGGTCATGAACGCCCTGGGCCGCACAGCCCGGGCCCAGGGCGTGTACACCGGTCTGCTGGTGGCCACCGAGGACGGCCACGGCCTGTACGAACACCTGGGTTGGGAGGTGGTCTGCGAGGTCACCCCGGCCCACCTGACCCGCTGCCCCTAAGATCCGTCGCCCCGTGCCTGCCTCGCCGGCGTGGTCGGCCACGTCCTTGGCGTGCTTCTCGGGGTCGTCGGCGCGGTAGAGCCCACCGGCGAGCATGCGTTCCTCTCGACTGGCCACGGGCCCTTCCAGCGGTGTGACCGTACGCCCCCAAACCCGTGGCCCTGGGCTGAGCCATGTGCCAGGATGCCCGTCATGCAGGCGAACGAGGCACGAGAGACACCCTCTGCCGGGGGCACCGTCCTGGTGAGCGGGGCGACGGGCGGGATCGGCACGGCGCTGGTGGAGGCTCTGATCCGGAAGGGGAGGACGGTGGTGGCTCTGGGCCGTGACGCCGACCGCCTCGCCGAGCTCTCTGATGAGCATTCGCTGGTGCGCCCGCTGCGCGCCGACCTGCGCCACCCCGAGTCCCTCGCCGATGTGGTGGCCGACCTCCCGGAACTGGCGGAACTGGACGCGTTCGTGCACTGCGCCGGGGTCTCCCCGGTCGCCTCGGTCGCGGACTCCCCGGCGGATCTGTGGTGGGAGGTACTGGCGGTCAACCTGGTCTCGGCCGCCGAACTCACCCGCCTGCTGCTGCCCGCCCTGCGCGCCAACCGAGGGCACGTGGTCCTGGTCAACGCCTCCCCCGGCCTGCACGCGGTGCCGGACTGGTCGGCCTTCGCCGCGAGCAAGGCGGGCCTGAGCGAGCTGGCGGGCTCCCTGCGCCAGGAGGAGGGACCGCACGGGGTCCGGGTGACCAGCGTCCACCCCGGCGCAACCGCCACCGAACTGCTGCGCGAGGTCCGCGGTGCGTTCGGACGCGACTACGACCCCGCGGCGTGCATCCAGCCCGCCACCCTGGCCCGGGCCGTCGTCCAGGCCCTGGATCTGCCGCGCGACGCCCAGATCACCGAACTCCACCTGCGCCCGGGACCCTGAACAGGGCGGGCACGGGTGGAGGGGCTCAGGCCGGTTCCGGGATCACAGGATGCGCTTGACCCCCGGGATCGCGCGGACGGCACCGGCAACGGCCCAGCACAGGGGCACGGACAGGGCGGCCAGCCCGAAGAACTTGACCAGAGCGCCGGCCTCCCAGCCGCTCAGTGCCACCCCGACCCAGACCAGCACCACGGAGTGAAGGACGTAAACCGCGAAGGCGTTGTCGGCGAGGAACTTCAGGAAGCGGTTGCTCCGGTTGAGGAAGCGCCGGAAGAACACCACCAGCGCCAACATCACGCCCATGGCGAAGAAGGTCTCCACCGGGACGCCGACCATCGACTGCCAGGTGCGGGGGACCATGGCCGCCTCACCGAGGACGATCACCGACGCCCCCAGGCCGATCAGGCTCACCAACGCGACGGCCAGGCCGCCCCAGCCGGCCGAGTTCGGCAGCCGAATCAGCCAGTTCCGGCGGTAGGCGAACACACCCAGGGCGAACAGGGCGGCGTACTGGGGCAGGTAGCCCGGGCTGGGCAGCCCCACGATCGGCCAGTACGAGGCGGGGAAGGCGTACCGCCAGGCGATGGTGACCAGGGCCAGGCCCACCGCGAAGAGCATGAACGGGACGAACCAGCCCATGCCAAACCAGTTCAGCGGGGCGGTGTTGGCGGGACGCTCCGCCCGCGCCGCCACCCCGGCCCCCGCGTCGAACCCGGTCACGTCGACCACCGTGGTGGAGCGGCGCTCGCGGAATCGGCGGATCAGCACGTAGACCAGGCTCATCACCAGCAGGACCTCGGCGAACCACAGCGGCCCGGGGGCGATCGTGAACAGGTAGAACAGCCAGTACGGCAGGTCGGGCTCGGTGGCCAGCAGTGTCGTGTAACTGGGCGCCGAGGCCAGAGGGCGCAGCAGGATTACGAACAGCAGCAGGGGCACGCCCAGGCGCACCAGGCGTTCACGCGTGAACCCGCGTCGGCCCCGGCGATCCGCCGCCCCGGGTACGAAGTAACCGGCGAGCAGGAAGAACATGCCCATGAAGAAGGTCTGGTTGAGGATGATGAACAGGTCCAGAGCATGCCCGCTGGGGTCCTGCGCGGGCTCGATGTAGAACCAGAGCGGGATGTTGCTGTAGGTGAGAGCCGCGTGGTGCAGGACGACCAGGACGGTCAGCACGACCCGCAGGTTGTCGACGAAGAACAGGCGCGCCCGGGTGGTCGGCCCCGGAGCCATGGTGGTTGGTGGTGCCTTCTGCTGTGTCATGACGCCCTCGTTGGTCGGGGTGTGCGAGGGCCAGTGGCGTTCAGTCGGCTCGGGTGGCACGGACCAGGAGTTCGCCCAGTTCGTCGGCGTGCGCGAGCAGGTCGTGGTCGGGGTTGACCCGCCAGTACTCGAACATGGCGTCGATGGACGCCTGTTGGCTGACCGCCATCACCCGCGCGTCGAAGTCGCGGAGCTCCCCGCTCTCCTGGCCTCTCCGGTAGAGCCCCTCCAGGGACTCGTAGAGCGGTTCGGCCTGGCGTCCCCCGAACCGGGGGTTGCCTTCGGCGTCACGCGCGTGGATGAAGACCTGGGCGACGGCCGCCAGGCGACCGCGGTGTGCCAGTCCGTACTCGGCCACGCTCCGCACGTGTGTGCGCAGCATCGCCGAGGCGCTGTCCTGGGCCAGGATCCGGGGGACGACCGTCTCCGCGATCTCCGTGTAGACGCCCGTCACCACCTGATCCATCAGCTCGTCCTTGCCGTTGAAGTGGTAGGAGATCACGCCTTTGCTGATCCCCGCCGTCCGCGCGATCCGGGCCAGGGAGGCGTTGGGGTAGCCCACCTCGGCGATGGTCTCGATCGCCGCCTCGATGATCTGCGCCCGCCGCGCCTCCTCGATGAAGGACCGCTTCTGGCCATCTGGCTTATTTTCTGACTGCATGGCCAGAATCTAACACGAACGGCCAGAATGCCATGGGGGATGGCCCTGAACACACCCTGAACCGGATCCCCTGGCCCTCGGGGCGAGCTAGTCGTCGATCAGGCAGAACTCGTTGCCCTCGGGGTCGGCCAGCACCACCAGATCGGGGTGGCGGGCCACCACCGAGGCGCCCAGAGCCAGCAGCCGCTCCAGCTCCGCACCGTCGCCGACCAGGTCAACGTGCATGCGGTTCTTGACGGCCTTGGGATCGGGAACCTTCTGGAAGAAGAAGGACGGGCTCCCGGGCGGACCCTCCACCATCACCTGGGGGTCGTCCTCGGGGTCGAACACCCCTACCGAGCGCAGCCGGGCCAGCTCCTCCTCGTCATAGGGCGCCACGGCGTACCCCTCCATCGCCGCGGCCCAGAACCGGGCCAGCGAGGCGGGATGGCGGCAGTCCAGGACGATGTCGCGCAGTCGGGCCATGTCCAGACCCTAGAGGTGCTCGCAGCGGGCGGACCAGGGGATTTCCCCAGACGGCGCAGGCGCCTTCGGCTCCGGCCACCCGTCGCGGAGGGCCGAGGTCAGAGCGGTGAGGGCTGAGGCCACACCGCGAGCGCCGCCGTCCATCCCAGTACCGCGGCGCCCAACCCGGCCAGGACCGTGACGGCGATGTTGACCAGCGCGTACACGCGGGCCCCGGACTCGGCCAGACGCAGCGTCTCGTAGCTGAAGGTACTGAAGGTGGTCAGTGCCCCGCACAAGCCGGTCCCCACCGCCAGCACCACCAACTCCGGTACCGCTCCGGCGAGCATCCCCGCCATGAGGAACCCAAAGACCAGGGAGCCGATGACGTTGACGGTGAAGGTCCCCCAGGGCATCACCGAGTCATTGCGGCGCTGCACTGCTTGGTCGAGCACGTAGCGCAGGACGGCCCCCACCGCCGCGCCCGCCCCGACGACCGCGAACTCGGCGATCACCGTTCGCCGCCGCGCCCGGTGTAGCGGACGATTTCGACCTCGTCCAAGGTGACCATCCCCTCGGTGACCAGCTCGTCGAGCTGGGGCAGGAAAGCGCGCACGCGTTCGGGCTCGTCGATGATGACCACGGCCAAGGGCAGGTCCTGCGACAGCGACACGATCCGCGTGGTGTGGATGTGGTTGGAGGCCCCGAACCCCTCCAGCCCCTGGAAGACGCTGGCTCCGGCGAGCCCAGCGGCGTGGGCGCGGTGCACGATCTCGGTGTAGAGCGGCTTGTGGTGCCAGGTGTCGCTGTCACCGATGTAGACGGTCAGGCGCAGTGCCGGTCCGGACAGCTCCATCAGCGGGGCTCCTTCACCTTGCGTGCGGTTCGGTTGCGGCGGTAGGCAGCGGTGGCGCGGGTGAGGGTCATCCCCGCCCAGGCCGCCGGCAACGCCGCGGCCAAAGTCACGAACAAATAGACCAGGGCGGTACGTGGCGCGCCCGCGTCCACCAGGGAGACCACGTCCACGGCGTAGGTGGAGAAGGTGGTGAACCCTCCCAGTACCCCTACCCCCAGAAAAGGCCTCAGGAGCCGGTGCGGACGTATGAACTCGGTGATCAGAACGATCATGACCCCAATCGCAAAGGAGCCCGCAACGTTCTCGAAGAACGTGGCCCAGGGAAAACCGGTACCGGTACGCGGGAACAGCACGAGCAGCCCGTAGCGGGCGATTCCGCCTATGGCTCCGCCCGCGGCGACCACCAGCCAGACGTCGATGGTCCCGCGCCACCTCCACGCCCCTCCGGTCACTACCGGCCCTCCCCTGATCGAACAGCTCTCCGCCACCCCATGGCCCTGAGCGCCAACCGGCATACTACGCTCCACAGCCCCTGAACAGCCCGTTGGCGCTTTCGGGTTCCTCTCGTCGGCCAACCTCGCCGGGGGCTGGGCCCGGTTCGGCTGGACCTGACCGCGCCAGCCGAACGTCCCGTGCGCCTCTACCCTGACCGCATGTCCCTGCTGACAACCCTCATCACCCGGCTGGACCGCTTCAACCAACGCCATCCGTGGAGCCACAACGACCTCTACGCGCCGTGGGTGGTGCGCAAGGTCGCGGCCAGCGGGGCGCGCGAGGTCCTGGACGTTGGATGCGGCACCGGGAACCTGCTCGCCCTCCTGCGCCGCCGGGCGGATTCGGTCATAGGACTAGAACCCGATCCGGGCACCGCCGCCATCGCCTCGGCCCGCTTCGCGGACACCCCCGGGGTGACCGTCAACCGGGCGGGCTTCGAGGGCCGAGACCCCGAACGGCGCTGGGACGCCATCACCCTGGTCGCCGTCCTGCACCACCTGCCCCTGGAACCGACCCTGCGCGAGCTGCGCGCCAGCCTGAACCCCGGCGGGCGGCTGGTGGTCGTGGGCTGCCATCGCGACGAAGGACCGGCCGACCAACTGACCGGTCTGGTCTCACTCCTGCTCAACCCGCTCATCGGCCTGCTCAAACATCCCGCCCCGGCCGCCGAACCGCCGCCGCACATGCGCGCGCCCACCGCGGAACCACCGGAGACCCTCGCCCGGATCCGCGCCGCTGCCGCCCGGGAACTGCCCGGCGCACGCGTGCGCAGACGCCTGTTCTGGCGCCACACCCTGGTCTACGACCATCCCGCCTGACCCCCGTCTTTGCCGTTCCCGCAACAAACTTTGCCGCTACCCCCACGGTCGGGGCACCTTGGTGGCGGAGCGGGCCAACCCGCCCCGTTCGCCCCACCACCGAGGAGACCCATCATGGACGCACAGTTCTGGGACAACAGGTACGGCAGCCAGCCCCAGCTCTTCAGCGGCAACCCCAACGGCGTCCTGCTCACGGAACTGACCGACCTGCCGCCCGGACAGGCGCTCGACGTGGGCTGCGGCGAGGGCGCGGACGCGCTGTGGCTGGCCCGACGGGGCTGGCTGGTCACCGCGGTCGACATCTCCCAGGTCGCCCTGAAGCGCGCGGCCACAGCTGGAGCGGACGTCAAGGGGCGGGTGTCGTGGAAACGCGGCGACCTGACCACCGCGCCGCCCCCGGCCAACGCCTTCGACCTGGTCTCGGTCCACTACTTCCCGCTTCCCCGACAGGACGACCACCTCGCACTGCGCGGCCTGCTCTCCGCCGTGGCCCCGGGCGGCACCCTCCTGTTCGTCGGACACGACATCACCGGCCTGCCCGAACGCCTGGACGACGGCCACGTCCCCGCCGACTACTACCAGCCCGCCGAGATCGCCGAACTCCTGGACGCGGACTGGACCGTCACCGTCAATGAGACCCGTCCCCGGGTCGTCCCCCCGCCGCCTGGTTCACACCACACCCACGACACCGTCCTCAGGGCCCGGCGCACACGCTGACCGGGACCCGTCCGACCGCTCGGGGGTGGTGGCCCGGCGGCTGCCGGAGTAACGTGGAAGGCGGCGCGGTCCCGCGCCCAACCTCCGGCCCCGGCGCCCACGCCGTCGGCCCCGCGGAGGCAAAGGGGACCCTGGAGTTCTCGGGACGCCGGTCTGACGTGTGCAGCCCTTCCGGCGGGGCGACGGGAGCGTGGGTTTCGTCGCGGACCGCCGAGGAGCCGCCATGACCAGCAACAAGTCCTTCAAGAGCAGCGTGCGCGCCCGCATGGACAAGACCGGCGAGAGCTACACCGCCGCCCGCGCCCACCTGATCACGGACCCCGAGCCGGCACCGGCTTCCCCCGCCGACCAGCCCACGGGCACCGGCGCCGCCACCATCCGCGAACGCGTCTCCGACGCCAAGCTCGCCGAGGCCACCGGCCGCGACTACGACACGTGGTTCGCGCTGCTGGACGCCTGGGAGGCCACCACCCGCACGCACACCGAGATCGCCGCGTGGCTGGTCCAGGAGCACGACGTGAACGGCTGGTGGGCCCAGACCGTCACCGTCGCCTATGAGCAGCAGCGCGGTCTGCGGGTGCCGGGCCAGAAAAAGGACGGCTTCGCCGCCAGCGCCAGCAAGACCGTGAACGTCCCGGTGGAACGGCTGTTCGCGGCCTTCGCCGACCCCGAGCTGCGCTCCCGCTGGCTGCCCGTGGAGGCTTCCGAGCGCACGGCCAAGCCGGGCAAGAGGTTCACCGCCGACCTGCCCGAGGACACCCGCATCACCGCCACCTTCCAGACCAAGGGCGAGGCGAAGTCGATAGCCGGCATCGAACACACCCGCATCGGCTCCGCCGAGCGCGCCACCGAGTGGAAAACCGACTGGCGCACCTGGCTCGCCGACCTCAAGAAGCTCCTGGAGAGCTAGGGGTCGGTCGGCTCCCGGCCGCCCTGCCCACCCGAAGGGCTTCTTCGGGCCGCTGGGAACACCCCGTACTAGACCCAGACGTAGTTGTCATCGGTGACCGCCGCCAGAGCGGCGTCGGCGACCACCGCGTGCGGGTCGGGCAGGGCGGCCAGGGCCGGTCCGATCAGCGGGAAGAGCGGAAGGTCCGCGGCCCGGCGGTGGTCCACCCATTCGACGATGCCGACCTCGTGGCCGCCGCCGGGCAGTTCGTCGTACTCCTCCACCGCCAGCCCCTGACGAACCTCAGACGTCACGTGCAGACGGTAGATCAGGTGCAGCTTGCGCGGCGGCGGGGTCGGTCCGGGGCGGCTGACCCGCTGGTCCACCACCCACAGCAGCTCCGGTGCGCTGGCCTGGTCCGGGCGCAGATCCAGTTCTTCGGCCAGTTCGCGGCGGAGAGCGGCCGCCAGGTCCTCGCCGGGTTCGACGTTGCCGCCGGGCGGTGTGTAGTGGACCGAGGAGGGCCGGTCGCGGCGGATCAGGGCGACCTCGTTTCCGCAGAACACCAGAGCCCCGACCCGGATCTTGACGCGGGAGAACGGCGCGGGTTCGTCAGGGGAAGACATGGCGGGAGTCGTCATGGGCGCCAGTATGGCGGGGCGGCCCCCGGTCTCACCTGAACCGGGGGCCGCCTCCGGGATCAGTCCAGGACGGCGTAGGCCTCAACCTCGACGAGGACGTCGGGCTCGAAGAGGTAGCTCACCCCGATGGCCGACACGGGAGGCAGCGGCCGCGGGATGCCGAGTTCGTCGGTGACATTCTCGATGCCCCGCATGAACTCGCCCAGCTTCTTCTCGCTGGTGTCGGGGCCCCAGTCGGTGAGGAAGAACCGCAGGCGCACGACATCGGCGAAGGTCGCCCCGGCACCTGCCAGGCCGCGCGCGGCGTTGCGCAGGACCTGTTCGACCTGGCCGGTGAGGTCACCGGTGGCGACGGGTCCGTTGTCACCGTCGCGGGCAATCTGCCCGGCCACGTGCACCTGGCGGGCCCCGGTACCGATCGAGACGTGATGGTAGGGGACGGGCTGGAACATGCCCTCGGGGGTCAGCAGTTGCACGGTCATGGGAAGTCCTTCCGTTGGCACCGAGTAGGTATCCCATGTCTACTTGGTAGCCGAAGGGAACCTCAACGAGACTAGGTATCATGCCGGAAACCACCCCGCCCCAGCCCACCACCCAGATCACCGCGCAGCACCGCGAACTCCTCGACCAGGTACTCGACAAGTGGTCGCTGCAGGTCCTGGACCGCCTGTGTGAAAGCCCTTCCCGCTTCAACGAGCTTCGCCGGGCGATCCCGGTCATCACCCAGAAGTCGCTCACCGCGACCCTGCGGCGCCTGGAGCGCAACGGGATGGTGGACCGGGTCGTCGTGAACACGCGTCCCCTGGCCGTGGAGTACCGGATCTCGCTGCTGGGCAAAACGCTCCAGGACCTCATCGACGCGCTCCTGCGCTGGACCACGGTCACCATGCCCGAGGTCGAGCGGGCCCGCGAGCGCTTCGACGAACACACCTGACCCGGCCGAACGCCCCAGCGTCAGCTCAGAGCGTGCGGTACATGATGTGCAGCCCCACGTATCCGTGCTCGGGGTGGCGGAAACCCTCCTGGAGGGTGCCCGCCACCCCGAAGCCCAGTGACTCGTACAGCCGCACCGCGCGGGTGTTGGTCTCCACCACCGCGTTGAACTGCATGGCCCGGTAGCCCTGATCGCGAGCCCACTCCAGCGAGTACTCACACAGAGCCCGGCCCACCCCCTGCCCAGAGTGGGCGGGATCGACCATGTAACTGGCCGAGGCGATGTGCGCGGCGTTGCCCATGTGGTTGCGGTTCATCTTGGCGGTACCCAGTACCGTCCCGGTGTCGTCCACCGCGACCACCGTCCGGTCGGGCGAGGCCAGCAGCCACCCGTCGTGCGCCTGCTTCTCGTCCATGTCCGCCGGGTAGGTGAAGGTGTCCCCCGCCGCGACGATCCGGTGCATGAAGGGCCAGATCTGGGCCCAGTCCGAGGCTTCGGCTTCTCTGATCAGCATCCGGACAGCATTCCAGAAAGCCCCGGACGCGCGCCCGCGATTTTTCGGGCACGTCGGCCGACAGCGTCAGTCCAGGTTGAGCCAGATGGCCACGGCGTCCTGGGTGCCCTGGTTGGAGATGCGGTGCGGGGTGGTGGACGGGTAGGTGATGGAGTCACCCGGGTGGAGTTCGTAGGTGTCGAAGCCGAGGTCCACGGTGAGCACCCCGCTGACGACGTTGCCGATCTCGTGGCCCTGGTGGCGCACGTACTCGGCGTTCTGGCTGGAGTAGGCGCCGGGCGGGTACACGGACTCGAAGTAGTTCATCCCCGGCCTGCGGGTGACGGCGGCGCTGCCCGCCCGGGCGCCCACCGGCTAAGCCGATCCACCCACGCGACAGTCGTGTCCACCCGGTGTTTCAGGGACGGGGGCAACCACCCCTTGGGGCGGGTGCGGTTGTCGAACCGGGGCACTCGGTAGCGCAGGTTCGCACCCCGACGCCGCCGGTATGCGGCGCGCTGGCCCATTTTCTTTTTGATTCGGGCGCCGCGGTGTTCGAGCTGGAGGCTGAAGCGGCCTCGACGTTCCCCTGCTTGGTTGGTGAATACGGCGATGCCGGTGTGCTGGGAGCACGGGTCGATACCGACCTCCACACCGTCGGCTTCGGACTCAGCGACCGTGCGGTCTTTGAGCCGGATCGTGAACGGGGTACGGCGGGCGACAACGGCCCGGCCCTTCGCCAGGAGTTTGCGGGCTCTGGCAGGTGAGCAGGGTTGCAAGGGACGGCCGTGTTTGTCGAGGACGAACACGAACGGGTGAATGGTGCGCACCTCACGGTGCGGCTCCCCGGCCCCTGCGGGCTCGGGGGTGACGCCACCGGCACCAGGTGAGGTGCTGGTGGTCTCCCCTCGACCATGTTCCACACCGGGTACCACCGCGTGGCAGTAGTGTCCGTGCCCCGTTTCGTTCCCGATCCGGGGAGTGTCTGCTGGCACGGATTCCAGAGCAGGCCGCTGAGGAAGCACGGCTTGGTGGGTCTTCTGTCCTGTGTGAAACGTAGCCATCAAGGTCACCTCCTTAGGTGGTGATGGCTGGGTCTGGTAAAGGCAGCACTCAACCACGGAGGTTGAAAGCCCAGTTCCTTCGGGTTGGGATCCCTTTACGATCTGCGACTACTACGTGCTGTGTCGACGTCTCAACATGGCCGCATCATATGATCATCGCTGTTCCTGGGATCACATGTAGCGTTACATACGTTTCCGTTCGCAAAATTTTAAAATAACGAAGAGAATGGGGCATAGGAAAAACGGAGGATTCCGTCCGTCGACTGCACGAGGCCGTGCGTTAGGCCAAAAACAAGGATGCCGATCTAGTACGGTACTCTACCGGTTAGATCGCCCGCCTGTCCGTGAAAACCACCGAAAAACATCATTGGTCAAACCGGAGTACTGACGCTCTCTTGGTTGATATTGCAGCTGCGATTGTTCTGAGAACCATGAAACCACTGTTCAATCTGAACGACCTGCACTACACGATCGCCCGCGCCCGCAAGGCCGCGCCGGTGACCTCCTGACCTCCACCCCTGGCACGAGGACGGGCCCGCCACCGGAAGACCTCCGGCGGCGGCCCCGATCGGCTCTGCCTGTTGCTCCCTGAACTGTTGCCCCTAAAGCCCCAGGTAGGTGCGCAGGTGACGGGCGGTCAGGGTCTGGCCCCGCTCCACCAGTTCGGCCGGGGTGCCCTCGAAGACCACGTGGCCGCCGTCGTGTCCGGCGCCCGGGCCCAGGTCGATCAGGTGATCGGCGTGGGCCATGACCGCCTGGTGGTGCTCGATCACCACCACCGTGTTGCCGTCCCGCACCAGACGGTCCAGCAGCGCCAGCAGCCGGTCCACGTCGGCCAGGTGCAGGCCGGTGGTCGGCTCGTCCAGCACGTACACCGCACCCTTCTTGGCCATGGAGATGGCCAGCTTCAGGCGCTGGCGCTCACCGCCGGACAGGGTGGTCAGCGGCTGGCCCAACCCCAGGTAGCCCAGGCCGACGTCGTACATCCGGTCCAGAATGGTGCGGGCCTGGCCGGAGGTGAAGAAGTCGCGCGCCTCCACCACGGACATGGCCAGGACCTGGCTGATGTCCTTGCCGCGCAGCTTGTGTTCGAGCACCTCGCCCTTGAACCGGCGCCCCTCGCACCGCTCGCAGGTGGAGGCGACCCCGGCCATCATGGCCAGGTCGGTGTAGATCACCCCGGCGCCCTTGCACTCGGCGCACGCCCCCTCGGAGTTTGCGCTGAACAGGGAGGACTTCACCTTGTTGGCGCGGGCGAAGGCGGTACGGATAGGGTCCAGCAGCCCGGTGTAGGTGGCCGGATTGGAGCGGCGCGAACCCCGGATGGCGGACTGGTCGACGACCACCACGCCCTCGCGGCCGGGCAGCGCCCCGTGGATGAGTGAGCTCTTGCCCGAACCCGCCACCCCGGTGACCACGGTGAGCACGCCCAGGGGGATGTCCACGGACACGTCCTGGAGGTTGTGGGTGCTGGCCCCACGGATCGGGATGCTCCCGGTGGGGGTGCGCACGCTCTCCCGCAGTTGGGCCCGGTGGTCCAGGTGGTCGCCGGTCAGGGTGCCCGAGGCGCGCAGCCCGGCCACGTCGCCGGTGTAGGTGACGGTGCCGCCGGTGGGCCCGGCGCCCGGGCCCAGGTCCACGACGTAGTCGGCGATGGCGATGGTCTCGGGCTTGTGCTCGACCACCAGCACGGTGTTTCCCTTGTCGCGCAGGCTGAGCAGGAGGTTGTTCATCCGCTCGATGTCGTGCGGGTGCAGGCCCACGGTGGGTTCGTCGAAGACGTAGGTGACGTCGCTGAGGCTGGAGCCGAGATGGCGCACCATCTTGACCCGTTGGGCCTCACCGCCGGACAGCGTGCCCGACTCCCGCTCCAGGCTGAGGTAGCCCAGTCCCACCTCCACCAGCGACTCTAGGGTGTGGCCGAGTGTGTCCACGAGCGGCTTGACGGCAGGCTCGTCGATCTCGCGGACGAACTCGGCCAGGTCGCTGATCTGCATGGACGCGCACTCGGTGATGGTGCGCCCGTTGACCTTGACTTCCCGGGCGGCGGCGTTGAGCCGGGTGCCCTCGCATTCGGGGCAGACCGAGAAGACCACGGCCCGGTCCACGAAGGCGCGGATGGCGGACTGCATCTTCTCGCGGTCCTTGGCCAGGTAGGTCCGCTTGATCTTGGGGACCAAGCCCTCGTAGGTCAGGTTGCTGGTGCCGACCTTGACCTTGGTGATCGGCTTGTGCAGGAAGTCCTGCCACTCCTGGTCGGTGTAGTCGCGCAGCTTCTTGTCCGCGTCCAGCAGGCCCGAGTTCGCGAAGATCTGCCAGTACCAGTTGTCCACCGCGAACCCGGGGACGGTGATGGCGCCCTCGTTCAGGGACAGTTCGCGGTCGTAGAGCTCGTCGAGGTCGACCTGGTTGGTGCGGCCCAGCCCCTCGCACTCAGGGCACATGCCCTCGGAGTTGTTGAAGCTGAACACGCTGGAGGGCTCCAGGCGCGGGGTGCCCACTCGGCTGTAGACGATGCGCAGCATGGCGTGGGCGTCGGTGGCGGTGCCGACCGTGGAGCGCGAGTTGGCGCCCATGCGCTCCTGGTCCACGATGATCGCCGCGCTGAGGTTGCGCAGCGAGTCCACGTCGGGGCGGCCCACGCTGGGCATGAAGGACTGCAGGAACGCCGTATAGGTCTCGTTGATGAGCCGCTGGGACTCGGCAGCGATCGTGCCGAAGACCAGCGAGGACTTACCCGAGCCGGACAGCCCGGTGAAGACGCTCAGCCTCCGCTTGGGGATGTCGACGGAGACGTTGTCGAGGTTGTTCTCCCTGGCCCCGCGGACCTGGATGGTGTCGTGGGTGTCCGCCGTGGTGGTGGATTCGGAAGACAAGCTGCTCCTCAGAGGGCCGAAGAAATCCTTATGCGGTAAACTAACAGCCAGCGAACATTAGTTTATTCCGCAAGGAGATGAAAGTGGTGATCTACGCCGGGCAGGGTGACCCGCGCCGCTCCATGGCTCTGCTGTGGCGTGACCACGAAGGAACCGAACGCACTGGCCCCGGCCCCAAATCGCAGCTCAGCGTGGACCTGGTGGTGGAGACCGCCATCGAGGTCGCCGACACCGAGGGCATGCAGGCCCTGTCCATGCGCGCCGTGGGCGAACGCCTGGACCGCACCGCCATGTCCCTGTACACCTACGTGGCCAGCAAGAACGAACTCATCGACCTCATGTACGACCACGCCTTCGCCGAGCTGGTCCGCGAGCGGGAAGACCGGTCGCCCCACACCCCGAGCCTAGGTACCACCACCGACAAAACCGGGTGGCGCGAAGAAGTCCTGGCCCAGGCCGGCGACCTGTGGCGCTTCTACCTGCGACACTCCTGGGTCCTGGAGATCTCCCAGGCCCGCCCGGTCCTGGGCCCCAACGAGTACCGGCACTACGAATCCATGGCCGCGGTGCTGCACCGCGCCGGACTGCCGCCCAAGGCCATCAGCGGCGCCTACGGCAGCATCCTCAACCTGCTCCGCGGCATGGTCCGCACCGCCGCCGAGGCCCGCCACTCCGCGACCGTCACCGGCGTGCCCGATGACGAGTGGTGGTATGCCCGCTCCGCGCAGTTGGAGGAGGTCTCCGACGACTTCGCCGAGCGCTTCCCCACCCTGGCCCTGATGACCCAGAGCGGTGCCTTCGACAACATCGACCCCGATGAGCCCTACCTGGAACAGGAGGCCTGGGAGTCCTTCCAGTTCGGCCTCGACGCCCTGCTGGACGGCATGCAGCACCGCATCGACACCGCCTCCGGGGGGTGAACGCGTCCGGCGAATAAGCCCTGGGCCCGGGGAACACCCGCGTGCCAGACTGACCGCCATGGGAAAAATCCACGACTCCATCGGCCCCCGGCTGGAACAGTTCCTTCTCAACCAACCGGTGTTCTTCGTCGGCACCGCGCCCCTGGACGCCGACGGCCACGTCAACGTCTCCCCCAAGGGCATGGGCGGCACCTTCGCCGTTCTGGACCAGCACCGGGTGGCCTACCTCGACTACACCGGCTCGGGCACCGAGACCATCGCCCACCTGCGCGAGAACGGCCGCGTCGTGCTGATGTTCTGCGCCTTCGAAGGGCCGCCCAACATCGTCCGCCTGCACGGGCGCGGCCGCGCCGTCCTGCCCGCCGACCCCGAGTTCGCCGAACTGCGCGCCCGATTCACCAAGGAGCGCACCCTCGGCCAGCGCTCGGTGGTCGTCGTGGACGTCCAACGGATCTCGGACTCCTGCGGGTGGTCCGTGCCTCTGATGGACCTGCGTGGTGACCGCGACATCCTGGACCGCGCCCAGGAGCGCCGCGACCCGCAGTACTTCGACGACTACTGGCGCGAACGCAACGCCGCCAGCATCGACGGCCTACCCGGGGTCCCGGGATGAGCGCCTTTGCCAGGAAGATCCCTGAGGGAGGGGCTCCTGGGGCCGGGCCGAGTCAGATCCAGCCCAGCAGGTACAGCAGCAGCAAGGTCACAGCTGCCGAGACTAGCAGGGACGTCATGCAGCCCCAGCGGCTGTTATAGAAGAAGAACACGTGCACCTCCTCCCGGGGGTCGGGCGGCGATCCGGCATGGATATTCTGCCTCGCATGCCCCGTCCCTCTCCACTCCCCTGCGTACTGCTGGCCGTTTCCATCCTGACCGCCACCGCCTGCTCGGTGCTTCCCGAGGACGCTCCCGCCGCTGGCCCCCGCCCCGATTCGGGGGTCATGTACCTGGAGGAGCACGGATACTCCCCCACCAGCTCCGAGATCAGCCCCGACGAAGCACAGCTGTGCTTGCCGGGCGAAGGAATCGAAGGAGCGGACGGGATGGAAGATCCGAGCGGTGACGACCCCGCCGCCAACGACCGGACCGAATGCGAGTCCGGCGGTGAACTGCGCTGGTCGCTTCCGCTGGAAGGCGACTACTTCTTCATGGGCTACTCCATGCTGTCCCACCCGGCGACCGGCACCGTGCCCACCGACGACAGCCGGAGCAGAACCGGAGACTTCCACGCGGTGGCCACCCCCGCCGGACTCCTGTACGCCGAGAACACCCTGCTGCGCATGGTGGATCCCGCCACCGGTGAGTTGCTGTGGACCAAGGACCTCCACGAGGAGGCCGCCTCAGGGGAACCCGAGGAACGCGAGCGGATCGGTTTCCTCGGAACCGGCCTGCGCTCGGCCAACGCCACCGAAGACCACCTGATCCTGCACTTCGAGGGCGGTCTCATCCGGCTGACCCAGGACGGCGACTTCCTGGACAGCGTCCTGCTGCTCGACTGCCAGGGGGACCTGGAGTACGCCTCAGATCAGGAGGTCGTCCTCGGAAACTGCGGAAACAACTCCTCCAGCATCTTCCGCTTCGACACCGGTGAGCGGACCACCGGCAACCGGCGGGCCTTCGACGAGGACCTCACCGAAGCGCCGCTCACCAGCAGCCTCCACCGCGGCCTCCTCGACGTGGAGGCCGTGGACGAGGGCCCCTTCACCGCCCTGGCGACCGACTACCACCGTGGCCCGCCCGGCCTGGGCACCATTCCATTGATCTCCGTCCCGGTCGAGGAAGCGGACGAGCAGGACAACGGCATCGCCATCGCGGTCGCCTGTGTGCCCGACGGGATGGGTGAGGCCAGCCCGGAACAGCCCTCCCCCGGCGTGCCCTGCGAGGGTGCCCGCCTGTACGCGGTCAACCACTAGCGCACACTCACATACGGCACCCCCGAGGAGCGCGAAAACCTCTCCGGGGCGGCCATGGGCGCCATGTATGAGCGTTCGCAATCGAGGCCAGGCCCGCCCCCCGGCACACCGACTTTCGGAAGGCTGCCGGGCGGGTTCCTGGAGCGACGCGGTCCGGCCGGGTTCAGCCCGCGCAGTGGGCCTGCTCGCAGCGTGCGACCTCCACCGTGCCGTCCTCGCGCCCGCCGGGATTCCGGTACCAGGCCAGGTGAGGACGGTCCCGCTCATCCATTTCCAGCGCCACCCACCCGGGGCGTGCCGGGATGTTGTCCACCACGGACCGCTCGTACTCCGCGCACTCCGCGTCCGCGCACGCCAGGTAGACCAGCTCCCGTGAGGCCACGTCATGGGTCGCGATCTGCGGCAGCCCGGCCGAATCCAGGGCCAAGGCGGGCGGGGTTCGTTCCCAGGAGGGGCCGAACAACTCGATCGTCGTGAAGTCCGAGCACGCGCCATCGCCGCAGTCCACCAACTGCACCGATCCGTCCGTACGGTCCAGGTACACCACCACCGGGGTCCTGTCCGGGCGCACCTCCACCGAAGCGCCTATGTGCGTGTTCGCGCTGGACTGCCAGAGGCTCTCAATCGTGCTGGCGGCGGAGGCGGCGACCAGCTCAGTCTCGGTAACCTGATCGCATCCGGGTAGTTCGCAGCTGTACAGGGTCACGGCCCCGTTCGCGGGCTCGCTGACGGTGACGCTGACCCGATCTCCCTCGGAGGAGATCGCCGCGTCCACCAGTCCCGGGTAGTTCCGGCTTAGGGCACCGGGATCCTGGCGCCGGGCGAGCTCGCGGTCATTCAGCTGGTGGGACCCCAACACGTCCAGCACCGCGGAGAAGGGTTCGGAGCACCCCTGCGTCAGGCATCCGTACAGGGTCAGGTGCGCATCGTCGGAGCTGGTGGAGACGGGCAGGGTGGCGACCACCAGTGTGTGCTCTCCGCTGACCGTTCCCCAGAGCTCGGTCTCCCCCTGCCAGGTGCGCTCGGTGGACTCGAACTCCGGCTGCTCCCGCAGGTTCCACCTTCCCTCCGGCTCGGCAGCCGCCTCCAACTCCCAGGGGCCGCCGAGAGCACAGGGCATCGTCTCGACACACACGTTCTCCAGCACCACCGAACCGTCGGCGTAACCTTCGTCCCCACGCGTGTCCGGCAGGGAAGCGGTGACGACCGCGTTGCCCGACACCCCGACGGCGATCGGGTCCGGTTTCGTCGGTCCTCCCTCCGAGCTGGTCCACCTGGCACCGTCAGCGATGTCCGCGCACCTGTTGTCCTCGCAGAGGAACAGGCTGTCCCCGACGACGGCGTAGGCCCCGTCCTTCGGTAGGTGGAAGGTCTGCGGCAAGACACCGAGCCTGAAGTCGGTCGACTCCCGTTCCATGGTCGGGCCCTGCCCGCGATCGTCCGGTTGCGCCTGGGCGTACACACCGGCAGGCAGGATCACACAGGCCACGAGCACCCCGGCCGTGCTGCCCCACACCTTCGGTGTCACCAGGGGTTCGGGGACGGGAAAACCAGTCCGGGTACGCAGTGCCGCGAAGGTGAACCCGACCAACGCCGAGGCCAGTGCCAGCAGGGCGGCCAGGGCGCCGAACAGCACCCACGGCAGAGACAGCGCGTGGTTCAGCATGAGTACCGGAGGCAACGCGCCCAGCGGTGCGAGCAGGACCCAGCCCACAGACTCCCATCCGGTGAGCAGCCCTGCCTGACGCAAGCGGGACCAGCTCTGGCTTCCCCACACCGTCCCCTCGCCCACATGCGCGAACACGGTCGGGTACCAGAGCGGTGCCAGGTAGGCCAGGAGCACCGTGCCCAGGAAGTAGCGCCAGAACCCGGGGACATCCTCGAACACCGTCAGCAACGCGCGGTCGGCCCCGTACAGCACCGTGCCGGTCAGCGCGGCGGCGCCCAGCGTCAGGGGCAGCCCTTGCAGCGACCTCGTCAACGCCGGGTTGATCCGCGGCACACGCCCCATGGTCGCGTCCGTAAGAAGCCGAGCGGCCGTTCCCCAGGAAAGAGCCACGGTCATCGCAAGGCCCAGGCCCACCGTCCAGAACACCCATGTGGAAACCAGCTCGCCGAGCGGCGCGAACAGCCACGGCTCACCGTCGATGAACACACCGTTGTCGGCAACGAATCCCGGCGCCACCAGCGCGGCGATCAGCGCCCAGGGCAGTAGGGGAACCGCGAAGATCGCGAGAACCAGCACGTACACACTCGGGTGTGGCAGCGAGGGCAACCCCGGGTCGGGGGTCAGATTACGCTGCGCAAGCGGAGACTTCGGGGGGCGCTCGGGTTCCGATTGCTCTGCCATGCCACGCTTTCCATCCCGATTGCCGTCCGGTCGGGATGACCCTAGCGAGAGCGTTCAATCGAACCGCGACGGGGTCGCCTGCGGCAGAGACAGGGCACGCAGATCCCAGGCGTTGCCTCCGCGGTCCCGGCGATCGGACATGGATATTCTGCCTCGCATGCGTCGCCCTTCCCCGCTCCCCAGCACCCTGCTGGCCATTGCCGTCCTTGCCGCCACTGCCTGCTCGGAACCTCCCGAGGACACCCCCATCACCTGGCCCGCCCCCGGCCCGGTGGTCGAGTACGTGGAGGAGCGGGGCTACTCCCCCACCAGCTCCGAGATCAGCCCCGACCAAGAGCAGCTGTGCCTTCCGGATGACGGTCAGGAGGGGCAAGGCGAAGACGATCAGCCCACATGCGAGACCGAGGGCGAAATGCGCTGGTCACAGCCGCTAGAGGCGGACCACTTCGTCCGCTACCGAGGGGGTTACACGTTTCCGATCCACACGGTGACCGACCCCGGCCTGTCCCTCGCGGCGGGCACCCCCGAAGGAGTCCTGTACGCCGAGAACCCCCAGCTGTACATGGTGGACCCCGCTACCGGTGAGCTGTCGTGGAACAAGGACCTGCGCGAGGAGGACGGTACCGCTGAGGTCGATTTCCTCGAGACCGAGCTGCGTTCGGTCAACGCCACCGACCAGCACCTGCTCCTCCACTTCCGAGAAGGCCTCCTCCGGCTGACCCAGGACGGCGAGTACCTGAGCCACTTCACACTGCCCGCCTGCCAGGGAGAGCTGAAGCACGCCTCCGCGGAGGAGGTCGTCTTCGGCAACTGCGACGGGAACGCGTCCAGCATCTTCCGACTCGACACCGGTGAGCGAACCACCAGCCACCGGCGAGCCTTCGAAGAGGAACTCACCGAGACGCTGCTCACCAGCAGTCTCGACAACCACCCCCACCATCACGTGCGTTTCGTGGACGGTGGTCCCTTCAACGCGTTCGTGTCCGAACCCCACTGGGGACCGCCCGGCCTGGGCACCGTCCACGTGGCCTCCATCCCCGGAGAGGGGAGGCCTCAGGAAGATCAGGACTGGCAAGGGCTGCGCATCACCGTCCTGGTCGCCTGCATCCCCGACGGAGTCGGCGAGTCCAGCCCGGAGAACGCCTCCCCCGGCCTGCCCTGCGAAGGCGCCCGCCTGTACGCCGTCAATGGCTAGGGGCAGCGCGTGACCTCCGCCGTCCCGTCGCCACGAACCAGGGAAGACCGGCACCCGCCCAGGTGAGGGAGGCCCCATTCTCTGCCGATGGGTTCCGGCCGTTCTTCGGGGTGACGCTCAGGCGAGGCGGGTGAAGGTGATGATCTCCGGGCTGGTGTCGGTGAGTGGGCTGCGGTCCCAGTAGCCGTACTGGGCGCTCACCTTCAGTCCGGCCTCGGCGAGGAAGGTGTTCAGGCGTTCGGCGTCCAGGAAGCGCAGGGTGCTGTGGACGACCTCGGGTTCGGCCCAGCCCTCGACGCTGTAGTCGGAGGTGAAGGTGACCAGGTCGCCCGCCACCTCGCGTAGGCGGTGCACGCAGGTCGCCTTGAACCCGTCGGGACCGTCCACGGTGCGCACCCGCTCGGGACTCCAGGCCTCCCAACCACGTGCGGCGGGGTTACGCGTCTCGAACACGAACCGGCCGTCCTCGGCCAGCAACCGCCGCACCGCGGTCAGGTTGGCGCGCACATCGTCGTCGGTGAGGAACACCTGGAAGGCGTGCCCAGACATGAAGACCAGATCGAACCCGCCTTCCTGCAGCGGTTCGGCTTCCCCGCCGTAGGAGCCCGCGACCAGGTCGCCCAGGGTCCATTCGATGTCGTCCCGGTCCTCCTTGGCCACGTCCAGCATCGCGTTGGCCGGGTCCAGTCCCACCAGCCGCCCGGTGTGCCCGCGCTTGCGCGCCACCCGAAGGATCTTGCCGGTACCGCACCCCACGTCCAGAACGGAGCGGGCGTTCATCACCAGGTCGAGGTAGAAGTCATCCTGCGGGGAGACCTGCCAGTGACTGAAGTAGTCGTACAGCTCAGCCAGGTCCGGGTGGGAGAAGTGTCGATCGACCATGGGGTCATTGTGGTTCCCCGATCCCCTGCGACCAAAGGGTTTTCACTCCGCCCCCCGTACTTTGGTGCGGCCATGCGAACGGGCGGCACCACCGTACGTGGTGATGCCGCCGACTCACACGGTCGTTGGGTCTCATGCGATCTGGTACGTCACCCGCCTGGTGTCGATGAGCGTGGCTCCCTCGGGCAGCGGAGGCGCCTTCTCGTTGGCGATGAGGACACGCAGCCAGATGTCGCTCTTGTAGCCGTAGGGGTTGAGGCGGTCCAGCATCTCCCAGAACCCGTAGGGCAGCGGGGCGCAGGTGCAGGCGCAGCGCTGGTTCCGCAGGGTCGAGGCGAACGGGGAGATCAGACCGGCCAGCGGCATGCCGTCCTCGTCGGGCTCACCACCCTGGATGACCTGGACGACCTCGGTGTAGGCCTCGCTCAAGATGCAGGCAGCGGTAGATGACGCCATGAAGTCAGCTCCTTGCAGAGAGGAGTTGGCACCAGGTAGAGGTGCGCGTCTAACTTCAGTATTGTTCTTGCGCGCAAAGGTTTCAAGCTAGTTTTGCTTGTGTGCAAAGATTTTTTCTAGACCAAGCTGGGTCTACGATCGAAACACCCAGACAGCAAAGAGAGCGGGGGTCCACGTGACTGCGAGCCAGTCGCCAGGCGTGCGTCGGCGTCGATTGTCGGCAGCGCTCCGGAGATTGCGCGAGACGCGAGAGCTCACGGCCACAGAGGTGGCGAAGAGCATGGGATGGACCTCGGGAGCTCGGCTCACCCGCATCGAACGCAATGAGTGGAAGTTCCCCAAGCGCGACGAGATCGAGGCTCTGCTTGACCTCTACGGGGTGGAGGGCGACGACCGCGCGCATCTTCTCAGTCTGGCCGAGGAGGCTCGCGGGCGCAGCGATTGGCACAAATACGCTGACCTTTTTCCAGGGGCACTGCCTGACCTGGAAGCGGAAGCAGTCCGAATTCGGACCTACGAGGTTGTTCTCATCCCCGGCTTGCTGCAAACGCCGGATTATGCCGCTGCTGTCTCCTTGGCCAGCCAAGTTGTTCCGCCCGAACAGATCGACCGCAAAGTGGAATCACGGATGGCTCGTAGAGCGGTACTGGACCTACCGCAAGGGCCACAGCTGACGGCAGTCATTGATGAGCCTGCGCTACGCAAGGTTGTGGGCTCGCACAGCATCATGGCAGAACAGCTGCGCTTCTTGATCGGGATGGCAGCGCACTACAAGGTGACACTGCTAGTGATCGCTGATGAATCCGGGGCTCACCCTGCGGTCGACGGTGCTTTCACCCTGTTCGATTTCCCTCGTCCAGAGCCGGGCATAGTCTCAATCCCCACTGTGGTGGAGGCGTTGTACGTTGAGGACGAAGATTACGTCGACAAGCACGCACTGATCTTTGACGCCGTCCAGAACCTGGCACTGGACCCGCAGAGGTCACTCGACCTCATCGGTTCCATCGCCGCCGAGCACGACAAGCGAGCCTGAACATGTTGCTGGAGTTCCGGAAGTCCTCCTATTCCTCTGGCGGAGAGAACTGTGTAGAGGTCGCGGACCTACCCACCGGAGCCGCTATCCGTGACTCCAAGTACCCCCACCTGGGATTCCTCCCTGTCGGGGCCAGTGAGTGGGCTACCTTCGCGCGGCTGGTCGCTGCCGAAGTACCTCGCTCCTGACCCTGAGTGCTGCTCGGTGGTGGGTCGATCCCCCGGCCCACCACCGAGCAGCAGCCGATAGATTCGACCGATGATCGCTCAGGTTCATGGAGAAGGCACACCGCTCATCGTTGTCCACGGGTTCGGTGTCGACCACCGGATCCTGCTCCCGCTCGAAGACATGATCCAGGGGCGGGCCTGGCAGCGGATCTACCTGGATCTTCCGTGGGCGGAAGGCGCTGACGACACCGTGGAGCAGTCTCCGCGCGAGCTCGCTGACGCCATCGTCAGCGAAATTCGGGAGATCGTCGGCGAAGGCGACTTCGCGATCGTGGGTAATTCGTTCGGCGCGATGATCGCCCGGCATGTCGCGCACGCACTTCGTTCTCAGTGCCTCGGTCTCGCAACGCTCGCGGGCGTCTTCCAAGCGAACCACGCACTGCGGCAGCTCCCGGAGCCCCAGATCACCCTCCACGACGCCGATGTCCTTGAGCGTGCTGGCGATGCTCGGGAGGACTTCGCCGGGATCGCCGTCGTGCACACTTCCGAGGCTCTGGAACGCTTCCAGCGATTCGCGCTCCCCGGCCTGCGCGGCGCGAATCAGGAAGTCCTCGAACGCCTCCGTGCGCGCTACACGGAAGCCCCTGCGCCGGAGGCCGAAGCCGAGGAACCCTTCGAAGCGCCGTCGTTGCACGTCTTCGGCCGCCAGGATCAGGTGGTCGGGTTCGAGGACGGGCCAGCGCTGCGAGACCACTACACCCGCGGGAGCTTCGTCGTGCTGGACGCCGCCGGGCACAACGTGCATCTCGAGCAGCCAGAGGTAGTCGGGGCGCTCCTCCGCGACTGGCTCGACCGGGCCGACACAGCACACCAGGTGGCATCCGCCCAGCTCCTGGGCGTGGAATGATCACCTGATGACCGCATTCCTCACCCAAGAACAGCTCGCCAGCCGAACCTCCGCGGCAGTGGACGCCGCTGTCGCGGCCGGACGCGAGCTCGGGCTCATGGTGACCGAGCCCCGCCTGCTGCACGACCTGTTCTCCGTGGTCGTCCACCTCGAACCCGAACCCGTGGTGGCCCGCATCCCCACCGTCCTGCCCGACTCGGTGAGCCTGGACTCCGTCTCCCGACGCCAGCGCTCGGAACTGGACGTGACCCGGTGGCTGGCCAACCAGGGCGTCCCCGTGCTCCCGCCCAGCCCGCTCGTTCCCCGCGAACCCGTCCAGCGCGACGGCTTCTCCATCACCTTCTGGCAGTACGTTCCGGAGAACCGCGACAAGGAACCCGACTACGCGGCCAACGCCGAGAGCACCGCCACCCTGCACACCGCCCTACGCGACTACCCCGGCCAGCTGAACTTCCTGGGCGCGGCCGAGCCGCGCTCGCTCTCAGCCGCCCTCGCACAGCTGGAGAAGCAGCCCGGCCTCATCTCCCCCGGTGACCTGGCACGCGCCCGCCGCGAGTGGGAGGCTCTGGAGCCGATCTTCAGCTCACAAGAGCAGTTCCAGAAGGCGTTCCCCGGCATCGACCTGCAACCCATCCACGGTGACTCCCCGCCCGCGAACATCTTCGCCGCCACGGACGGGGACCGCTACGCCGACTTCGAGCTGGTCTCCTACGGCCCGGTGGAGTGGGACCTGGCCGCGCTGGGCCCGGAGCTGGAGGCCGCCTACAACCGAGGCGCGCGCCGCAACGGTCAGCGTGAGCTCGACGAGGACGTGCTGGCCTTCGTGAACGCCGTAGGGATGCTGCGCGTGATCGCCACCCTCGAACTCGTCCCCAAGCTGCCGGTCCTGGCCGAGTACCTGAACCCGGCCGTCGACCAGTGGCGCGCCGCCCTGCCCCAGCAGTGAGCGGGCGCCGCCCGGGGAGGGACCGTCGCGGCCGACCGCTCAGGCCGGGGCGTGCTCCCGGCTCATCAGCACCGGCTCGGTCAGGTCGTAGTAGGAGAGGTCGGACATCATCGCCTCCATCTGCCCCCAGGCCTCGGCGAGCTCGTCGGGGAACGGCTGGCTCTCGCCCCGCCGGGCCTCGGCCTCGGAGGTGAAGCAGACGGCGTCGACGAATCCACCCGGGTACCACACGCAGACGGAACCGATGATGTCGGGGCGCATCGGCATGAAGTCATCGCTCATCTGCTGGACCAGGTGCCGTGCCCGCCCCTGGTCCTGGACCTGGCCCCGCATGAACTGCACGAACCCCGCCTGCATCAGGTTCCCGGAGCCGAAGCGGTCCACCATGGCGCTGTCGATGACCTCGGGGGTCCCCTCCAGACAGGTCAGCAGCGCCCTCCACCAGTCGCTCTGTTCGGGACGGTCGCTGTTGCGGCGCGCCTGCTCCTCGGATTCGAACAGCACCATCATGACGCTCTTGCCCTCGGCCGTCACACCCCCGATGCCCATGAGCCATCCGTCGGCGCGCTCGGACTGCTCCTGGTGCCAGTGCCGCATGTGCTCGGTGTAGGCCGCCTGGTCCGACACCTTGGCTGCGATGAACTGCGCGAACATGGTTCTCACCTCTGGCGGTTGCTGATACTTGCATCCTCCAACCGAGCAGGGAAACAGCGGTGAAAGCCGGTGTCAGGGAACGGCCAGGCCCGGCCTGCGGGACCCCGCCCTCCAGGTACCTGTCCCCGGCGGCCGAGCCTTGCACCCTCGGGGAAACCGGTTGCCGACGAACCCGGTTCGGGGGCACCGTGGCCATCATGACCCCCTCATCCGCACCCGCCGTCGCACACCTCAGCGATCCGCACCTGACCACCGGCGTGCTCGGCGCCGAACCCGCTGCCGGACTGCACCGAGTACTCAGCCGGGTCCTGGCCCTGGACCCCCGACCCACCTGCGTGGTCATCACCGGGGACCTCACCGACCACGGCCGCCCCGACGAATACACCGCCCTGCATGAGGTCATCGGTGACTTCCCGCTCCCCCTGCACCTGGCCACCGGCAACCACGACGACCGCGAAGCCCTGACCTCGGCTTTCGAGGACAGCCCGCACCTGGGCGAACACGGCGACACCCGCTACCTCGTGGAGCACGCCGAGGTCACCGTCATCGTCCTGGACTCCCTCATCCCCGGCTCCCCCAACGGGCAACTGGGGGCCGAGCAGCTGGCCTGGCTGGACTCAGCACTGGCACGGCGCCCCGACGTTCCGACCTTCGTGTGTGTGCACCACCCGCCCGCCCCCGTCGGCATCCCCTTCCTGGACGGTATGGGCCTCGACGACGGCCCAGCCCTGGAGGAGGTGGTCGCCCGTCACCCGAACGTCGTGCGGGTCCTGGCGGGCCACGTGCACCGGCCGACCACCAGCGCCTTCGGCGCAAGCCTGCTGACGACCGGGCCCAGCACCTACCGGCAGAGCGGGCTGGTCAGGAGCGCAAGGGCCCCGGTGGGTTACGTGCACGAACCCACCGGCTTCCTCCTGCACCAGCGCACCAGCCGGGGCTGGGTGACCCACACCGTGCAGGTCAGCCACACCAGTGGCCTGATCGGTCACTACTGAGCACGCACTGCTGAGCGGGAGCGGACGGACGCAGCTGACCGAGGTGCTCCAACCTGCTCCCCTCGGCCCCGCGGAGGCATCAGCTGAAGAAACCGGCGACGCCCCGCCCGACAGTGGCAGCGGTACGGCACCACTCCATGGCGGACTGCGCGGCCTCCAACACGTAGGGGTCAAGGTCGGACTTGGCCTCGTCCGTGACGGCCTCCCACTGCTCGAGAGCCTTCTGGCACTCCTCGAGGCTCCACTCACCGCACCCAGACTCCATGCCAGACGAAGGAATCGGCGCGGGAGGGCCTCCGTAACTGAGTCCAGTGACGCTGACCGCGCTCACCCCCAGCCCCTTCAGGCCCTCGTCGACGGTTTCCAGCCAACCGGCCCTCATCGGGGAGAAGTCGCTGTTGTCCAGGAACCGCCCGTGGAACTCGCAGATCCACTTGTAGGCGTAGCCGTACATGAAGCCGTACTGCTCATCGAAGGGCCCACCCTCGATGACCGCGCGGATCGCATCGCGGATGCTGGGCCCGCCTTCGTCGGTGACGTGGTCGAACTGGGAGTCGTAGAAGTCCAGGTGCTGCTTGAACCGGCCACCGATCATCCGACGAAGTTTGTCGTCCTGGGAGCCGACGGAGGCATGCAGGACATCGAGGTCGACCACGTAGGTCATCAGCGCGAAACTCATGCGGGAACAGTATCGACGGCCTACGACATCGGAGAGCGCCCCGCAAACCCGGCGGCCGGCGATTCCATTCCCGGGAACGGAGGTTATCCACAGGCTTGAAGATCCCCCTTCTCTCCCTGTCATGCCCTCCCTACTGTGGAAAAGTGACCGATTCCGCGAGCACTACCCAGCAGACACCTCCCTTCGACGTCGACTCCTTCCTCGCCCGACCCCTGGTCGCCCGGGTGGCCACGACCAACGCCTCCGGGTCACCGACGGTCAGACCGGTCTGGTTCCTGTGGGAGGAGGGAGTTCTCTGGTGGATCACCGGGGAGTACGCGGTCATGGCCAAGCACCTGGAACGCGATCCGCGCGCGGCCGTGGTGGTGGACACCTGCGACCTGGAGCGAATGGAGTTCCTGCAGGTGATCATGCGCGGCAGAGCCGAAGTGGTGCCCTTCGACCCGGTGCTGAGCAGACGCAAACTCCGGCGCTACCTGGGCGATGACGAGAGCGCCTGGCACCCGGACTTCCAGTACTACGCCGACGACGCCCGTCTGGTCCGCTTCACCCCCGAACGCACCGTGGTCAAGGACCTGTCCAAGTCCCTGCCCTGAGCCAAGCTGGGCAACGATCGGCGCCCCGATCAGGGATGCCGGTGGAGCTGACGGGCTGTCTCGCGTAGGGAGGGTCTTTTCCGGGCCGCGTCCAGGAGGTGGGCGGCGCGGTTCAGTATGCGCTGGGTGCGTACCGAAGCCACCGTGTCCTGGTGAGGCAGAACGTCGTGCACCAGCACCTTCTCGGCCTCCGTCCAGGAGCACGCCCTGGCCAGTGCGCATAGCAGGCTCGCCCGGTAGACGGCGGCCGAGCGGCCCTGCTGTGGCGTGCGCCGGCAGGCTTCGGCGAAGTGTTCGGCGGCCTGACCCCAGGCACCGGTATCGGCGTGCATCATGCCGTGGTGCCAGCTGATCTCCGCTTCGGTCAGCCACCAGGTCCAGGCAGGGTCGCCCGGACGGGGGCCATCCAGGCGGCGCTCGCGGGTCTCGCGGATCAGGCGCCGGGCTCGGCGGTGTTCGCCTGTCTGCGCCGCGGCGCGGGCGGCACGCAGGGTGAACAGGGTGGCCACGCTCCCCCGGGCCTTGGTCAGGGCGCTCTCGCAGATCTGCGCGGCCTCGACCGGTTGGCGCAGGTGGACGTCCTGCAGGGCCATTTGGCTGAGCACGAAGTACTCCATGGGCCGGTCCCCGGCAGCCCTGGCCAGGTGCAGGGCGCGCACGCTCATGTACCGGGACAGGTCCTGGAGCTCGGAGTCGAAGGCGACCCATCCGGAGATCTGGTGCGCCTCGGCGGCGGCTGCCAGGACATCCCGGTCGCCGCCGAACCTGGTCGTGGCGGTGCGGTGTGCTCGGGCAGCGGCCCGCACCGCTGTGCCGACCACGTCACGGGCGCCCAAACGGGTGTCCTGGTCGATGATCTGCGCGCTCACGGCCCGTACCGATGCGGCGACCTCCTCGACTCCGCTCTGCTTGGGCCCCATCGACGGCTCCTCCCCACCACGACTTGAGCGGCTGTGACCTCGCCATCCTGGCACTCGGCTCTGCGGGGCCAAAGCCGAGAAGACCAAGAAAGGTTTGACCAACGCATGGTTGTCACCCGCCCGAGCCGGGAGCACGGTAGTGGTACGAAGCTTTGAAGCGAGCCGGAGAGGAGCGCTGCCATCAGAACCTCCGGGTGCGCGCACTACCCCGCCCCGGTGCCGCAGGCCTCGGTTCGGAGGAAGGTGATCCACGGTCACCCAAACCGCGATCCCCGCTTTCCCGTCCCAGCTTGACCCAGGAAAGCGGAAGACCGGCAGCCGCCGGTAGATGGCAATGTTTTCTCGGGCCCCAGCAGGAGCTGGGGCCCTCTCTCCGTGCCCTGGCTGTGCCATCAAAACCCTGGATCTGGAACCGCGAACGAACTCGCGGCGAAAACCGATTGACCTGCCCGGTCACCGAGTCGCTAACCTCGAACCGCTTCCCGAACCCTTGCGGGAAGACCCAGTGCAGAAGAAGTCCAGCGCAGAAGGAGACCCGTGCCCCGCCCCTGACCCGAACCGTCTGCACCCCACCACCCGCCCGGACCTGACCAACGTGGTCTTCCTCAGGGCCCAGGTCACCTCCGAGCTGATCGAGGTCGGCGAGTACACCTACTACGACGACGAGGGCAGCGGGGTGCCGTTCGAGCAGGCGTGCGTGCTGTACAACTACGGACCTCAACGCCTGGTGATCGGCCGCTTCAGCGCCATCGCCCCCGGTGCCACGATCCTCATGCCTGCGGGCAACCACCCCACCATCGGCCCCTCGACCTACCCCTTCACCATGTTCGGTGGGGAGTGGGCCGAACGCACCCTGGACACCTACCTGTCCCTCCCCGCGCCGCCGGACACCCGAATCGGCAACGACGTGTGGATTGGCCGCGGCGCCACGATCATGCCGGGGGTGAGCATCGGCGACGGCGCGATCGTGGCCGCGCACAGCGTCGTGACCAAGGACGTGGAGCCCTACGCTCTGGTCGGCGGTAACCCCGCCCGCCAGATCCGGACCCGTTTCTCGGAGCAGGACGTGGCGCTGCTCCGGCAGGCCCGGTGGTGGGACTGGCCGATCGAGGCCGTCACCGAACACGCCGCCCTCATCATGGGCGGTACACCCGCTGACCTCGCCTCGATCGCCCGGGAAGTCCTCAGAGGCTGAGGTCCCCGAACAGAGTGGGGTCGCGCCGGGCTACTCTCCGGTGACCCCGTCGATGCGTTCACGGATCAGGTCCGCGTGGCCGTTGTGGCGGGCGTACTCCTCGATCATGTGCACCAGGATCCAGCGGTGTGAGCAGTCCTGGCCGTGGCGCTGGGTCTTGCCGACCGCGTCCAGTTCCAGTTCCGCCGAGATCTGCCGGACGTGCTCGATCTCGGACCGCCACAGCGCGAACGCCTCCTCCACCGAGGCGGTGTCCACCCCGAGGCAGTGCGAAGCCGCTCAGGCCGGGGTCAAAGGCTCGGGCGGGGCCCACAGGGCCGCTCCAACGGCCGACTTGACCAGGGCCCGCCCCGGGACCAGCCGGAAGGCCGAGTTGCGCGACCCCTGGCGCCAGCCGCAGCCCACCCGCGCCACCCGCCCCGGACCCGACCAGGGTCGAAAGCCCTGGCTGGGAGCGATCCCACAGGGCTTAGGATCACCTTCATGGACAAACGTGAACTCGGTACCGTCGCCGATGTCGGCGTCATCGGTTTCGGCGCCTGGCAGATCGGCTCCGCCTGGGGCGAGGTCAGCGAGACCGACGCCATGAACGCCCTGAACACGGCCGTGGCCGAAGGCGTCACCTTCGTCGACACCGCCGACGTCTACGGCGACGGGCGCAGCGAGCGCCTGGTCGGCCAACTCCTCAAGGACCACCCCCACCTGACCGTGGCCACCAAGATGGGCCGCCGCATGGCCCAGGAGCCCGCCCACTACAACTCGGGCAACTTCCGCGCCTGGAACGACGACTCGCGCCGCAACCTGGGCGTGGACACCATCGACCTCGTCCAGCTGCACTGCCCGCCCTCGGCCGTCATCGACAGCGACGCCGTCTTCGACGACCTGGACGCCATGGTCGACGAGGGCCGCATGCGCGCCTACGGGGTCTCGGTGGAGACCTGCGACCAGGCCCTGGCCGCCATCGCCCGCCCCAACGTGGCCAGCGTGCAGATCATCCTTAACGCCTTCCGCCACAAGCCCCTGGAGCGCGTCCTGCCCGCCGCCAAGGCAGCTGGAGTCGGCGTCATCGCCCGGGTGCCCCTGGCCAGCGGCCTGCTCTCGGGCAAGTTCACCGCCGCGAGCAGCTTCGGCCAGGACGACCACCGCAACTTCAACCGCCAGGGCGAGGCCTTCGACAAGGGCGAGACCTTCTCCGGTGTCGACTACGAGACCGGGCTGGAAGCCGTCGAACGCCTGCGCCCCCTGGTTCCCGAGGGCGCCACCCTGGCCCAGTTCGCGCTGCGCTGGATCCTGGACCAGGACGGGCTCAGCGTGGTCATCCCCGGAGCCCGCAACGGCGACCAAGCCCGCGGCAACGCCGCCGCCGCGCAGCTGCCGCCGCTGGACGCCAAGACCCACCAGCAGGTCCGCGAGGTCTACGACGCCCTCATCCGCCCCCAGGTCCACCACCTGTGGTGACCTGACCCGTCACCCTCCCGGCCGGTGCCCTGCGAGGCCCCGGTTCGGTTCCACGGCACAGGCCCTCTGGGAACCCGAGGAACGGGTTCCCAGAGGGCCTGTGGAACAACGGGAACAACAGGTTCAGGACTAGATGAGCCCCTGGGCCAGCATGGCGTCGGCGACCATCTCGAAGCCGGCGACGTTGGCGCCCAGCACGTAGTCGCCCTTGGCGCCGTGCCGCTCGGCCGCCTCCTCGCAGCGGTCGTGGATCCCGGCCATGGTCTGGGCCAGTTCCGCCTCGGCGTGGTCGAAGGACCACGAGGTACGCCGCGCGTTCTGGCGCATCTCCAACACACTGGTGGCCACACCACCGGCGTTGGCCGCCTTGCCCGGGGCGAACAGCACCCCGGCCTCGCGGAACACCTTGACCGCCTCGGGGGTAGTGGGCATGTTCGCGCCCTCGGCCACCGCCACCACACCGTTGCCCACCAGGGTCTTGGCGGCGTCGGTGTCGAGTTCGTTCTGGGTGGCCGAGGGCAGCGCCACCTCACACGGCACGTCCCACACGCTGCCGCCCTCGACGAACTCGGCTCCGGAGCGGCGTTCGGCGTAGGCGCTGATCCGCTCGCGCTCGACCTCCTTGACCTGCCTGAGCAGGTCCAGGTCGATGCCCTTCTCATCGACCACGTAGCCGCTGGAATCAGAGCAAGCGACCACGGTGGCGCCCAGCTGCTGGGCCTTGTCCACCGCGTAGATCGCCACGTTGCCCGAACCCGACACCACCACACGCATGTCGCTCAGGTCGCGGCCGTTGCGCTCCAGCATCCGCTCGGTGAACATCACCGTTCCGTACCCCGTGGCCTCGGTACGGACCGCCGAACCTCCCCAGTCCAGGCCCTTGCCGGTGATGACCCCGGCCTCCCAGCGGTTGCTCAGCCGCCGGTACTGCCCGAACATGTAGCCGATCTCGCGGGTGCCCACACCGATGTCACCCGCGGGGATGTCGGTGTACTCGCCCAGGTGGCGGTGGAGTTCGGTCATGAAGGACTGGCAAAAACGCTCGATCTCGGTGGCCGAGCGCCCCTTGGGGTCGAAGTCGCTGCCGCCCTTGCCGCCGCCGATACCCATGCCAGTGAGGGCGTTCTTGAAGATCTGCTCGAACCCCAGGAACTTGATCACGCCCAGGTTCACACTGGGGTGGAAGCGCAGGCCGCCCTTGTAGGGGCCCAGGGCGCTGTTGAACTCCACTCGGAAACCACGGTTGACGTGGACCTTTCCCTGGTCGTCGCGCCACGGCACACGAAAGATGATCTGCCGTTCGGGCTCGCACAGGCGCTCCAGGACACGCTCGTCGGCGTACTCCGGGTGGCGGGACAGAGCGGGCGAGAGGCTGTCCAGTACTTCGAGTACGGCCTGCTGGAACTCCGGCTCGTCAGGGTTGCGACGCGCCACGTGCTCGTAGGCGCTGCGAACACCCGGGTGATGGTCCTCTCGGGCGCCATGGGAAAACGGCATACGAGTGCGTTCCCTTCTCACTGCTGGAACGGGCACCCCACACTCCGTTGTGCCGGGAGCCGCGATCGTCGAAAAAAGCAGGCGGAGGCGCCGCCGCTCAGGGCTCATACCGGCGGCTGACACCCCTTGTGTTGCCAGTGTATTGCTATGATGTAAACATATTTTTCGGGTCCGGCCCAAAGGCGAGTCTCGCATTTTCCGCCCGCTTTTCCTCAGGGTGCGCGGCGTGCGACCACCACACTCGCCCGCACCCGCCACCCCAGCCGCGTGTACATTTCGCGCCCCTGTGCTGTGGAGACCAGCAGGCCCTCCTTGGCCCCGTGCTCCCGGGCCCGTTCGGTCAGAGCCCCCATCACCGCCGAACCCAGTCCGCGGCGGCGATGGTCCGGTTCGGTCCTGATGGCGTGGACCACCAGGTCGGTGTCCACCAACGCCCCGATCCCGCTGGCCGCTCTCGTGACACCGGGTGCGGCCAGGTGGGCTCTGAACACCGCCGCACGCCCCGCAACCACGTGTTCCTCACTCAGCCGGGCAGTGTAGGGCGCCCAAGCGCCGGGGGCGGGGTGCGCGGTCAGGTCCGCGCTCATGAACGTCTCGTGGCCGGGGTCCACCATCAGCCCGGCGTCTCTTACCAACCGGACCGTCCGTTCCGGGTCGTTGGTGGGTACCGTCAACCAGTCCGGTTCCGCTGCGGCAGCGACCCGGGCGGCCAGGGCCCGAAGCCGCTCCGGGTACTGGTCGGCGTCGAGCACGATCCGCTCCGACTTTCGGCCCGGCCGTCCCAGGTCCACGTGCAGGGCACCGTCGGATTCCTCGGCGGGCGCCAGAGCGGAGGCCAGCCCCCACCCGCGCTGCCAACGGCGGATCAGCGGGGCCAGGGGCTCAGTGGAGGTTCGGCTCATGCCGAACATCCCACCATCTGGCTCCGACGTTTGTGGACACAAGCGCAGAACCCGCCGGGCCCCGAGCCTTCAGAGCGAGTCCGGGTAGAGCGTGGCCAGAGCCGCGACCTCCCGGGCCAGGGCCTGCCGGATCTCTGCCGGTCCCAGGACCTCGGCTTCCGCGCCCAGGCTGAGCAGGTCACCAACCGCGATGGTCGAGGCCTCCACCTCCAGATCCGCCTCCACCCACCCCTGGGTGTCCGGCGGCCCCGCACCTTCCAATGCGCGGGTGCCCGCGGCACCGAACTTCATCGGCAAAAGTGCGCGGGCCCGGGGCGAGAGCCGCACTCTCGCGATGCCCTGGCGCACGGCCCCCTCCAGACGGCGAGAGGACTCCTCCCAGGACGCGGCCAGGTCAAATCCGGCGGGCCGCTCGAAGAGCTCCTCGGTGACCTCCACCTCCAGGAACCGTGAGACCCGGTAGGTTCGTACCGGTCTCTGCGCCCTTTCCGTGTTCCCCGCTGCGCTCTCCGCCTGAGCCACCAGGTACCAGAGCCCGCCCTTGAGCACGACCCCCAGCGGGCACAGCTCCCTGCGTACCTCACCGCGCCAGCGCCGGTAGTGCACGCGCACCACCCTTTGATCCCACACGGCCCCGGCGACCGCGGCCAAGTGCGGCACCTCATCGGCCTCGCGAAACCAGGCGGGCGCGTCCAGGTGGAACCGTTCGGCCACCGCCCGGGTGCGTTCGGCCAGGGCTGCGGGCAGGGCGGCACGAAGTTTGAGCTGGGCGGTCGCCAGCACCGCCCCCAATCCCAGGTCCTCGGCGGCCGCGGGGGTTCCGGCCAGGAACAGCGCGTGGGCCTCGGTCCCGCTGAGCCCGGTCAGGCGGGTGCGGTAGCCGTCCACCAGCGCGAACCCGCCCCGGGGGCCGCGATCGGCGTAGACCGGGATCCCCGAGGTGCCCAACGCCTCCACGTCCCGGTAGACGGTGCGCACCGACACCTCCAGCTCAGCGGCGATCTCGGGCGCACTCATCCGCCCCCGGTTCTGCAAAAGCAGCAGCAGGGACAGGAGTCGGTCAGCGCGCATGAGCGCATGGTCTCACATACCTGACAGAGCATGTCAGGTACCGCGACCAGGCTGTTTTTGACAGCGCGCACCGTGCGCGCGGACCGAGGAAGGGATACCGCCATGTCCGCTCAGCTCGCCGGAGACATCACCTACCAGGGATGGAAGGAGGAGGTCGGTCCGGCCGGGACGTATCCGAGGCTGGCCCGCGCCTCGGTCACCAACAGCTTCTCCGGTGGTATCGAGGCGGCCGCCACCAACTGCGAGTACACCGTGGTCTACGTGGACGAGGCCAACGGCACCTTCACCGGCCTGGAGCTGGTGACCGGAACCCTGGACGGGCGTGCGGGCACTTTCGTACTGGCCGAACGGGGGTCCTTCAGCGAGGACGGGACGGTGCACGGCCAGATCGAGGTCGTCGCCGGCACCGGAACCGGAGAACTGACCGGCCTCACCGGCACGGGAAGCTTCGTCTACCGCAACGGGCAGACGGCATTCCCCTACAGCCTCGACTACGAGCTGGGCTGACCCGTCTGAGCCCCGTACCAACGGGCGCGGGGCTCGCTCAGACAGTCGGGTCCTGGCGGCGCACACGGGCGTGAACACGTCGGATCCGTTCCAGGCGCCGGGCGTTGGCCCCGTCCTCCCCCTCGGCCCGCACCCGCGCCTGGAGTTTCCACAGCACGTTCTGAGCGAGGGTTTCATCAGGCCACTTGGAGCACACATGGCGTTCGGTGGGTCTGCGGCCCTCAACCCGTTCCTGGGCCCGCACGCACGAGTCCGGATCGGCTCCACTCCGGAGCGCGGCCAGTGCCTCGGTGGCGCTTGTTACGCGCGATGTTCCTGCGCGAGCTCTTGTCGTTCTCGCCGTAGTTGTTGCGGCGATCCTTCTCGTAACTGAGGAGTTTTTCTCCTGGGGCGAACGGCGGCGCGGCACGGTTCTTCTTGACACGAAAATCCCTGGTCCGGGGTCAGCCAGAACAGTAGATTGTTCAGCCTTGGCGCACCACGGGTTTTCCTGGCGCCGCGGACTTCGCGAGGGAAGGGACACCGGCTATGGCCGTCGGCCCCCAAGGGCGAAAACAGGACCGGGAACAGGACCAGCCGCTCAGCGGCGGCATGATGAACACCGTCTTGCGCCGCGGTGCCCGGGTCGTGCGCACCGCCCCGCCCCATGCCCCCGCCCTGCAGGAGTACCTGACCGCCCTGACCGCGAGCGGGTTCGAGGGGGCTCCCCGGCCGCTGGCCCTGTACGAGGACGGCACCGAAGAGCTCACCTTCGTCGAGGGGGACGTGGCGGTCCCGCCCTTCCCCATCTGGGCTACTGAGGATTGGGTGGTGAGCGCCTCGGCCCGGCTGCTGCGCCGCTACCACGACGCCGCCCAGCACGTGCCCTTCGACCCCGGTGCGGCCTGGCCCACCGCCCTGAGCGACCCCGAGGGCGGCACGCTGCTGTGCCACAACGACCCCTGCCTGGAAAACCTGGTCTTCCGTGACGGCGCGGGCCACGCCCTGATCGACTTCGACCTGGCCGCCCCGGGCCGCCCGGTGTGGGACCTGGCCGCGCTGGCCTTCTACATGGGCCCCACCCTGCCCCCGGAGGTCCTCACGGAATCGAAGTTCGCCCGGGCCGACGTCCTGCACCGGCTGAGCCTGCTCGCCGAGGGCTACGGCATGTCCGCCGAGGACCGCCGGGCGTTGCCGGAGACCATCGAGCAGTACAACGAGGTCTCCCGCACCTTCGTCAAGAGCATGCTCGACCAAGGCAACCCGCTCTTCGTCGATATCGTGGAGCAGGCGGGCGGCTGGCCCGCGTGGGAACGCGTCAAGGACCGCCGCAGCGCCTGGCTGCGGGACCAGCGCCCCGCCTTCCTCAAGGCCTTGGCCGCCTGACTCCCGCCGCTCCCACCGCACTCACCCCCGCTCCCGCACCGAACGCTCAACCCTTCCTGGGTCGTGCCACGGCGTAGCCGTACTGCTCGGGCCAGGAAGGGCTGTCCCCGAGTTCGGCGCGAGCGCGGTGGGGCCAGTAGGGCTCGCGCAGCAGCTGGCGGCCGAGCATGGTGGCGTCGGCCCGTCCGGTAGCCACGATCTCCTCGGCCTGGTCGGGTTCGAGGATAAGTCCCACGGCAGCGGTGGGGATGCCTGCCTCGGCACGCACGCGTTCAGCGAAGGGCACCTGGTAGCCGGGCTCGGCGGGGATGCGGGCATCGTGGGTCATGCCGCCAGTGGAGACGTCGAGCAGGTCCACGCCCCGGGCGGCGAGCTCCTTGGCCAGCTGAACGGTGTCCTGGACCGTCCACCCCCGGCGTGTGTCCGCAGGGTCCTCGCTGAGCCAGTCGGTGGCCGATGTACGAAAGAGCACCGGCAGGTGTTCGGGCCACACCTCTCGTACGGCCTCCACGATCTCCAGGGCCAGACGCATGCGGCCCTGGAGATCACCACCGTAGGCATCGGTGCGGTAGTTGGCCAGCGGGGAGAGGAAGGAGTTGATCAGGTAGCCGTGGGCGCCGTGGACCTCGGCGACCTGGAACCCGGCGGCCAGGGCGCGTTCGGCGGAGGCTGCGAAGTCGCCCACCAGCTGGGCGATCTCCTCCTGGGTGAGTTCGTATGGGGTGGGCAGCCCCTCGAAGGGTTCGGCGCTGGCGGAAACCGTGGTCCAGCCGCCTTCATCGGCGCCCAGCCCGCGGCCTCCGAGCCAGGGCTTGTCGGTGGCGGCCTTGCGTCCGGCGTGGGCGAGCTGGATGGCCGGGACCGAGCCGTGGGCGCGGATGGCGGCGGTCACGCGGGTGAAGGCGGCCTGCTGGGTGTCGTTCCACAAGCCCAGGTCCCAGGGGCTGATGCGGCCGTCGGGGCGCACCCCGGTGGCCTCGGCCATGACCAGTCCGGCGCCGCCTGCGGCACGGGAGGCCAGGTGGGTCAGGTGGAAGTCCGTGGGCGCTGCGGTGTCCGGTCCCTGGTCGGGTGCGGAGTACATGCACATCGGAGCCATCCAGGCGCGGTTGGGGATCTCCAGTGACCGCAGCTTCAGCGGGGTGAACAGGGTGCTCACAGTCGGCGTCCTTCGCATAGCGGGTCGGGCACGTGGGCTGGCGAGGGAGCCAACCACCGCTTGTACGGTACATGTCGTACTACGATGATTGTCAAACTACTGCGCCTCTCGTACATTGTCGGAAAGCCCGCGCCTACGGAGGTCACAGCATGTCCAGGAGCGCACGCACCACCCAGGGTCGACAGCTGGAGCACCCCGAGCCCAGCCAGATCCAGCTCGAGGCGGTGCTGAGCGCACTCGCCGATCCGATCCGGCTGCGCATCGTGCACGCGCTCTCCCTGGGCCACGACGACATGGCCTGTATCGCCTTCGATCTCCCGGTGAGCAAGTCCACCTCGACCCACCACTTCCGGGTGCTGCGCGAGGCCGGGGTCATCCGCCAGTACTACGAGGGAACCTCCCGCATGAGCCGACTGCGCGAGGAGGAGCTACAAGAGCGCTTCCCCGGCCTGCTCCCCGCCGTGGTGAACGCCCAGAGCGCACACCAAGATCAGGATCCGGCCGGCAGCTGAAGGCCGTCCGCCCCGAGGCTGCGCCCCTAACCCCGGCGGGTGATGGCCACCAGGTAGCGGCAGGGATCCTCGGTCGGGTTGCGGTACTCGCAGGGTGCGGGTGCGCCGAGCTGGAGGCAGTCCCCCCGCTCCAGGACGTGCTCGAGCGATCCCTCACGGAAGGCGAGCGTGCCCTCCAGTACCCAGATCTGGTGGCGGGTGAAGGTGTAGACCTCCCGGGGGTAGGCCACCCGCGCACCCGGCGGGAGCTCGACCTCGACCAGCTCCAGCGCCCCGCCGGAGGTGGGTGAGACCGCGCGCCTGCGGTAACCGGTCTCGGGGTCGGTCCACACGGGCTGTTGGTCCAGTCGGGCCAGACGGCGATCGCCCTGCTCGGCCTGGGCGATGAGTTCGGACAGGGTGATGCCCAGGGCACCGGACAGGCGGCCCAGCAGGGAGGCGGTGGGCTGGGCGTCGCCGTTCTCGATCCGGCTGATCATGGCGCGCGAGACCCCGGAGAGTTCGGCCAGGGCGGCGCCGCTCAGGCCGCGGTCACGGCGCAGGGCCTGGAGGGTCACGGCGAGGGCGGGGCCCAGTTGGTCACTCATGCGTTCACCATAGTGGACACAGTCGCTTACTATCTTCAACATGAGTTCCCTGCTGCCCCACGCCCGCATCCGTGACGCCACAACCGCCGACGCCGCGGCGTGCGCCCAGATCTACGCGCCCTACGTCACCGACACCTCCATCACCTTCGAGCTGACCCCGCCCTCGGCCGGGCAGATGGCCGAACGCATCACCGCGGCCCAGCTCCAGCACGCGTGGATCCTCATGGAGGACGAACAGGGGGTGCTCGGCTACGCCTACGGGGGAACCTTCCGTGCCCGGGCCGCCTACCAGTGGACCTGCGAGGTCAGCGTCTACCTCAAACAGGGAGGACACCGCCGGGGCGCGGGCCGGGCCCTGTACTCCGAACTGCTGCCACGCCTGGCGAAGCGGGGCATGCGCACCGCCATCGCCTGCATGACCCTGCCCAACGACGCCAGCCTGGGCCTGCACCGAGCCATGGGCTTCGAGGACGTGGGCGTCATGCGCCGGGTGGGACACAAGCACGGGGCCTGGCACGACGTGGCCTGGGCCCAGCTGGACCTGACCCCGGCACACTAGAACCCGAGCACCCGCCACTCGTCTGCCCATCAGACGGCGCTACCCACCCCCGAAGCCGACAGGCCTATCCTCGACGGGGTCCCATCGCCCCACCTCTTCCCTTGGAGCGCCGCTCGTGTCCGCACCCACCGCTCGCCACCGCCCCTCCGGGCTGGCCTTCGCGCTCGCCTCCGCCCTGGCCTTCGGTGGTTCGGGGGTCCTCGCCCGCCCCCTACTGGACGCAGGGATGGACTCCCTGCACGTGACCTGGCTGCGCCTGGCCGGGGCCGCGCTGATCCTGCTGCCCGTGGCCATGCGGCACTGGCGCGTCGCCCAGCGAAAACCCCTTCTGGTCCTGGCCTACGGGGTGTTCCCCATGGCCGGTGTCCAAGCCCTGTACTTCGCCGCCATCGCCCGTATCCCGGTGGGGATCGCGCTGCTGCTGGAGTTCCTCGGCCCGGTACTGGTCCTTCTGTGGGTACGGGTGGTGCGCCGCAACCGGGTCTCCCCCGCCGCCGTGATGGGCGTGGTCCTGGCCGTGGCCGGGCTCGGCCTGCTGCTGGAGGTCTGGGCGGGGATGCGCCTGGACGCGATCGGGGTCGGCCTGGCGCTGGGCGCGGCCGCCGCCCAGGCCGCCTTCTTCCTGCTCGGTGACGCCATGGGAGAGGACACCGACCCCCTGGCGGTGATCGCTTTCGGCGCGCTGATCGCCACCGTCCTGCTGGGGGTGCTCGCCCAGCCCTGGACACTGCCCTGGGGTCTGCTCGCAGCCCCGCTTCCGTTGGGCGCCCTCGCCCTGCCCGGCTGGATGATCGCGCTGTGGCTGGGCCTGGTGTGCACCGCCATCGCCTACTTCACCGGGGTCTCGGCGATCAAGAGGCTCTCCCCACAGGTCGCGGGAGGTGTGGCCTACCTGGAGGTGGTGACCGCGATCGTGCTGGCCTGGGTCCTGCTCGGCGAGGCGCTCACCCCCGTGCAGGTCCTGGGCGCGGTGGTCATCGTGACCGGTGCCTTCATCGCCCAGACCGCCGTGCCGAGCACCCCAGAAACCGCAGTGGCCCCCGCCACCGAACAACCCGCCCCGAACGGGGACCAACCGGCTCTGGAACGGAGTTGAGGGCCCCTGCCCCTCCTACCCAGAGGACTCACTCCAGGGGCACATCCTCGAAGTCACCGAAGGGACCCGCCGTGAACGTCACGGTGTCCACCTCCAGTGGCGGGGCCGGGAAGTGCAGCTGGACCCGGTTGGTCGTACCCGACTCACCCAGGTAGGGATAGCCGAACGGCTCCATGTAGCGGGTGTCGTCCCCTCGGGCCCGATCCGCAGCGACCGGTACACGTCCCCGCTGCCCGGGTCCTGGATCCCGAACGACCCGAACCGGCCGCCATGGACCCCGTCCTGCCCGAAGTTCGCGCCGTAAAGATGGTTGACGGTACCCGGGCCGTTGTTGGTCAGGTCGAACTCGGCGACCACGAACGCGCCGTCACGGCGCAGGGAGAACAGCACGAAATCATAGGAGCGTTCCCCGGTGAACTCCGCGTTCCCGATCGCCACCGCCTCCTGGGCGGGCTCGGCATAGGGTGCGGGCGGCGCGATGTCACCGCCGCGCGCCTGACCCGCGGTGGCCTCCTGCTCACCAGCCTCCACGATGCTGTACAGGTCGATGCCCTCTTCGGGGACGGGGCCGTCGCTGACCGGCATCGTGATGGTCTGCCCGGGCTCGTGATCCCAGCGGCTGGGCGCCTCTTCAGTGGGGGCCGACCCAGGATTCCAGGGTTGGTCGAAGTGGTTGTTCACCCGCACCCCGGTGAAGATCCCCTGGGTGCCGGGGGTGGCCAGACTGATCCGGCGGGTTCCGGCGGGCAGGGGCGCAAAGTGCGCCTCGATCTCGTAGTCCGCGCCGACCACCGTGAAGGCGGAGATCTGCGAGCCCACGAACTCCGTGTCGCTGTAGGCCGGGGGATAGAGGCGCTGGCCCACCGGGTCGATGATCCACAGACCCAACGGGCTGGTGGTGTGCGCGCCCACTACGCCGCCGCCGAAAGCGTTGATGGCGATGACGGACTCACCCTCCTGCCCCTGGGGTGAGACGGTCAGGCGCAGGACGGTGCGGTCGAAGTGGCCGAGGATCTCGTTCACGCGCAGGGCGGAGTCGTAACCGTTGCCGCTGCCACTGATGCCCCGACGGGTGTAGGGCCCCTCGGGGTAGTCGACGGAGGGCTGCTCGGCAGCCACCTCGGCGGATTCGTCGGCGCCATCACCGCCGGAGTCCCCGGGGGCGGATCCGCCGGACAGGCCGCAGCCGGTGGTCACCAGGAGCAGCCCGGCCAGGGCCGCTCCGGCACGTAGCCGCAGCCCAGGGGAAACCGGGGCAGGGGTGGAGACAGGTCGGGGGGTCATCGAGAGCCTTCCACAGCGCACAAATGCAACACTGCGTTGGATACCGCCAACCCACAAATGGTTCTTCTGGGATCCTCGTTTCTCAGAATGCCCCAACAGTCCAGGTCAGCGCCGCCCGGGAACCGAAATCCGGTCCAGGTCAGCGGCCAACACCACCGGCCCGTCGAACTCCGCACCGGCCTGGGACACGAAGTTCGGCTCCTCGGACTCCTCATAGCGCTCGGACAGGTGAGTCAGCACCAGCAGGCGCACCCCCGCCCGCGCGGCGATCCGCCCGGCCTGGCGCGCGGTCAGATGCCCGTACCCCCGAGCCAGATGCTCCTCCGAATCCAGGTAGGTGGACTCGATGACCAGCATGTCCGCCCCCTGAGCCAGCTCCACCGCCTGCTCGCACTCACCGGTGTCCATGACGAAGGCGAACACCTGCCCGGGCCGGGGTACCGCACAATCGGCCAGCTCCACCACACGCCCCTCCGCCAGTTCCAGCGCCCCCTCGCGCTGGAGCCGGGAGACATCTGGGCCACGCACCCCGAAGTGCCGCAGGCGCTCGGGCAGCATCCGCCACCCGTCCGGTTCCTTGAGCCGGTACCCGTAGGCGGGCACCGAGTGGCGCAGCGGCAGCGCCGTGACCGTGAAGGGTTCGTCCTCCCCCACCGGGCAGCCGCCCGACCCGCCCACGGGCTGGGGCACGATCACGTCGGTGTCGCGAAAGGACGTAGCGTGGCGCAGACGGCGCCAGTACTCCTCACCAGCCCCGGGATAGGCCACCCGCACGGGGTGTGGCACCTGGTCGCGGGCGATGCGCTGGATGGTGCCGGGCAACCCCAGGCTGTGGTCGCCGTGGAAGTGCGTCACACAGATCCGGGTGATGTCACTCGCGGCCAGCCCCGCCAGGCGCATCTGCCGCTGGGTGCCCTCGCCCGGGTCGAACAGCACACCCTGGTCGCCCCAACGCAGGAAGTAGCCGTTGTGGTTGCGCCGCCGGGTGGGCACGGCGCTGGAGGTCCCCAGGACCACGAGTTCGCGTACGGACATGGTGCGCATTGTCCCACCGCTGGATCGGCGCCCCCGCGTTCCCCACCCGGACGTGCACCCAGCGGGCGCAGACCGGGTTCACGCGGCCGCCGCGGTCACCCCCGACCGCATTTGAAAGGGGCAGCGGGGCGCGCGGCGGTTCAGCGCACGCCCGTGGCCCGGGCCCGGATCACCGCCGCGCGGGGCCCGTCGGTGAAGGGCTCACCGTGCCCGGGCAACAGCACCGTCTCCTCGGGCAGGTCAACCAACCGATCCAACGACTCCAAGGCCTGGGCACTGTTGTGCGTGGACATCCGGCTCACCACCCGCGGCCCCGAACAGCCGACGCTGGGGTCCTCGGTGACCAGGGTGTCACCGGTGAACACCACCCCTCGGTCCGCGAAGGACACCAGAACACTGCCCGGGGTGTGCCCCGGCGCGGACAGCACCCTGGGCTGCCCCGGAACCTCCGTCAACACCTCGTCGTCAGCGAAGACCGAGTACTCGCGCACCCGGTCCGAGCTGAACGCTCCGGCATACCCCAACTGCATCAGCGACCGGGTCGAGGAGGGGTAGCGCGCCAGGTAGGGCAGCAACCGACGCTCGGGAGGGGCGTGGATCACCGAGCTGGTCGGACCGTCCTTGAGGATGGGCGCGTCCGCCTCGTGCACCCACACCCGGGCCCCGCCCTTGTCCCGGGCGCGCTCAGCCAGCCCGGTGTGGTCGGGGTGGGCGTGGGTGAGCACCACCGCGCGCAGCCGTCCCCCCACCCAGGCGACCGCGTCCAGGAACCGGCCGCTGTGCGCGGGCAGTCCGGCATCCACCATGACCAACCCTTCAGCGGTCTCCACCAGGTAGAAGTTCACGAGCTCGTCGCCGATCCGGTGCACACCAGGGGCGACCTCCACAGGCACATGGGTCATGTTTCCTCCCGGTGGGTCACGGGTGAGCACACGGCGATGGACCCCACCTTTCACTTCTACCCCCGTACACCCCTTCTAGCGCTCCGCGACCCACCGGCCACCAGCTCGTTCGGCGCCCCCGGGCTCCCCAAGCACTGGATGTCCCGGTGAACCTTCGGCTCCACTGCTGCGGGGCTGCGTGCACACAGGGTCCCCCTGGACTAGCGTCGGCCAGGTGAGCGCCATCGAGAACCCCACACCACCACCCCGGTCGGTATCACGAGAGCCGATCGCCTCCACACCACGCGCCCCGGGTGAGCCGACCTGAAGGTGTCCGGTAAGACCGCCTTGACGCCTTGAACCCCACCCTCCACTCTGCAGACTCTAGATAAACCAGCACCAAAACCCCGAATCCAAACGACATAAAGCGCACAGAACAGCCTTAACAATGCCCAAAAGGCCAAATCCTGCTACCGTGCGGATCGCGAACTACGGGATGATTTAGGAGACCTGAACATGGGGCAACAGCCTCGCGAGCAGTGGGGGACGCGCGCGGGATTCCTGATGGCCGCGATCGGATCGGCCGTCGGACTGGGCAACATCTGGCGATTCCCCTACATCGCCTACGACAACGGGGGCGGGGCATTCCTCCTCCCCTACCTCATCGCCCTGTTGACGGCGGGCATCCCGCTGCTCATCCTCGAATACAGCATCGGACACCGGTACCGTTCCTCGGCTCCGCTCGCCTACCGGCGCATCTCCCGCCCGGCCGAGGCCATCGGCTGGTGGCAGGTAGCAATCTGCTTCGTCATCGCCATCTACTACGCCGTCATCGTGGCCTGGGCCGTGCGCTACACCTGGTTCGCCGTCGGACAGCAGTGGGGCGATGACCCCGACGGATTCTTCTTCAACGACTTCCTCCAGGTCAGCGACGGCCCCGGGATGGTCTCCGGATTCGTCAGCGGGGTGGCCTGGCCCCTGGTAGCCGTCTGGGCCCTCGTCCTGGCCGTGCTGGCCCTGGGCGTACGCAAGGGCATCGAAAAGGCCAACAAGATCTTCATCCCCCTGCTGGTGGTGCTCTTCGTCCTGCTCGTCATCCAGGCACTCACCCTGGACGGGGCCACCGCAGGCCTGAACGCTCTATTCACCCCCAACTGGGGTGCCATGCTCGACGGCGGGGTATGGATCGCCGCCTACGGGCAGATCTTCTTCTCCCTGTCCATCGGTTTCGCCATCATGGTCACCTACGCCTCCTACCTGCGCCGCAAGGTCAACCTGACCGGGTCGGCCATGGTCGCGGGCTTCGCCAACAGCTCTTTCGAGCTCCTGGCGGGTATCGGCGTCTTCGCGGCCCTGGGCTTCATGGCCGCCACCGCGGGAACAGCCGTTGACGAGGTCGCCACCGCCGGGATCGGACTGGCCTTCGTCGCCTTTCCGCAGATCATCTCCACCCTGCCGCTGGGCGGGGCGCTCTTCGGGGTGCTGTTCTTCGGCTGCCTGGTCATCGCCGGTCTGTCCTCGTTGATCAGCATCGTCCAGGTGATCGTCTCCGCGGTGCAGGACCGCACGGGCCTGGGTCGCGTTCAGACCGTACTGCTGGTCGGCGGAGCCACGGCGCTCGCCTCGGTCCTACTCTTCCCCACACCCCAGGGCCTGTACTTCCTCGACACCTTCGACCACTTCATCAACCAGTACGGCATCGCGCTGGCCGGTCTCGTGATGGTGCTCGTGTTCGGCTGGATCCTGCGCAGGCTCCCCCTGTTCGAGAAACACGCCAACGCCATCTCCTCCGTCCGCCTCGACTGGTGGTGGAAGATCGCCCTAGGCGGTATCACCCCCGTCCTGTTGGGCTTCATGATGTGGGACAGCCTGCGCGCCGAACTGACCTCCTCATACGAGGACTACCCGGAGGGCTTCCTCCTGGTCGCCGGTTGGGGAGTCGCCATCGGCGCCATCGTCTTCGGCATCGTCGTCGCCTGCGTCCCCTGGAAGCGCGCCGACACCATCGCCCGCCATGACGCCGAGCGCGTCGCCGCCCAGCCCGACGGTGAAGCCCCCGCCCAGCTGGACGAACCCGACAAGATCGCGGCACCGCGCACAAGCGACAACGACGAGGAAGGGAAGGGCCACTGATGTCCACCAGCGCCATCGTCATGATGGTCATCTCGATGATCGTCCTCTGGGGCGGCCTGGCCGCAGCCGTGCTGCACCTGCGCCGCCACCCCGACGAGCCCGAGTCGGAGCAGAACCCGAACTGAACCGCAACGTTCGAGGGGCCGTGGACCGCACAGTGCGGTCCACGGCCCCTCGAACGTTCCCCCGATCAACGCAGGACGACAGCCCGGACATCGGCTCTCTCCCCATGCGGCCCGCCCGGTCCCCGTCGCTGCGTGGGCCCCTGGCCCGGATGGAGTCGGGCCCGGGCCAGGGACGACTCAGACGGCGAACTCCCGCACGATCCGCGCACAGAACGCAGGCAGGTCATCGGGGTTGCGGCTGGTGGTGACCCCGTGGTCGGTGACCACCTCCTCCTCCACCACCACGCCCCCGGCGTTGCGGATGTCAGTGCGGATACTGGGATAGGAGGTCACGGTGCGCCCGCGCACCACGTCGGCCTCCACCAGAACCCAGGGGCCGTGACAGATGGCCGCGACCGGTTTGCCCTGGGCGACGAAGTCACGCACGAACCCCACCGCGTCGGCGTCCGACCTCAGATTGTCCGGATTGATCGTGCCACCGGGGATGACCAGCGCGTCGTAGTCATCGACCCCGATCTTGGACACCTCCTGGTCCACATCGAACCGGTCGGCCGGTTCGATGTCGCCGTTCATCGCCTGGATCCGACCGCCGTGCAGCGAGACCAGATCCACCCGGGCCCCGGCATCAGCCAGCGCCTGCCGTGGTTGAACCAGCTCCACCTGCTCGACCCCGTCAGCGGCCAAAATCGCCACCCGGCGTCCGGTGAGTGCGTCAGCCATGGTGCCCCCTTGTGTACTGCTCGGTACTACGCGCATACGCGAACCCGGATGAGTCCGCTACCACGTGCGGCCCTACCCACCCGAGGCCGATCACTCACACCTTGCACCCCGACTGTGCAGCTCCGGCCCGCACAGCCAGGCTCAGCTCGCCTGGGCAAACCCCGCACATCCCCCGTGATGTCCACCTTCGCCCCCCAGAACACCTCGAAGTCATCGCGGAGCACGATGCGCATTCGACCGCGAACCACCCACCGCCACGGCGGATCGCACCCAAGAACCAACCCCCAGCGACACCTCCACGACCGGAAAGGGCCTGCATGCCCGCGACCCGCCACCTGTACCTGGCCCGCCACGCCCAAGCCGACCCGGCCACCGGGAAACTCACCGACACCGGCCGCCGCCAGGCCGAACTCCTCGGAGCCCGGCTACGCGAATTCGCCCCCCAGGCCCTGTGGCACGGCGCCCTGCCCCGGGCCACCCAGACCGCACACCTGGTCGCCGACCACCTGGACGGCATCAGACCGGTCGAACTCCCCGAAGCCGGCGACTACGCCCCTTACCTGCCCCAACGCCACGAGATCCCCGACGCCCACGCCGACGGGGTCCTGGACTTCCTGGCCCGGATCCCGGCCGCCGAACGCTCCCCGGAACTGGGCCAACGGGCACTGAAACTCCTCACCGGCCCCGCGCAGGGCTCACAAGAACGCCGGGAAGTAGTCATCACTCACGCCTACCTGGTGGGATGGTTGGTGACCGCCGCCCTGGACTCCCCACCCTGGCGGTGGGTGAGCGTGGGCGCGGCCAACGCAGGGCTGACGATCATCCGCTACACACCCCGGAGCCCTTCGTCGCTGGTCACCCTCAACGACCTGGACCACCTGCCGCCCGGACTGCGCTGGACGGGCTTCCCACCCCACCTGCGCCCCTGACTCAGCCCGGGGTCCCCTCCCACACCTGGGCGGGGACCCGCTCAAGCAGGTCGATGAGGGTGTCAGCCCTGGCCACCACGGCGTCGGGGTCCAGTTTGCCGCTGGTCCAGGACAGCAGGTGCTGACCGCTAAAGCGGAACGGCCCCCGTTCCTCGACCCGCTCCAACAGCCAGGCCTGAAGCTCGGGACCCAGCACCGTCAAGGCGAACGCGTCGTCCTCGGTCGCGATCCGAAAGGTGTCATCGAAGGTCTGCTCGCCCACCTGGAGGTCGTGGACCCCCAGCAGGCCGAGCAGGATGTGACCGAAGTGCTCGGTCCTGACCTCCAGGACCGGGGTGAGCGGAGTACCCACCACGACGATGCCGTAGTGGTGCGCGGTGGTGGTCGAGGTCTGACCGTTATGGCTGGTCGTGGTGTAGGTGTACTCATAGGCCAGCACACGGTGACCACGGTGGTCCGCGCACAGCACGTGCTTGGCCTTGGCGTTGGAGCGACCCGACTGGAAGGGCGTACCGCTGAACCGGTCGACCAGTTCGGGGCGCTCCTTGTCGTAAGTCCAGCCCCGCTCACGGGCCCAGGCCACCAGGGCCTCCATCCGCTCCCGTTCAGCAGCCGAAGCCACCACCGCGACCGCGATGATGACGATGACCGCGATGACCATGAGCGCGATGGCACCACCAGACATGGGCACTTCCTCTCAGTGCGGCTCTCCACGGACTGAGACGCCCCTCACTCAGTATCCGGTTCCCTCCTTTTCCGCTCCGCCTTCTGGGCCAGACCCGCACGTGCACGCGTTCTCCCCAAGAGCCGAACAGACCCAGAGCCCCAAGAACCACCCGCCAGGTCTGAGGCAAAGCCACCAGCGGCACCACCACACCTCCCCCTCCCCCACCTCTGCCGCCCTACGCTGGCCCCATGCGATTCGGCCTGCCCACACTCGACCGGCACACCCTGATGGACCTGGCCGCCGTCGGGATCAGCGCCCTGATGGGCGCGGCCCTGGCCCGCACCGTCTCCGCGGACTCCCCCGTCCCCGCCCCAGCGGTCCTGGCCGTCTGCCTGCTCCTCTCCGCGACCCTGCTGTGGCGACGCACCCACCCCCTGGCCGTACTGTGGGCCGCCACCGCCACCGGAGCGGCCGCCATCGCCACCGCACTGGCCACCGGCCCCCTTTTCAGCGCCGACACCGCCTCCACGCTGGCCTGGTTCCCACCCACCGCACCCTTCGCCGCCTACTCCGCGGCCCTGCACACCCCACCCGACCGCAGGTTCTGGCTCCCCTTCGCCGCCCTGGTCGGGGTCTGCCTGCTGGCCACCGACCCCACCAGCATCAGCGGCACCGGAGTGCGCACCGTACTCTTCGTGGACCTGGCCGCCGCCGTCGCCCTGTACCTGTCCACCCACCGACGCCTGGTCCAAGCGCTACGCGAGCGCGCACAACGCGCCGAGAACGAACAACATCTGCTCGCCCAACAGGCCCGCGCCGACGAACGCGCCCGCCTGGCCACCGAGATGCACGACATCGTCACCCACCGGGTCAGCCTCATCGTGCTCCAAGCCGGAGCCCTGCGTGTGAGCGCGCACGACGAAACCGTGCGTAACGCCGCCGAGGAACTGCGCGTCACCGGCCACCGCGCCCTGAGCGAGCTGCGCGACCTCACCGGCGTGCTCTCCCAAGGACACGACCCGAGCGGAATGAGCGACCTTCCCGCCCCGGGCCTGAGCGACCCCGACCCCCACCAGCTGGTCCAGGACACCCGCCGCACCGGCACCACCGTGGACCTGCACACCCAGGGCGACCCCGCCCTCGCCTCACCACTGGTCGCCGCGACCCTGCACCGCCTCGTCCAGGAATCCCTGACCAACGTGCACAAACACGCCCCAGGCGCACGAGTGCAGGTGCGCACGCACTACGCCCCCACTGCCGTACGGGTCAGCGTCACCAACACCGCCCCCACCCGCACCCCCGACCCCGCACTCGTCTCCTCCGGCTCAGGCCGCGGACTGGCCGGGCTGCGCCGGCGCGTGGAACTCCTGGGCGGGCTGCTCAGCGCGGCCCCCACCCCCGAAGGCGGGTTCGACGTCAGCGCCCGACTCCCCGCCCACGTCCCCCTCAACGCCCACATCCACCAGCCCTCGCCGTGAGCGCATCCGCACCACAGCCCCGCCCACGCCGAACCCGACCAACGAAAGAACCTACCGGTGCCCCACGAACCCAGCTCCCGGCTCCGCGTCCTGATCGTGGACGACGACCCCCTGGTCTGCGCGCACCTGCGTACCATCCTGGGCGTGGACCCCCACATCACCGTCGTCGACCAGGCCCACGACGGCCAGGCCGCCATCGAAGCCGTCCGCCAGCACACTCCCGACCTCGTCCTGATGGACCTGCGCATGCCCGTCCGCGACGGCATCAGCGCCACCCAGGAGATCACCGCCCAGCCCACATCCCCGGTCGTGGTCGCCCTGACCACCTTCGACGCCGACGAATACGTCCTGCGCGCCCTGCACGCCGGTGCCTCGGGCTTCCTGCTCAAATCCACCCCGCCCGAGGACCTGGCCGCGCTGATCCGCGTCACCGCCCAGGGGCACACCGTGATGTCCCCCGAAGCCACCCGCCGCCTACTCACCAGCGCCCACACGACCCAGAGCCACCGCCTGGACCGGGCCACCCTGGTGGCCTCCCTGACCGAACGCGAAACCGAGGTCCTGGCCTGCCTGGGTGAGGGGATGACCAACGGCCAGATCGCAGGGAGGCTCCTCCTGAGCGAGGCCACCGTCAAGGGCCACGTCTCCCGCTTGCTGGAGAAACTGGGCTGCGACAACCGCACCCAGGCCGGGCTGCTGGCCTACGAGGCGGGCCTTGACTGAACCCGCACCCGGCCAACCCCGGCGCGCACCACCGCCCCCGCGCCGGTTCGCCCTATCCTGGCCACGACACACTCCCGGGAGGAACACACGTTGGACGAGCCCCGCGATCGGCTGCGCCCCATCGACCTGGCCCGGGCCGCCGGGATCTCCACCCAGCAGGTGCGCAACCACGCCGATGAGGGCGTCCTGCCCCCGACCGCACGCACCCCCGCCGGATACCGGGTCTTCACCGAACGCCACCGCCGGGCCCTGCTCACCTTCCGGGCTCTGAGCGCGGGGTTGGGCGGTGCCACCGCCCGCCAGATCATGGCCGCCGTACACGCGGGCGACCTGCCCCAGGCTCTGGCACTGATCGACGCCGCCCACCACACCCTGCACGAGGAGCGCACCGCCCTGCACACCACCGGCCAGGCCCTGGCGGCGGTCGCCGAACAGTCCCCCCAGGTATCGGCCGCGCCCACCGGGGATCTGCGTATCGGTGAGGTCGCCGACCACCTGGGGGTGCGTACCTCCACCCTGCGGGTGTGGGAGGAGGCCGGGCTGCTCGACCCCAAGCGCGAACACCCCACCGGATACCGCCTGTACACCCCGGCCGACCTGCGCGAGGCCCGGATGGTGCACCTGCTGCGCCAGGTCCGCTACCCGCTCCCCGACATCCCTCCGGTCATCCACGAACTCCGACGCAGCGGCGGCAGCGAGGCCCTGCGCGCCGCTCTGGCCCAGCGCGGCGCCGAACTCACCCGGCGCTCACGGGCCATGCTCACCGCCGCCGCCCGCCTGAACGAGTACGCCGAGTACACCCGCTAACCCGGCTGGCTCTCCTCCAAGGCGAAGACCTTGCCCGGGTTGAAGATGCCCCTGGGGTCCAGTGCGCCCTTGACCGCCCGGTGCATCGCCAATACCTGCGGCCCCAGTTCGTCAGCGGCACCGCGCATCTTCAACAGCCCGACCCCGTGCTCGCCGGTGACCGTCCCGCCCACCGCCAGGGCCTGGTCCACGATCACCTCGAACGCCTGCTTGGCCCGGTTCTTGGCCTCCTCGTCCCCGGCCGGGACGATGAACAGGGGATGCAGGTTGCCGTCGCCCGCATGGGCGATGTTGCCGATCTTGGTGTCGAAGCGCTCTGCGGCCGCCTCGATCGCCTCCAGCATGTGCGGCACCTGCGCCTTGGGCACGCACACGTCCTCGGTCAGCAGCGGCCCCAACCGCTCCAGCGCCGGATAGGCCAGCCGTCGCGCCTGGAAGAGCGCCTCGGCCTCCTCTGCGTCGGTGGAGCGCACAGCATAGACCGCCTTCTCCTGCTCGAAGCACTCCAGGATGCGGTCGGCCTCCTCCTGCCCCGACGCCCCGGGCAGGTCACTGCGGGCCAGCAGAAGTACCTCGCCCTCGGCGGACAGGCCCATGTTCTTCCACTCGTCCACGGCCTGCAGGCAGAACCGGTCGATGAGTTCCAGTGCCGAGGGCACGATGCCCGCCGCCGAGACCGCGGCGACCGCATGCCCGGCGTCGGCCAGGGAGTCGAAGTAGCCCACCACGGTGTGTTCCACACCCCGGCGCAGCGGCACCAGGCGCAACGTCACCTCGGTGACCAGACCCAACGTGCCCTCCGAGCCCACCATCAGCCCGGCCAGGTCGTACCCGGTCACCCCCTTGGCAGTGGTCTTTCCCAGCCGCACGACCTCACCGGTGCCCACCACGGCCTCCATGCCCAGCACGTAGTTCCGGGTGACGCCGTACTTGACGCAGCACAGCCCGCCGGCGTTGGTGGCCACGTTCCCGCCGATCGTCGACCACGGCGCCGAAGCGGGGTCGGGCGGGTACCACAGGCCGTCCTGGGCGACCCTCTCGCGCAGGTCGTTGTTGACTACGCCCGGCTGGACGGTGACGGTCTGCTGGACGGTGTCCACCTCCAGCACCCGGTTCATCCGTTCGAAGGAGACCACCACCCAGCCCTGACCGGCGTTGGCCGCACCCGACAGGCCCGTCCCGGCCCCGCGCCCGACCACCGCGACCCCGAGCTCGGCGCAGATCCGCACCACCGCGGCGACGTCGGCGGTGTGGCGGGGGCGCACCACCGCGGCCGGAGCCCCGTAGGGTGCCCACTCGGCCTCGTCATGGGAGTAGCCCTGTACCACCGCGGGATCGGTGACCACCTGTTGCGTCCCGATCGCGGCCAACAGCTCCTCGACGACCCCGGACATGGGCACGCTCCTCACCACTGTGTTTCGGTACCCCTGTGTTTCGCGGTACCTCTGTGTCGGCGCTCACTGCGCTGACGCTGCCCAGCACTCTAACCGGGCAAGTCGCCCCATCACCCCACACCTTCCGGGTACCACCACGCCGCACCGCCCCAGGAGCCCCGGAAGCTGGACCCCCGCCCGGGCCCCACACCCCACCACTCTGCGATGACACACCACGAAACCCCACTAAAAGTCCCCAAAACCACCCGGTGGCGGTGCTAGCTTGGACCACCAAAGCCCGACAAACGCCAGCAACGGCCAGCGTCAACCGCGGCCGCGGAGGTGGGGGACGTGAACACGATCCTGGTCACCGGAGCCACCGGAACCCTGGGCATCCCCGTCGTGGAACAACTACGCCGCACCGACCACCCGGTCCACACCCTGAGCCGCCACCCCGCAACCCTGGCCGACACCGCCCACGCCGTCGACCTGCGCACCGGGCAAGGACTCACCCAGGCACTGACCGGCGTCCACACCGTCGTGCACTGCGCCACCAGCCCCACCGGCGGCGACATCCAGGCCGCCACCCACCTCATCCGCGCCGCCCGCACCACCGGCCTCACCCACCTGGTCTACATCTCCATCGTGGGCTGCGACCGGATCCCCCTGGGCTACTACCGCACCAAACACACCGTCGAGGAAGCCCTGCTCGCCTCCGGCCTGGGCGTGACCGTCCTGCGCACCACCCAGTTCCACCCCCTCATCGAGGACATCTGTACCCGGGCCGCCCGCCTGCCCGTGATGCCCTACCCCGACATCGACATCCAGCCCATCGACCCCACCGAGGTCGCTCTGCGCCTGGTCCGCCTGGCCCTGGAAGAACCCGCCGGACGCGTCCCCGACCTGGGCGGACCCCAGGTGGAGTCTTTCCATGACCTGGCCCGCACCTACCTGGACACCACCCGCACCTCGCGTCGCCTGCTCCCGCTGCGCCTGCCTGGTGCCGTCTTCGCCGCCTACCGCTCCGGCGCCCACCTGACCCCCGACCAGGCCGTGGGCCGCACCACCTTCGCCCAGTACCTGGCCCGCACCCGATGACACACCCAGCGGTCCGGCCCCCGGACACCGTGTCAGCCCCTGTACCGGACAGCACCATGTCGACCATCGCAGCGTTCGCCAAACACGCCGGAGTCCCGGTGCGCATGCTGCGCCACGACGACCCCACCGGCCTGTTGTGCTCGCACCGCGCCGAACTGGCCCGGACCGTCACCGAGACCGAAACACGCCTGGCCCGCCGGGAAGAGCGCCAGCCCAGCTGCTCAGCTGCTCAGCTTGCGGTAGCGGCGCAGCGCCAGCGGAATAAACACCGCCAACAACACCAGCGGCCACACCACCGCCATCAACAACGCGTTCTGCGCCACCCACGACTCACCCACCACCGTGGTGTTACCAAACAAATCACGGCAGGCCAACACCGTCGCCGACAGCGGGTTCCACTCGGCTACCGGCGCCAACCAGCCCGGGATCACCTCGGTGGGCACGAACGTCTCAGCCACCATCGCCAGCGGGAACACCAGCGAGAAGAGCTTCATCGCCGCCTCAGGGCTGCGCACCAGCAACCCCAGGTAGATCCCGACCCAGGTGAACGCCAACCTCAACAGCAACAGCAACCCCAGCGCGGCCAACGCCGCCAACGGCCCGTTGTGCCACTGCCACCCGATCAGCAACCCCATCCCCACCAGGACCACCAGGTCCACCACGGCCGAGACCACATCAGCCATACTGCGTCCCACCAACAGCGCCGAGGGCGCCATCGGCAGCGTCCGGAACCGGTCCACCACACCGCGGCCCACATCCGTGACCACCGCAATCGTCGTGTTCCCGATCCCGAACGCCATCGTCAGCGCAAACAGCCCCGGCATCAGGAAGTCACGGTAGTCCTCACCACCCACCCCCATGGCCGCGCCCATCGCCTCCCCGAAGACGAACCCGAACAGCAGCACCGCCAGCACCGGGATCATCAGCGTGCCGATGACCTCATCAGGCTTGTACACCAGATGCGCCAGGTAACGGCGCGCCACCACCCCCGAATCGGCCACCGCCCACCCCGCACGGTGCACCCAGGCACGCAGCCCCCGGGGCTCGCGTTCAAAGACAGCCAGCTCGGGTATCTCCTGCCCGCCCGGCACCGGTTTGGTCGGTGTGATGGTCATGACCGCTCCCCCCGCGCCCCGCGACGTTTCGCACCCCGGTAATCCCAACCCCGCAGCCCTGCCTCTTCGTCCACTGGGGGCGAACTCCCCTGGCCCGCCTGAACGGCAACCGGCTGCTCACCAGCCCGTTGACCGGGCACCCCCAGCACCGGCCCCGCCTGCCCGCTGCCCTCCCGACCCGCGTCCTGCTCACCGGTCAGGCTCAGGAACACATCATCAAGAGTGGGACGCCGCAACGCAATGTCCTCCACGTCCAGACCCGCCTCGTCCAGAGCCCGCACCACCCTGGTCAGCGCCGCACCGCGCCCACCCATCGACACCCGCACACCCAACGCGTCCACATCCACCTCCGGCCGCGCCCCCGACACCCGGCCCAGCACCCCCGCGGCCACCGACAGCTCCTCGGCCCGGGCAACCACGACCTCCACCAGGCCACCGCCCACCCGCTCCTTCAACTCCTCCGGGCTTCCCTCGGCGATCACCCGCCCCGCATCCACCACCGAGACCCGGTCTGCCAACCGATCGGCCTCCTCCAGGTACTGGGTGGTCAACAACACCGTGGTGCCCGCCGCCACCAGCTCACGCACCGCCCGCCACACCTCGGCGCGGCTGCGCGGATCCAACCCGGTGGTGGGCTCGTCCAGGAACAACACCCGCGGATCCAGCACCAACCCGGCCGCCAGATCCAACCGGCGGCGCATCCCACCCGAGTAGGTGCGCACCGACCGGTCAGCGGCCCCCGTCAGGTCGAAACGCTCCAGCAACTCCACGGCCCGCTCCCTGGAGCGGCGCCGCCCCAGGTGGTACAGGCGACCGAACATCTCCAGGTTGCGCCGCCCGCTCAGGATCTCGTCCACCGCCGCGTACTGGCCCACGAACCCGATCCGGGACCGCACCAACCGTGCCTGGGTGGCCACATCCGCCCCCGCCACCCGGGCCCGCCCCCCGTCGAACCCCAACAGGGTGGCCAGCACCCGCACCGAGGTGGTCTTGCCCGCCCCGTTGGGGCCCAGCAACCCGTGCACCGTCCCCGGCTCCACCAGCAGATCCACCCCGTCCAAGGCGACCTTGCCGCCCGGATAGAGCTTGCGCAACCCCTCGGCCACGATCACAGGTTCGCCGCTCACGAGACCACCGCCTCCCTGGTGAACTCACCGCTCGGCCGCCGCGGAGCCGGAACAACCACCGGTGTGACCTCCTCATAACGCCCCAACGCGATCCGCGCGATGTTGCGCACCGACTCACTGCCCTGCCGGTAATAGGAGCAGTGCCCCGGAATGTCACCGGTCTCGAAGACCCGCGCCCCGTACCCGGGACGCATCGGCGAAGGCCCGTGCCCGATCTCGCCCACATGCCCCCGCGGAAAGAACCGGATCCAGTCCTTGGGCCCCAGCGCCGCCCACAGATTCCCCGAAAACCCCAACTCCTGGCGCGAACGCGCCCCCATGCCAGGGCTGCCCAACGCCACACAGTCACTGACCCGCCCCCGCCCCAGGGCCAGACCACACACCACCGTGCCGTAGCTGTGCCCCACCAACGTCACCCGCGCCGAACCGGGCAGGAACCGGGTCAGCCGGACCAGATCCTGGGCCCCCTCCAACGCCGGACGGCGCGAGACCGCCTCACCGAACCCGCGCGGGGTCCGATACCCCACCCACACCACCACCGCCACCCGCTCACCCGGCGCCACCTCACCCATCGTCTCCAACAGCGTCTGGGCGTTGGCGCGCGGCCGCGTGGCCCGCTTCTGGTTGAAGTAGTTACCCAGGTAGTTGTCGTTACCCGGCACCAGCACCACGATGTGATCCGCGGTGGCCGCGTCCCCCAACTCCTCCACGATCCGACCGTCCTCGGTCCCGTCACAGGCCAGCAGACGAACGCCGTACCCCAGAGCGCGCCCGTAGCGGAGCGGATCAGTGACCGAGTTGGTGGATGGGCCCGCCGTGACCATGACTCTCCCCGAAGCTGCGCAGACAACAGGCTTTCTGATGAATTCCACGCTAGAGACGCCACCGCCCCTGCCACGATGACGCAGACACCCTCTTGCAGGTCCACTCCCACCCACCACCAGCAGTGGTGCCAGCACTACCGCACACCCGAGCAAACGCCCTGAACAGCACAAATCCGCTTGCCCACCGCTTCGGGACCCTGCGAGCATGCCCCCATGCAGATCGTGACCCTGACCCAGCGCCCAGACCTGACCGAGGTCCTAGAGCGCCCCGAACTCAACCCCGGCCCCGAGCTGATGTTCCACGACGCCATCGCCGAGAAACACGGGGACGAGCCAGCCGAGGAGTTCGGCGACTACCAGCTCGCCCTGCTGAACGGCGACGACGCCATCACCTCGGCCCTGTACACCGCGGCCTCCGCCCACCACCAGGGCACCGGAATCAGCACCCGCATGGCCCGGGCCCTGCGCCAAACAGTCGCCGACCAGGCACACCAGGTCGAACCCAACCTGTGGGCCCGGCACCCGATCACCTGAGCCCCAACGCCCCGACCCCATTGCGAACCGGAGCCACCCCCATGAGACCGTCGACACCGCCCCTGCCCCCAACCCAGGGCCTCTACCCCGACGGCACCATCACCCGCGAAGGCTCATTGACCCTGGTCCCCACCGCCTTCACCCCCATGGTCGACGCCCTGCGCACCCGCCTGGGCGAGACCTTCGAAGAGCGCATGCACAGCGCCTACCTGTACGGCAGCATCCCCCGCGGCACCGCCACCCCCGGTGTCTCGGACCTGGACGCACTGGTGGTCCTGCACACCACCCCAGACGAACACGACCACGCCCGGGCTCGCACCCTCCAAGAAGAGATCGACACCGCCTTCGACCAGGTCGAGGGCGGCGGCATCCTCCTGGACTCGGTACCCAACCTGACCAGCGACCTGGAACTGCACGACGCCGGGTTCTTCCTCGCCTGCCTGTGCACCCCGCTCATCGGCCCCGACCTGGCCCAGCAGCTCCCCAACTACCGGCCCACCACCCTGTTGGCCCGCGAGACCAACGGCGACCTGCACCTGACCCTGCCCCGCTGGCGCACCCGCATCGCCCAGGCCACCACCGACACCGACCACCGCACCCTGAGCCGCGGCGTTTCGCGCCGCCTAGTACGCACCGGCTTCACCCTGGTCATGCCCTCCTGGGGCGGATGGACCAGCGACCTGGACCTGGCCGCGGACGTCTTCGGCCACTATTACCCCGACCGCCACGACCAGATGCGCACGGCGGCCCGCACCGCCCAGCACCCCACCACCGACCCCGACCACCTGCACGAACTCGTCGAAGACCTGGCGCCCTGGCTGGCCAAGGAGTACACCACCACCCACGGCGCCAAGGCCCCCCGCCCCTGAACGGGACACCCACCCCCGCTCCGGTTCGGAGCAGGCCTGCACCTGAAACGAGCCCGGGCCCAGAACGGGTCCGGGCTCGAAACAGAGCCGGTTAGAGCCGGGGGCGCAACAGCCTCGGCGACACAAGGCGGGCTGGTCAGACCCGTTCCAGGGATACGTGCGCCCCCGTCGGCTCGGCCACCGTCACTGCCATCCCCGGCTCGACCACCCCGCCCGCCAACACCACACCCATCACCCCGGCCCGGCGCACCAGCTCACCCTGCTCGTCCCGGTACACCATCTGCTTGAGCAGCCCCTGGGAGAACCCGTCGATCTGCGCGCACGGGTTGCGCAGCCCGGTGATCTCCACCCGCGCCTGCCCAAAACCGAGCACCGTGCCCCGGGAGAGCCCCAACAGATCAACCCCACGGGTGGTGATGTTCTCCCCCATCTGCCCCGGCGCGACCGCGAACCCGGCCAGGGCCACCTCCTCCAGGAGTTCGGCGTGCATCAGATGCACCTGGCGCAGGTTCGGCTGGGTCGGGTCCACAGCCACCCGGGAGCGGTGCTTGACCGTCGTGCCCAGGTGCGCGTCCCCTTCCACCCCCAATCCGGCCAACAGGCGGATACTGCCTCGGACGGGTTTGCTGAACGTGTGCTCACCACTGCTGCTGACCGACTCCACGACGGCGGCCATGGCCACCCTCCTCCTGGACGCGATTCCACGGGCCCCAGCCTAGACAGCCCACCCCAACGACTTTCAGGTCACCCCACACCGGCCGGACACACCTGTGCGCACCCCTGGGTCAGTGCTCACCGCCCACCGCACGCAACCCAGTGCGGGTCAGCCGGCCCAACGCCACCTCCGACGCCTGGTCCGCGGGCAGGTACACCACCAGGTACTGGCCCTGGGTGTCCCACCGCTCATAGGAAAGACGCAACTCACCCACCTCAGGGTGGGCCAGCCGCTCCACCCCGCTCACCGGCGGCGCCGACTCCGGGCCCGCCATCCGCTCGGTGAAGGGCGCACCGCCCACGATCGCCAACTCCTCCACCAGGTGCGCCAGGTGCGGGTCCTGCGGGGCCGCCTCCGCACGCAGCTCCGCCAACCGCGCATCGGCCACCCCCTCCCAGTCCGGATAGACCGACCGGGCCCGCTCATCAGCGAAAACGAACCACACCCGGTTCGCAGGCTGGTCATCCTCCACATCCAACAACCCCAACGGCCCCATCAGACGCTCATAGCCCTTCGTGTGCGCGAGCGTCTCACCCAACCGGTTGAACAGCGCCGCCGGAGCGGGCTCCAACCGCTCCAACAGAGCCCGTGTGGCGGCCCGCACCTCCCGCTCAGGAGGCAACCCGCCCGGGCACAGCGCACCCGCACCCGACGCCACCTTGGACAGGTTGCGCAACCGCACCCGCTCACCCACCGACAACCCCAACGCGTCGGCCAACGCCACCAACACCTGCGGAGACGGGTTGCGATCACGCCCCTGCTCCAACCGGGTCAGGTAGTCCACGCTCACACCCGACAGCGTGGCCAGCTCCGCCCGACGCAACCCCGGGGTGCGACGGCGCGTCCCCACCGGCAACCCCACCCGCCCAGGCGGAGTCGACTCACGGCACTCACGCAGGAACGCACCCATTCCGCTCTGATCCATGACCCCGAGTCTACGAGCCGGGCCCCCACCCGATCCTGGCCCTGTCAGGGCCAGCCTCACCGCGGCCTTCCTCCCCACCACCCCCCGGACACACACTGAACCCCATGCCACACACCCACACTCCGAAGGGAAAACACTGATGCGCCACCAACTCCTGGGCCCCTCCGGCCTCCGCGTCTCCCAACTCCTCCTGGGCGCCATGACCTTCGCCAACCCCGACCAGGCCCGCCGCATGGTCGACCTCTACCAGGACGCGGGCGGCAACCTCATCGACACCGCCTCCGCCTACGGAGACAGCGAAGAAGTCCTGGGCGAACTCCTCAAAGGCCGCCGCGACCGCTTCGTGCTCTCCACCAAGTTCACCCTGCCCAGTGATGCGAACGATGCCAACTCCGGAGGCAGCCACCGCCGCAACCTCACCCACACCCTCGAACAGAGCCTGCGCCGCCTACGCACCGACCGCATCGACCTTCTGTGGGTGCACACCTGGGACGAGTACACCCCCATCGAAGAAACCATGCGCGCCCTGGACGACGCCGTCCGCTCCGGCAAGGTCCTCTACCTGGGCGCCTCCAACCTGCCCGCCTGGGTCATCGCCCAAGCCAACACCCTGGCCCACCAGCACGGCTGGACCCCCTTCATCGCCCTCCAGGTGCCCTACAACCCGCTCCAACGCGACATCGAACGCGAACTCCTACCCATGGCCCGCACCCTGGGGCTGAGCCTGACCACCTACAACGGCTTGGCCGCAGGGATCCTCTCCGGCCGCTACACCGACACCACCACCCCCACCACAACCGGGCGCGTGGACCCCACCACCCTGACCGAACACCAACACCGCGCCGCCCGCACCCTCACCCACATCGCCCAGGAAGTGAACGCCACCCCCGCGCAGGTCGCGATCGCCTGGGCCCTGCACCGCTCCCCGCGCATCCACCCCATCCTCGGCGCCAGCCGCACCGAACAACTCCAGGACAACCTGGGCGCACTCCAGGTGACCCTGCCACCCCAAGCCATCGAACACATCGACGCCCTGGCCGACTTCGAACCCGGCTACCCGCACGACCTCAACGCCACCACCCAGACCTGGCTCAACGGCGAGCACCCCGTCACCCCACCGGTGAGCGAACGCCCCTTCGGAAACTAGAACCCGCACGCCCACAACCACAGCCGGGCACTGTCGGATACAACGGTGCCCATGGACACCGACCTGCCGCGCCCCTTCACCATCCGCGAGGGCGACCACCGCATTCACAACCCGCTGAGCCCGAAGAAACTGGCCGCGCTCGGCCGTGCCCTGCACTTGGCGCCGGGCACCCGCGCACTGGACCTGGCCTGCGGTTAGGGAGAGATGCTGTGCACCTGGGCCCGCGAGCACTAGCTCACCGGCACCGGATGGACCTGAGTAGCATCTTCGTGGCCAAAGCCCGCGCCCGCGCCGAGGAACTCGGCTTGCGCGAGCGGGTGGAGTTCATTCATGGTGAGGCCTCCGGCTACCTGGCACCCGAACCGGTCTGCCTCGCTGCCTGTGTGGGCACCACCTGGATCGAACGAACGCCCCTACCCGGGCTGGGGCGTGTTCGCCCTGACGGACCGCTGACCCGGGCCCGCCGAGCTCCGCCACGAGGGCGGAGCTCGGCCCTTCCCGCTCAGTCCTTCGTGCCTGTCAGCGGCGACAGGTCCTTGACCACCCGGGAGGGTTTGCCCGACAGCGAGGTCGCCATCCACCGCTCCACCCCCGGCAACGCCGACAGACGCAGGAACAACCGCCGCAACCGCAACCGGCCCGGAGTACTGGGCAAGAACCAGGAGGTCCCGGTGCGAGCCGCTCGCTGGCGCTCCTCCACCACCGGCCGCCAACGCTGTTCGTAGCGCTCCAACCCCTCGGCCAGGGTGCCCGCACGAGCCAACTCCTCGCCCAGAACGTAGGCGCCGCCCATCCCCATCGACGCGCCCTGGCCAGCCAGAAGCGACACCGCCTGGCAGGCGTCACCTATCAGCACCGTGCGCCCACGGCTCCACCGCTCCATCTCCACCTGGGCGACGTGGTCGTAGTAGACCTGATCGGGTTCGGGGCACAGCTCCAAGGCCCGGGGCACCAGCCAGCCCAGCCCGGCGTAAGCCCGGCGCAACACCACCCGCGGATCCTCGGGCAGCGTGGTGTCATCAGTGCGGTGCACGGCGAAGGCCGCCACCCGATCCCCCTCCAACGCGTACAACCCCATCTGCGCGCCCAGGCTGTCGGTGAGCTGGAAACGGCCCTGGGTCGCGGCGTGCACCCGCACGTCGTGGAAGGTGAACGCACCCGTGTGAAACCCCAGGTGACGCAGGTACCGCTCCTCCTCGCCGAAGACCATTCCCCGCACGGTGGAGTGGATGCCATCAGCCCCCACCAACAGGTCGGCCTCCACCACCTGACCATCGCCCAACCGCACCCGCACCCCGCTCCCGTGTTCGGTGATCTGCTCCGGGGCGCTGGAGTAGCGCACCTCCACCCGAGCCGGCAACGACTCACGCAGAGCCCGCTCCAGGTCCGGGCGCATGATCGAGATCAACTCCCCGCCCAGGGCACGGGCATAGCCCTCGAACTTGATCGCGGCGCGCTGGCGGCCGTGCCCGTCCACCAGGGCGGCCTCGGGGAAGCGGTGGCCCAGCTCACGCAGCCGGGGCAGGAGCCCCATCGCCGCAGCGGCGTCGTAGCCGGGCCCGAAGAAGTCGATCATGTAACCCTGCGGGCGCGGTCCCGGCGCCCGCTCGAGCACGAGAACCTGCCATCCGTGCTGGTCCAGACGTTGGGCCAGGGCCAGACCGGCGATCCCGGCCCCGACGATGACCGCCCGAGCGGTCCCTGGGGGTGTGTTCGTGGTGCTCATTCTCGTTCCTTCGCGGTGGGGTGAGCGGGGGTCAGCAGGCGCCGCAGCACAGAGGCGACGGCCGCCCCGTCCAGGCCGGGGTCCAGGGTGCGGTGCAACATGACGCCGTCCACCGCTGAAGCCAGTACCCGGGCCGTGGACTCGGGGTCATCGATCCCGCCGGCGCGCAACCAGTCGGCCAGCGGGCCGCGGAAACGCTCCAGCACATCGGTGATACCGCGGCGCAACTCGGCGTCGCGCCCGGCCGCGAGGTAGGCCTCGACGAACAGCGTGGAGGTGGGGTCATCGCCCGGGTAGGCGTCCAGCGCCGCCAGAACCAGGTCCAACCCCTCCTGGGGTGCGGTTCCTTCCAACTGGGCCAGGGTCTGTTCGGCCACGGACGCCATCACCCCCAGGGAGGCCTCGTTGAGCAGGGCGTTCAGGGAGGGAAAGTGGTAGTGCACCAGCCCGGCACCCACCCCGGCCCGCTCGGCCAGCACCCGGGTGCTCACCGCCGACCAGCCCCGTTCGACGATGAGCTCGCCAGCTGCCGCGAGCAGGCGCTCACGCACCTGTCGGCTTCGTTCGGTTCCCATCTGTGTCCCCCTCCAAGATTCTTTGGGCGATTGCCCTGGGCACATGCATTGGTCAGTCGCCCAATTTTGAGGATGCCACGAAACCCGCCCCGTGTACAGCCCTTGCGGGCTCCGAACCCCGCTGGGAGGTTCGAACCCCGCAAGGAGTGATCACACCACGACGAAGGAGAAGTCCCTCATCGTCCTGCGCTTGAGCGGGATGTCGATCTTGACCCTGCGCAGCACCTCACTGCGGCTGATCCCCAGGCCGTGGGCGATGAGCTGTTCGGGGCGCACCGGCACGGGCTCCTCGAAGGTCACCCGCACCTCCAAGGGCCAGGGGTCCTCCTCGATCCCGGGAGTGTGGAGTTCCCAGCACCCCTGCCAGTCGAGCGCGAAGCGGTGGCGCCTGGCGAGTGCGGGGTCGAGCAGGACGCCTGCGACCAGGTCGGCGCAGTTCTTCGTGTACCCGTCCAGGAGAGGGGCGGGCAGGGAGCGGACCGGGATCCGGTGGTGGACGGTGAGTCTGCTGGTGCGGTCACAACCCACACAGTTGACCAGCAGCCACACGTCGAGAAGTTTGCCGTTGGCGTTGACACGGAACCTGCCCGCACCCGTGGTGGCCCGATCCTCGGGACAGTCCACACACGGCAGGGCGAGCAGGGGCAGGCGCGTGCGACGCACGGCCCAGGGCAGCACGAAATGAGATCGCGTAGACATGACTCTCTTAAGAACTGACGAAAAGCATGGGAAACAGAGCCGACGGCGACGTCGGCGACCAATGCGCGAAAAGTCAGATCTAAAGAGCGGGGGGCGTCATGTGCGCGCGAATCCTCTCGTAGGCGGCCCCGTCAACCTAGAGGGGCGCCTCGCGCCCGCGCCAATGGTTTTTCGGCGGAGCCGCCTCAGCGGCCGGGCCCAGAGCCGCCGTCGGGGCCGGTGTCGACATCAGCCTCGGGGTCGGGCAGGGGGACGCTCAAGCCGACCTTGACCGGGTCCAGTACCGGCAGGGTGTCGTAGCGGCGCACGTTGGTGTCGTTCATGAACAACCGGTCCGACAACGCACGACAGGCCCCCAGGTTCTCGGTGATGAGCATGACCAGGTAGTCCCACTGCCCGGCCAGGTCATAGCACTGCTGTACCCGCGGCTCGGCGAGCATCCGGGCGCGGAACCGGGCGTGGTGTTCGGCTGACTCCCGCTCCAGGGTCACCAACACCGCGGCCAGGGTGGTGGCCCCCAGCGCGGCCGGGTCCACCACCGCGACCTGCCTGGTGATCACCCCGGCCCGGCGGTAGGCGCGGATGCGGCGCTGGACCGCGCTGGGCGAGAGCCCCACCTGCTCGCCGAGATCGCGCAGGGTACGCCCGGCGTCCTGCTGGAGCAGCCCCAGCAGGTGGTGGTCGATGGGGTCAGGAGAAAAGGGCACGCAACAATGTTGCGCCGCGGCCGCAAATTTTTCAATCGCGACCACCACCCGCCGTCCTGCCGTTGAAGGAGCGGTCACCTCGCTGAACCAGGGGTTCTGGCCACCTCACCCCGCATCGTCGTGCACACTCGCGCTGCCCCGAACCCGCGCCGCGAAGAACGCACCCCTTCTGTGAACGAAAGGTCTGTGGCATGCACACACTGGATCTGGACCTGGAGCGGATCGCCCGGGCCGCGCAAGTGATCGACCCGGTCTTCCTGAACTCCCCGCAGTATGTGGACGAGCAGCTGTGCGCCGCGCTGGGGCGGCGGGTGCTGGTCAAGGTGGAGACCCTTAACCCGCTGCGCAGTTTCAAGGGCCGGGGCGTGGACCTGTTGGCTCGGGAACTGGCACCGGGCACCCGGATGGTGTGTACCTCCACCGGAAACTTCGGCCAGGCGGTGGGCTATGCGGCCACCCGCCGCGGGCTGAAGGCGGAGGTGTTCGTTCCGGCGGGGATCAGCCAGGTCAAACTCACGCGTATGCGTTCGCTGGGCGCGCGGGTGCACGAGATCCAGGGCCCGGATGTGGACGGGGCCGCCCGCGCGTTCGCCGCAGCGCACCCGGAGGCGGTCTTGGTCGAGGACGGCCAGGATGCCCGGATCGCCGAGGGTGCGGGCACCATCGGTGTGGATCTGCTGAAGGCGGGGCCGATCGATGCGGTGGTGCTGCCGGTGGGGGACGGGGCGCTGATCACGGGGGTGGGGCGTTGGTTGAAGGAGCACTCCCCCGCTACGCACATCGTGGGGGTGTGCGCGCAGGGCGCGCCGAGTATGGCCACCAGTTGGCGGTTGGGGCGCCCTGTGGGCACCGAGGGCGCGCACACCTTCGCCGAGGGGATCGCGATCAGTGACCCGATCCCGGCTTCGGTGGCGCGGATGCGGGTGCTGGTGGATCAGATGGTGGAGGTTTGCGATGCCCAGATACTCCAGGCGATGCGCACCGCGTTGGTCACGCTGGGGGTGGTGCCCGAGCCGGCGGGCGCGGCGGGGCTGGCCACGCTCATCACGGGCGCCAATGTCGACCAGGGGCTGCTTCCCCGGCTGGTGTCGGCTCCCTGAAGGGGGCTGGATGTCGGAGCACCCCTCTGAATAACGTTTCGTTGGTTACGTTATTAAGTAACGTTACGGGGTTTTCATGACGAAACGAATGCCCGCGGGGCCGGAAATCCTAACTTCCGATAACTCAACGTTCTAGGAAGTCAGCCCCTCAGGGGTGCCCCAAGCCCCTCTCTGCCCCCGCAGCGGCCCGCCAACGTTATTGAGACCAGGTCAGAGCCCCACACAAACGAGACGGGTACACCCCCGGCTGTACTGTCCGGTGGTGTACCCGCCTGCTGCCTCCCGCGCCTGCGCTACTACGGGGTGTGCGGTGCCTCCAGGACGAAGAAGAGGAACCCGATCTTGGTCGAGAACTCCTGGAAGTCCTCGGGGAACAACTCCCGGGCAGCCGGGTCGGGCTGGGGCTCACTGATCACACGCAGCTGAAAACCCGCGGCGGTGAAGGCATCGGTCATCGCGTGCAGGGGCCTGCGCCAGAACTTCATCGCCATCGGCCGCCCACCGAAGGAGAACTCGTCCCGGTAGCTGGTGGTCGCGAAGTAGTCGGGCCGCGGATCCTGGAGCGCGTAGTCCACGATCGGGTGGTTCACCGAAGCGATCAGCCTGCCGCCTGGACGCAGCACCCGCCGCATCTCGGCCAGCGTGGGCCCCCAGTCCCGCAGGTAGTGCAGCACCAGGGAAGCAACCACGTCGTCGAACGCACCATCGGCGAAGGGCAGGGGATCGGCCAGATCACCCACCCGCAGATCCGCCTCATCGCCCAGGCGCCGCCTGGCCAACGCCACCATCGAAGCACTGGCGTCGATACCGCTGACCCGGGCGCCGCGCTCGCCCAGAGCCGCCACCAGCGGGCCCGCCCCGCAACCCGCGTCCAGGATCCGCCGCCCGAACACCTCTCCAGCCAAGGACAGCATCGCGGGCCGCTCGTAGTAGGCGTTCCGAATGCCGCTTTCGTTGAGGGCCGCGTAGTCCTCGGCGAAGCTGTCATAGTCGTTCACCCGTACCGCATCCGAAGAGGGGGGTGTCTGATGTACCTCGGTTGCTCGATCCATCACCAAAACCTAGTACGCACCCGCTCCACCCACCAGAACCACCGGGCGCCTTCACCCAGCAGAGGGCGCCCTTGCGTCCCACTCACTCAACGGGGCGGTATGCCAACGCCACCCCCGCCCGCCCCTCGCCCCCGCCAACTCCACCCGGCCGTGCACCCACAACAGACTCCGCCACGCGTCCCCGCCGGGTTCCTGCCAGGGAAAGAGCCGAGCCAACACCCGGCGAGCCAGCTCCCGACCCGGCTGGAAATCCTCACCCCAACCGGTAGCCGCGTCATGGGTATGCACCAAGATCTCCGCGCACGCCATCGCCGCGAACCCCGAGGGGTCGGCCGCGCCCATCGGATGGAACCCGCGCGCACTCGACGGATGGGCGTCCACACTGATCGCGCACAACCGTGCCGCACTGTTCAAGGAAGACAGCAGCGCGCGGGGCTCGGCCTCCGCGCGCACCCCGACCTCGAAGGCGGCCCCATCTGCGGTGCCGCCGACCAGATCCAGGGAATACCACAACGGGCCCTGGGAGGCGTGGGCCAGCACCGAGGCCACGGTGAAATCCATCCCGGGAACCGCCACCGACCAGTCACGCCCCAGCCGGGCCTCCAGGAACTCCAGGGCCGTATCGGCCGCCGCCCGCACATCGTCGCCTCGCATGCGCGGGAGCTTAACGTTCACCGCCGACATTTCCCGCGGCCTCGGGGTGCGGTCAGCGCAACAGCCAGCGTCGGGTGAGTTCCCTAACCTCGGCGCGGGCGCGCTCGCCGTGGTCGGCGGCGACCACGTGGTTGCCGCCGACCACCGAGAAGGTGAGCAGGCAGCGCACCTGGACGCCCTCGGCGTCGGCGCACAACTCACCAAACAGTCAGCGCACCCTGCCCGGCCGGTCGAACCGCAGCCCCGGAGGCCGCTCGGCTGGTGTGTCCCTGAGCCTGCTGACGCCTGGCCAGCGGTTTCAGAGTGCGCTGGACGATGAAGTACTCCGCCACGAGCACGTTCACCAAGAACGAGGCCCAAGCGCTCGCGTGGTAGATGTCGGCGAAGCTCAGGGAGGGGAAGAACCCCTCCTGGAGTGCCAGGCCGGTCATCAGATAGATCCGCAGGCTCACCGCGGCGAAGGTGAGCGCGTAGTTGCGGATCATCCAGATGCGGTGCAGTTGGACTTCACCGCGGCGAATGGTGGTGTAGGCCTGGTAGAGGGTGTAAAGCCAGGCTGCGGTGAGGATGTAGAAGGCCACCTGTACCGAGAACCCACTGACCGAGTAGGTCGCGGCGAACAGGGCAGCGATCGAACCCAGAACAACGGAGACCATGTAGATCTGCCCGGAGACCCGGTGCGCCTTCGGGTAGCGGACACGAATCCGGGTGAGGAACTGGAACGGGCCGATGAGCAGCGCCAGCGAGCTGGGGACCGCGTGCACCGCGATGGTCACATAGTGCGAGGCGAACAGGTCGTTGAGCGGAATCTGGTTGCGTTCCACGCCGCCGACCAGATAGGTCTGCGCCGAGTAGACGGCGATACCGACCGCGGATGTGGCCAGAAGACCCCACAGGGCCCACCACCATCGTCGTCGCGTCGACTTGGTCATGCTGGTCAAGGTCTCCCCCACGTAGGAGTAGTAGGTGGCTGTCACCGACATGCTGCTGCGTGGGCGGGTTCGTTCGCGTCGGTGATCGTCGCCTAATCGACCGTTTCCCGCGGTTGGCCGAGTCCAGGCAGGTCCTTGAGCTGCCTGCGGGAGGTGATGTCGAGCTTGCTGAAGATCCTGCGCAGGTGGGCGTCGATGGTCCGCGGGCTCAGGAACAGCCGTGCGGCGACCTCTTTGGAGGTCTCCCCCGCCGCCACGCACCGAGCCACGTGGATCTCCTGCATGGTCAGACGGTCCAGGGGCCGCCCGGAGCGCTCACCCACCACCTCGCCGGTCGCTCGCAACTCGTTGGCCGCCCGGTGGGCGAAGGCCTCCATCCCCAGATCGGAGAGCATCCGATGTGCGGTGCGCAGTTGCTCGCGTGCGTCGCGGCGGCGGTTGCGGCGGCGCAACCATTCCCCGTAGCGCAGGTGTGACCTGGCCAGCCCAGGTGCGCAGGGGCTGCGTTCCAGCTCTTCGATGCCCTTGCGGTGGTCGGCTTCCGCCTCGGTGACCAGAGCCCGGGCGCTTGCCAGAACACCCTGTGCCCAGCTGGTCTCCACCGGATCGGTCCGCTCGGCCAGAGACTCCAGTGCGTCAGCGGCCAGACCCTCGCGCCCGCAGCGGGCCGCGGCCTCCACCAGTTCGGGGAGAATGATCCCGGGCAGGAACAGGCCTGCCTCCTGCGTCCCGCGCACGGCCGCATCCAGCGCCCGCGAGTAGTCTCCGAGCCCGTTGTTGAGCACAGCCCTGGCCCAGTGCATGTTGGCCAGGAGCTGTCCCCGGCCTCGGCGCTGCACCTCATCCAGGAGTGGGAACGCCTCCTCGCCGCGGCCGCGCATCGCGGCCAGATGAACGCGCGGGTACATCTTCGGTGCGTCCGCGAGGGCGTCGGCGATCGCCTCCTCCTCGGTGATGGCCGCGGCAGCCCGCCGCAAGTCGCCGGTGAGCACCGCGGAGATGGCCGTCTGGGCGAGAGCGAGCCTGCTCAGGGTCAGCGATCCGCTCTGTCGTGCGGTGCGCGTCATCCACTCGGTGATGCTGGTGTGCACGCTGTGGTCCCACAGGTCTGCGGAGACAAGGCTGGCCAACCCCGGATGGTGGGCCCACGCGGCGGCCTCACCGGTGAGCACACGGCGAACCATCGGCACGCCCTCCCGGTAACGCCCGCAGGCGAGCAGGCTCAGCGCGTCCAGAAGGTCGGGGGCCCGGTTCGAGGGGGCCGTGTGCGCGGCTTCGAGGACCTGCCCCATCACCCCGGCGGGCCGACCGGTCACCAGTGCCGTCTCCAGAGCGCTCACCAAGGAGGAACGCGCCAGCTCAGGGTCTGTGGCCTCCAGTCGGCGGGCCGCTCGCAGAAGAAGGCGCGGCCCATAGGCTCCCTTGTCACCACACACCACCGCGCTGTGCCCCACTACCCTCATCACCCGCCTGCGCCAGGCCGGATGCGTGTTCGCCGAACAGGAAGCGGGCATGATCACCACCAGCGCACGCACCCCCCAGGACCTGACGCGCATGGTGGACCAGCGCACCAGCGGCACCCCTCTCGAACTCCAGGCCCTGGCCCGCACCCGCCCCGGCGCCCTGGTCGTTGACCTGTGCTGTGGCACCGCGGCCCTGGGCGCCGTACTCGCCACCCGCCGGGAAGGGGTGCGCCTGCACGCCGCCGACATCGACGCGGCCAGTGTGCGCTGCGCCCGCCGCAACATCACCCACCTGGGCGGACAGGTCCACCACGGCGACCTGTTCCACCCCCTGCCCCGGGCCCTGCTGGGGCAGGTGGACGTGCTGGTGGTCAACGCCCCCTACGTACCCACCAAGCAGATCGCCCTGCTCCCCTGTGAGGTGCGCGAACACGAGCCCCACCGGTCCTTGGACGGCGGCACCGACGGCCTGGACGTGGTGCGCCGCATCGCCTCCCGGGCCCGCGCCTGGCTCGCGCCCGGCGCCCACCTGCTGGTCCAGGCCCACCCCGACCAGGTGGGCCCGGCCATGGACTCCTTCACCCGAGCAGGTCTGAGGGCGTCCTGGGTGACCTGCCCGGACACCGACACCTGTGCGGTCCTGGGCCTGCGCCCACCCGCCTGATGCCAAAGGCTGTGGTCGCGGCCCGCCCCGACCACAGCCACCCTCTGAGGACTTGCCTAGGCGTGAGCCAGGGCCCGGCCCAGGTGGTGTTCGACGATGTCGAGCATCTCCTGCCGGTCGGGGTAGTCGCCCTCCAGCAGACGCAGCGGTGCGGCCACCAACGACAGGTGGTGGGCCAGCATGTACAGGTCCATGCGGGCCGGGTCCAGGCCGGGCCGCTCCAGGCACTCGTACAGGTCACCGAAACGCAACCTCAGGAAGGTGTGCTCCCACTCCGCGTCGAAGTACATCAACCCTTCGATGTCGATGAGCACCGGGTTCTCGTCCTCGTCCACCAGCACGTGGTCCGGGCCCAGCTCCCCGTGGATCACCCCGTGCTCGGAGCGCGGCTCCACCCGGTCAAAGAACTCACCCAGCCGCCGCTCCAACCGGGGTGCGACCCGGGCCAGCTCGGGGCGCCGCCGCGCACCCTCCGCCAGATCAACCAGGGCCCGATCCAGCACCACACTTTCGCACGAACGATCGTGCAGCAAAGGCCGCGACACCTTGCCCACCCCCATCTGCACCGGCACAGCCATGGCGGTGAGCGCTTCACCCAACCGCCCCAACACCCGCACCACCAGGGCGGGGTCACCGTGAGCGATGTGCTCCTCCAAGGTCGGGCCGCGCACGTCCTCGACGACGGCCACGTCAGCGTTGAGCTCAGGGTGGTCGCGCTCCACCAGGTACACCCGCGGGCTGCGTACCCCCACCAACTCCAGGACCTGGGAGGCGCCCACGAACAGATCCACTCCGTCGGCATGGGCGAAGGGGTCACCATCGGGGTCGGGGGAGCTGCACATGTCCTGGGGCCAGAAGTTCTCCGCCGCACCCCACACATAAGCGATCACCGAGGAACCCTCCTCCAGCTCCAACCGGTACACACCCTTCTTGGTACCGCCGCGCAACCGCTCCAGCCCGCTCACGGTGACCTCCCGTTGCAGGGCGCGCCCCACCAGGTCCTGCAACGGGAGGATCTGGGCGAACTCTCGGGCACTGCTCATGACAAAGACTCCCGGGGGGGGTAAAGGGGGAAGGAGGGGAACCGCCAACCCTAGTGCCGGGCCCCACCGGGCGCACCGGGTTTCCCATCGCCCACACCCCGGGCCCGCGACAGGGGCGGGCTTATCAACCCCTGGCAGGGACAACGCCCCCTGGTGTTCACGCTGCGTTATCCACGACTCGTTAGCATCACCCCCGTCCCCTCCCCGCACGGAAGTGACCCCCATGACCCTCTCCCCCCGCCCCACGGCCCCTCAGGCCCCGGCCCGCCGCCCCCTTCGGATCCGACACGCCCTGGCACTGCGCTGCCCGACCTCGCCCGGCAAAACCACCGTGGCACTGAACCGTTCGACTTCCCGCGCTCTGATGAACGAGTCCACCCTCCTCCAGGACAACCAGGACAACCGTGTGACCGGCACGCCCTGATCCCCAGCCACCGAACTTCCACCGCACCTTCTCCCCGGGGGCGCCCAGGCCACGTGCGGGTGGCCCGGGCGCCCCGCCCCCACCGGTGAACACCAAAGGGGGCACAGAGCTACCCACGCCCTGTACCCCCTCATTCCCCGCCCGTTCACGGATTGGGCCCCTACCGCAGCCCAATCCCCTCAAGGCAAACCCAGCGTCCGCGCCCCTTCACCACACAGGCTCGACCTGCACGACCTGCTCGTCCTGCCCGGCTCGGGCCAGAGCCTGCTCCGCCTCGGCCATGACCAAGTCGGCGTTGATCATCGCCCCCGCCTTGTTGCCCGCCGCGGCCGCACCGATCACCTGCTCACTCACCGAGGTGACGTTACCCGCCACCCACACCCCCGGCACCGCGGTGGCACCCATGGGGTCGGACTCCACATAGGTGCCCATCAGGTGCTCGCCCATCCACTGCTCGCTCACCTCCAAACCCAGGTCGACCAGCAGCTCAGAGCGTGAACGCATGAGCGTGGGCACCACGACCGCGTTCACCGCCACCACCGCACCGTCCTGGGTGCGCACCCCGCTCACCCCGCCCGGTCCCGACTCCACGGCCCGGACCGGGCTGTCGATGACGGTGATGCCGCGCGCGGCCAACTTCTGCCGCTCCACCTCACCCAGCCCGGTGCCGGGGTGGGCGAACAACGTCACCTGATCACTCCACTGCCGCCACAACAAACTCGCGTGCACGGCCACGGGCCCGCTGGCCACCACCGCCAACGGCTGGTCGCGCACCTCCCAACCGTGGCAGTAGGGGCAGTGCAGCACCCCGCTGCCCCAGTGCTCGGCCAGCCCCGAAATGTCGGGAAGCTCGTCCACCAGCCCGGTGGTGACCAGCAAACGCTGGGCCGCCACCACCGCACCGTCCTCACACTCCACCACGAACCCCTGATCGATGCGCCGGACGGCCACCACCCGACCCGACTCGACCACACCCCCATAGGAGGCGACCTCCTGGCGGCCCTTGGCCACCAGGTCAGCGGGAGGTATGCCCTCCATCCCCAAATAGGCGTGCACCCCCGCCGCGGGGGCGTTACGCGGCTCCCCGGCATCGATGACCAGGACCGATCGTCGTGCCCTGGCCAGCGCCAACGCCCCGGCCAGCCCGGCGGCGCCACCACCAACGACCACGACCTCAAAGCTGCGTACGGGTTCGTTCATGGATGTCTCCTTCGCTCGTGACACCCATCCTGCGCACCTGACCAACTGCTGACAACAAACCTTGCCAAAGCAGCAAAACCACAGATATCAGCGGCCCGCCCACTCCATCACCTAGGCTCCCCCACCATGGACAGCCTGTGGAACACCGACACCGTCTGGCTCAACACCGCCCAGTACGGCATCCCACCCACCACCGCCCACCAAGCCCTAACCCAGGCCACCCACGCCTGGCACACCGCCACCGCCGACCCCCACCACTGGTTCCAAGCAGTAGAAGACACCCGCACCCGCTTCGCCCAACTCATCAACGCCCCCACCGAAGACATCACCCTGGGCGCCACCACCTCCCAACTCGTGGGCACCATCGCCGCCTCCCTCCCCCAAGACGCCCACATCCTCGTGCCCCAAGGCGAATTCACCTCCACCACCTTCCCCTTCCACACCCACACCGACCGCGGCCTGACCGTACACACCGCACCCCTGCACGAACTAGCCGAACACATCACCCCCACCACCACCCTGGTCGCCTTCAGCCCCGTGCAATCAGCCACCGGAACCCTGGCCCCCACCGACCAGATCCTGGCCGCCGCCCGCACCCACCACACCCTCGTCCTCGCCGACGCCACCCAAGCCGCAGGCTGGCACCCCCTGGACGCCACCCGCTTCGACGCCCTGGTCTGCTCCGCCTACAAATGGCTCATGGCCCCCCGCGGCCTGGCCCTGGGCTACCTGTCCCCCACCCTGCGCACCCGACTACGCCCCACCAACGCCGGACCCATGGCCGACGCCACCCCCACCACCGCCTTCTACCGCGACCACTTCGAGCCCGCACCCACCGCCCGCGCCTTCGACCTGTCCCCCAACTGGTTCGCCGCCGTGGCCGCAGCCCCCGCCCTGAAGGTCCTCCTCGACCACGGCGTCGAACACGTGCACGCCCACAACACCCACCTGGCCGACCGCTTCCGCGCCCACCTGGACCAACCCCCGGCCCGCTCGGCCATCACCACCGTGGACATCCCCGACGCCCTGCACACCCTGCGCGAAGCCGGGATCGTGGCCACCCAGCGCGGCGGACAGACCCGGTTGGCCTTCCACCTGTACAACACCGAAGCCGACGCCGACCTGGCCGCCAAGGCCCTCACCGCCTGAACACCCCGAGCACGACGAAAGGGGGCTGGGGCGCCCTTTGGCACACCAGCCCCCTTCGCCCCTTCACCAGGGCGCGGCCCCGCTCAACTTCAGGGGACGATCCCCGCACGCTCAGGGCGCACGTTGCCCATCACCCGCTTGACGGCGATCTCGATCACTACCCGGTCCGGGTTGGGGCGCGGCTGCCGGTACCGCTCGGCGTAGCGCCGCACCGCCTCGGCCACCGCACCTTCCTCCCGCGAAACCGTGGCCTCACCCTCGAGCGTGGACCACCGGCCCCCCTCCACCTGGCACACCGACACCCGCGTACCCGGCCGGGCAGCCAGGTTGGTGGCCTTGTAACTGGAGGCGAAGGTGATCACCCGCGCCAGATGCCGCTCAGGGTCATAGGTCACCCCCACCGGAACCTGATGGATACTGCCGTCCGGGCGCGGCGAAGCCAAAGTACACAGGCGGTACTCGCTCCAAAACACCAGGAAGGGATCCTGCTCCCCCACCTGCTGGGCCTCCTGGGCCAAAGACACGGGGTCGGTGGATGAAACACGGTCGGGCACGAGGGCTCTTCTCCAAACTCCGGAAACATACGAAACACCAGCTTCCCAGCCCCCCACCAGCTCACAAACGCGGCTCCCCCACCCGCGCATCCAGATCCACCCACCCCCGATAACCCGACGGCGACGCACAGTACACCCACCCGCCCGGAGCCAACCGCCCATCACCAACAAACCGCCGCGCCAACTCCTCCTCCGCACCCCCATCGCCCCCATCCGCGGCCACCACCAGACCCGCCACCTCATCGGTCAACGCACTCTCACCCCACCGACCCATCGCACCCCACCCGTCCCACAACAACGTCTCCACACCCAACCGGTGCGCCACCTCCAACCACACGTAGTCACGCACCAACCACCCACCCCGCAACATCGGCAACCCCGGATCCACCCCGAACCCGCTCCCCTCCACCTCACCGGAGCGCACCGCCAACCACACCGCCGACGCCCCCGAAAACGCCACCTCACCCACCACACCCTCATGGGACAAATCCAAAGGGTCCACACCCCACCCCACCTCCGGGTCCAGCTGGGGGTCCGCCCACACCCACCGCTCCCCGTCCCAGTACTCCACCACCACGTGATCGGTACCAAAATCCCGGTTCAGATAAGACGCGAACCCCACCCGCGAGCGCGCCGCCACCCCGTGCTCGCGCAACGCCGCCACCGTCAACACCGCGAAATCCCGACAGCACCCCACCAACGGCTCGGCCCGCTCCACCGACCACTCCCGCCCGTCCCGGGCGGCGTCGGTGGCCAACAACGCCTCCACCCACCGCAGGTCGATCTCCTCCCACCGCTCACCCACACCAACCCGCCCACCCGACCTGTAGTGCGTCAACACCTGCCGCACCCGCGCACCGATCCCCGCCACCTCCGAGGGCAGGGCCACCAACACCTCCCGGTAGCCACCCGGGTTGGTGAAGGGGGTGTGCGCACGCCACCGATCCACCCCCACCGGGGCGGGCACGCTCCTCACACCCGCCCCGACCGAACCGTCCCACTCCCGCCCGGCGCGCACACCCCAAGTGCCCCCACCCGCGCCCTCCCCGCCCTCCTTCACCCAGGCACCACCCGCAACCGCGCCGTTCTCACTCACACCCACACGACCTTTCACCACACCTGACCCAGAACACCTGTCTCACCAAACCCAGACCCAGCAGCCCTCAGCTCCGGGCCACCGGCCGCGCCACCCACGCGAACACCTCCCCCTCACCCACCGACTCCCACGGCCGCACATACACCTCCCGAAACCCGTCCACCGAACGCAGACTCCGCTCGACCAACCCCCGCTCCACCGCCGCATAAGCCCTCATGATCCGCGGATAGAAACAATCCCGCCGCACCACCGCGGACACCAACCACACCCCCGCCTCCTCCCACCGCAACGACACCCCCCGCTCCGGCCACGCCACCCCCTCATAAGGCACCGACACCTCGATCAACGCCGCCCCATCAGGCGAAGGCGTCCCGTGGTAGATCACCCACGTCTGCTCCCCGCACCGCGCACCCTGGCCCACCAACACCCGCCGCACCCGCTCGGCCAACCCCAGATAGGTCTCCACCAGCTCCTGCAAACCCACCCGCGCCCGCGCACAGGCCACCCTCACTCCCGGCACCGTTTCCAACGAGGTCGACCACACCCCCTCGCCCGACTCCTCTTGCGGACCCGACCCCCGCATCGCACCGGCCCTCTCCGGGCTGTGCTCACCCACCAGGTCGCACACCCTCTCGAGCATGGCCTGCCGGGAACGCTCCACCTCCTGGCGCACCCGCCACCAGGCCCGCACCAACCCCACCGCCTCCGCAGGCGAAGCCGCCACCACCTCGGCCACCACCGACAGCGGCATGTCCATCCGTCGCAGCTCACGCACCCGCACCGCCTCACCGACCTGCTCGGGCAGGTAGAACCGGTACCCGTTGGCCGCCTCCACCCGGTGCGGCACCAACAACCCCGACCGCTCATACAGCCGCAACGCCTTGGGGGACAGGCCGCTGCGGCGCGCGAACTCCCCGCGCGTCAGCTCCAGCGGCTCCGATGACTCGCTCATGCCCCTGAGTGTGAACCCTGCCCCAAGGGCACGGTCAACCCGCGCTCCACCCCGCCGCCCCCGGCCGGGACCCAGGCCACCCCAGCGCACCGACCAACAGTCGATGCCCGCGCACGGTGAGCGATAACATCAGCGCCGGACCAGACCGGGCCGCACCCCGGCCAAGACAACAACCGCGCAGCGCCCCGCTACGCACCGGTCCGCAAGCGCTCACCCACCAGGTGGCCCAACCCCGACCCCCACCCCCTGATCGGAGCCACGCACGTGTACCCCACCAGCACCCCGCACACCAACGGCTACCTGACCGTCAGCCAAGGCCACCGCGTGTTCTGGCAGGAAGCCGGCAACCCCCACGGCACCCCGATCCTCATGGTCCACGGCGGCCCCGGCACCGGTGCCGACCCCCGGTGGTCCGCCTTCACCGACCCCGACCGCTACCGGGTGATCCTGATCGACCAACGCGGTACCGGCCACAGCACCCCCAGCGCCGGCGACGTGGACACTGACCTGTCCACCAACACCACCGCCCACCTCATCGACGACTTCGAAGCCCTGCGCACCCACCTGGGTATCGAACGCTGGCACGTCCTGGGCGCCTCCTGGGGAAGCTGCCTGGGCCTGGCCTACGCACAAACCCACCCCGACCACGTCATCTCCTTGGTGCTGTTCGCCGTCACCGCAGGTACCCGCACCGAGATCACCTGGATCACCCACGACATGCGCCGCGTCTTCCCCGACCAGTGGGAGGACTTCTACGCCGCCGCGGGGCCCGATGCCGACCCCCGTGCCCTTCCGGCCGCCTACGCTCGCCTGCTGGCCGACCCCGACCCACACATCCGTGACACCGCCGCCAAGGCCTGGTGCCGGTGGGAGGACACCCACGTGGCCACCGCCCCCGGCTTCACCCCCGACCCCCGCTACGACGACCCCGACTTTCGCTACACCTTCGCCCGTGCCGTCACCCACTACTGGGCCAACGACTGCTTCCTGGCCCCGGACCAGCTCCTGGAGCAGATCCCCCAGGTCGCGCACATCCCCGCCGTCCTCATCAACGGCCGCCTAGACATCAGCGGCCCCAGCGACACCGCCTATGACCTGGCCCGTCATTGGAAGGCCGCCGAACTGGTGATCGTGGGCAACGCCGCGCACACCGCCAACACCGGGGGGATCGGCGCGGCCGTGGTGACCGCCACCGACCGCTTCGCCCACCTGGACTAACACACCCGCACACACCAAAGCCCTGCGAGGCCGCCACCTCGCAGGGCCCACCCACACCCCTTCGGGGGCTTTCGTCTGGCTCGCCTCAGGCCAGCGACCGCACCAGCTCCACCACCCGCTCTAGCTCGGCCTCGGTGTTGTAGTAGTGCACCGAAGCCCGCACCACCGCTTGCGCCCCGCCCTGCCCCTGTGCCGGTTCCTGGGCCCATACCTGGTCCGCGGGCCTCGACAGGCTGGTGCGCACCCCTTGTTCACGCAACGCCTTGACCACCCACGCCGATTCACGGCCCGCCACCGAGAACGTCACGATCCCCGACAGCTCCCGACCCCGATCGTGCACCCGCACCCCCGCCACCTGCCCCAACTGTGCGCGCAACAGCCCCGCCAAACCCCCGATGCGCTCCCGGGCCCACCCCATCCCCACCCAGCGGGCGTAACGCGCGGCCACCCCCAACCCGATCTGGGCCGCCACCGCGTGCTCAAAAGACGCGAACCCCGCCGCCCCGGGCGCCACCCGGTACTCTTGCGGCCCGCTCCACTCACCACCGATGTGGTTGACCAGCAAAGGCTCACCCAACCGGGCACCCGAGCGCACGTACAAAAACCCCGTCCCCCGCGGAGCCCGCACAAACTTACGACCGGTGGCCGAGAGCAGATCACACCCGATCCGCTCCACATCCACCTCCCACTGACCCACCGACTGGCACGCGTCCAACAGATACCTGACCCCGAACCTGCGACACAGCACCCCCACCGCCTCGGCCGGGTTCACCAGACCGCTGTGCGTGGGCATGTGGTTGATCGCCACCAAACCCACGTCCCCGCGCGCCAGCTCCGCCTCCAACACCCCCAGGTCGAGCACCCCCTGGGCGTCGTCGGGCACCACCTGCACCCGCACCTCGCGCAGCCGGGCCATGCGCAACAACCCCACACCGTTGGAGGCGTACTCGCTGGTGGTGGTCAACACCCGCTGCCCCGGCTCCAACTCCACCGCGCCCAGGGCCTGCGACCACGCCTGGGAGGCCCCCTCGAAGAACACCACCTCGCCCGGGTCGGCACCGATCAGCCCCGCCACCTGCTCACTCGTCTGGGCCAGCGCCCCCGCGGCCAGGTCCTGGGCCTCATAACCACCCACCCGCGTCTCCAGCTCCAGGTGCTCCACCACCGCCCGGTGCACCTGGCGGGGCACCAGTGAGGCCCCCGCGTTGTCCAAGAACACCACCCCCGCACACCCCGGGGTGTCCTCACGAAGCTCCGCCACATCCACCACAGCCCACTCCCTCACACCGGCCAACCTTTACCGCAGGCACCCTGCCACACCTGGCCCGCACACCGCACCGGCGACCTCGGCCACCACCACCGGCCCACCACACCGGGCAGCCCGCGCGGACCCGGCTGCCGCACCGATGTGGCCCACACCGCCCCCACACCCACCCGCAAGCGGCCCGCGCACCCCCACCCATCAGCCACAATGGCCAACAACCACCACACCCCCCACCCCGAAAACCCAACGAAAAAGGTGCCCGGCAGCCATGGCCATCCCCAAAGCCGAACTCCACATCCACATCGAAGGCACCCTGGAGCCCGAGCTCGCCTTCCACCTGGCCGACCGCAACGGCATCACCCTGCCCCACACCGACATCCAGGCCCTGCGCGGCGCCTACTCCTTCACCGACCTGCAGTCCTTCCTCAACCTCTACTACGAGCTGATGGACGTCCTGCGCACCGAAGCCGACTTCCACGACCTGGCCGAGGCCTACCTGACCCGCGCCGCAGCCCAGGGAGTGCGCCACGCCGAGATCTTCTTCGACCCCCAGGCCCACACCGGCCGCGGCGTCAGCCTGGACACCGTCATCAACGGCCTGGCCTCGGCGTTGGACACCAGCCTGGAGCGCCACAACATCTCCACCAGCCTCATCCTGTGCTTCCTGCGCGACCGCCCTGCCCAAGAGGCCATGGACACCCTGATGGCGGCCCGCCCCCACCTGGACCGCATCAGCGCCGTAGGTTTGGACTCGGCCGAGGTCGGCAACCCGCCCGCCAAGTTCACCGACGTCTTCGCGGCCGCTGGCGACCTGGGCCTGCGCCGGGTGGCCCACGCCGGTGAGGAGGGCCCGGCCTCCTACATCTGGCAGGCCCTGAACCTGCTGGGCGCCGAACGCATCGACCACGGCATCCGCTGCCTGGAGGACGCCGAACTCGTCTCCCACCTGGCCGCCACCCAGATCCCGCTGACGGTGTGCCCCTTCTCCAACGTGCGCCTGCGCCCCGTCAACACCCTGGCCGAGCACCCCCTGCCCGCCCTGATGGAGGCGGGCCTGCTGGTGACCGTCAACTCCGACGACCCCTCCTACTTCGGCGGCTACGTCCACGACAACTACCTGGGATTGCAGGAGCACCTGGGGTTGGACACCGAGCAGCTGCGCACCTTGGCCCGCAACTCCTTCACCGCCTCCTTCCTGACCCAGGAGCGCCGCCAGGCCCTGCTGGCCGAGGTCGACGCCTACACCTTCTAAAACCCCAAAAAAGGGGGCCCTCGCGCACAACGCGAAGGCCCCCCTTTTGGGGTCAGGGGTCAGCACCAGGTCACCGACTGGCCGTGCTCACCGGTGTAGGCCACCACCCGCCCATCCACCACCATCGTGAAGTTGGTCGGCTCCGGCGGCTGCACGTGCTCCCAGTCAGGGAAGACCCGCCCGCCCTCGTTGGAGATCCAGTGCCCGGGCAGCTCACCCATCATCTGCTCCAGCTGTCTGCGCTCCTGCACCGACAGGTAGGCGGCCACCGCACTGTGGAAGACCACCAACGTGGCATCCTCGGGCGCCTTGGCCGCCAGCTCCGGCAACGCCTCCAGGAGGTTGCCTGCCACCAACAACGGCGGCTCCGCGGCGGCCACCGACGCCGCGGCCCGCAACCGCTCCACCCGCCCTGCCCGGGTCCTCCCGGGCCAGATGAGCGACTCCAACCAGCGCACGTCCGACTCACTACCGGCATCGAGCGGGTTCAGATCCAACCCCGCCCGCCACACCACCCGCGGCACCGTCTGGGGGACCGGAACCGGCCCACGTGTCTCACACTCCAGCAGCACCGGGCTGTGCGCCGGGCCGATCGGCGCACCGCCGTCATAGGAGTACCGGTACTGGTCCGGGTACAGGCACAGCCCCGCCGAGGCACCCACCTCGATCAACGCCAACGGCCCCTCCCACCGGGCCAGCACCGGAAGCAACGTCGCGCACCGCCGCACCTCGTTGGTCTGGGTCATGCGCTCCAACACCACCGCGCGCACCCGATCCCAGTGGGCCACCACCCACTCGGCGAACACCGCGAAGGAGTCGGTGGGCCCACCCAGAAAACGCACCGCGCCCAACAGCAGGTTGGGTTGGCGCTTGTTACCCGCGGGCAGCGACAGCACCAGATCCAGCATCTGCTCGTCCTCGGCCACACCCAGAGCGATCCGCTCATAATCGGGCGAGCCACCAGCGGCGTAGTTGGCCGCGAAACGCCGGTAGGCGGCGACCATCCTCTCGCGCTCGGAGTCCGCTTCCACGCTCAACTGGCACCCTCTCTCGCCAAGACAGCACGTGCACGGCAACCTACTCCCCGCTACCCCCGCGTCTTCACACCGCCCCCGCACCCGCACGCTCCCGGTAGTGCGAGGGCGCACACCCGAGCACCCGAACGAACGCCCGCCTCATACCCTCATCGGTACCGAACCCGCACCCTCGCGCGATCGCCGCCACCGGAGCCGACCCCTGCTCAAGACGCCGACGCGCCCACTCCACCCGCACCCGCTCCACGTACCGCCCTGGACTGCACCCCACCTGGGCGGTGAAGACCCGCGAGAACTGGCGCACCGACAACCCCGCCCGCTCCGCCATCTGCGCAAGCGACCACCCCTGCCCCGGGTCGGCGTCCACCAGGTGCTGCACCTGGCGCACCTCGGCCCGCTCCGCGCTCTGGGTCGTCAACTGGGTGGACCACTGAGCCTGCCCCGCCGGACGGATGAGGAAGACCACCAGCATGCGCGCCAGTTCCAGCGCCACCTGCCGCCCCAGGTCCTCCTCCACCACCGCCAGGGCCAGATCGATGCCCGACGTCACCCCGGCCGAGGTCCACACCTGCCCTGAGCGCACGAACACCGGGTCGCGCTCCACCTCCACGCCGGGAAACTCGCGGGCCAGGCGTTCGCAGTGCCGCCAGTGTGTGGTGGCCCGCCGCCCCTCCAGCACACCGGCGTGGGCCAGCACGAAGGCGCCCGAGCACACCGAGGCCACCCGCCCCGCCCGCCCCGCCAGCTCCCGTACCGGGTCCGGGTGGTGGGCGCCCTCACCCCCGGCCACCACCAGGGTGTCGACCCTGCCCACCTGCTCCAGCGCCACCGAGGGCACCAACCCCAGCCCGCTCGAACACCTCACGCTCGCCCCGCCCAGGGAAGCGGTGCGTACCCGGTAGCGCGACCCCGCAGCGTGGGCTGCCCCGGCCCACACCTCCAAAGGGCCACTCACGTCCAGACTCTGCACGCCGTCGAAGACGACGATGACCACCTCGTGGTGGGCGCTGTGCTCGCTGTTGTGCTCCATGACCGCTATCCCACCAAGCCCCCACCAAAGGTCACAAGGTCACACACCCCAACGATCCGGCCACCCACCCCACACCACCAAAAAACCCAGAAAAACCGACAAAAGCCCCCGTCAAGCTGATGCCCTCCTCACCCACCCACCCCTAACCTGAACCAACGAGACCAAGGACACGAACAGATAACAAGAACTCTCACACGCCCGGGACAATCCCAGGCAGGAGACGACCACCCACACGAACGGACACCCGTGAGGCTCTCCACCCGCCACCACCTACGACACACCACCCACCACACCCCACCACCCACCACACCCCTGCTCCAGCTCCACGACGTGTCCCTCACCCACAACCACCACACCCTCATCCACCACCTCGACCTCACCCTGCACCCCGGCCAACACATCGCCCTCCTCGGCCTGCCCACCACCACCGCCCACGCCCTCACCCAACTCCTCAACCACCACACCCCACCCACCACCGGCCACATCACCACCCACACCAAAATCCACACCACCCACCCAAACGCCACCCTCGCCCAAACCATCACCGGCCACACCAACCCCGACCACCACGACCCCTACCTCGCCCACACCCTGACCACCACCCACCTGAACCCCCACCACCTAGACACCCCCACAGCCGACCTCGACCCCGCACTCACACCCCACATCCACCACGCCCGCACCCTCCACGCCCACCACACCGGAGCCCACCTCCTCCTCATCAACCAACCCACCACACCCACCCCCAAACCCACACCCACCACCGCCCACCTCACCCTCACCAACCACCCACGCCTGACCCGCAACGCCGACCACATCCTGCTCCTGAACAACGGACGCATCACCGAAACCGGCACCCACCACCAACTCCTCGTCCGCGGCGGCGCCTACGCACGCCTGTACGCCCTCCAAAGCACCCAAACCCCACACCCCACCACGCCCTAAACTGGGGCCCGTGCCACCCATCACCAAGGAACTCACCGTCGGCCAGGTCGCCGAACGCGCCGGAGTCGCCATCTCCGCCCTGCACTTCTACGAACGCCAGGGCCTCATCCACAGCCGCCGCACCACCGGCAACCAACGCCGCTACCGCCGCGACACCCTCCGACGCGTCTCCTTCATCCGCATCTCCCAACGCGTGGGCATCCCCCTGGCACGCATCCGCCAAGCCCTGGACCAACTCCCCGAGAACCGCACCCCCACCCGCGCCGACTGGGCCGCAGTCTCCGCACAGTGGCGCGACGAACTCGACGCCCGCATCACCCAGCTCATCCGCCTACGCGACGACCTCACCGGATGCATCGGCTGCGGCTGCCTCTCCCTGGACACCTGCGTCCTCTCCAACCCCGAAGACGAACTCGCCGCCACCGGCCCCGGACCCCGCCGCCTCATGGTCGACCCCTTCAAGGACGAGGACTAAAGCCCCAGGGCCCCCACCGGAGCCACACCCCGCCACAGAGAAAAGACCCACCCCACACCCCAGACACGACAAAGGCGGCGACACCCCACCCCAGGGGCACCGCCGCCACACCAACAAGTCCTACCGAACTCTCACCAACCCAGAGCCCCTACAACCCAGAGGCCTCATCACGACCGCGCCGGGCCAGCTCGTCCGCGCGTTCGTTGCCCACGTCACCGCTGTGCCCGCGCACCCACTTCCACTCCACGTCATACCGGGCGGCCACCTCGTCCAGGCGCTGCCACAGGTCCACGTTCTTCACCGGCTTCTTGTCCGCGGTCTTCCACCCGCGCTTCTTCCACCCGTGCACCCACGACGTGATGCCGTTGCTGACATAGGAGGAATCGGTGTGCAGCAGCACCGGAACGTCACGCTTGAGGCTCTCCAGCGCCTGGATGGCCGCCATCAGCTCCATCCGGTTGTTGGTGGTCTGCGCCTCGCTGCCGAACATCTCGCGTTCGTGTTCCCCGTAGCGCAGCCACACACCCCAACCACCAGGTCCGGGGTTGCCGCTGCACGCCCCGTCGGTGTAGATGACCACACGTTCCGTCGACCCCTGGTCGACCTCGTCCCCGTTGTGCATGCCGGGCAATCTACCGCCCTCCCGGGTCACAAAAAGGCCACAGCCCCCACCATCAGGGCCGCTTTCAGTGCCAATCCACCCCAATGGAGCCCACAAACCGGCCATTGCGGACCACCGACCCAACCAAAGGCGCCCCAAGCCCTCAAAAAACCAACCACCCAAAATCATCACCCACAGCAATAACCCCAGAACACAAAGCAGGGGCGCGCCAGGAAGAACCCGACACGCCCCCGCCCAAGACCCAGGGAACCACCCCGGCTACCCCGCCAGTTCGCGCTCCAGCTCCTGGGCGCGCTCCTCCCGGCGGGCGAACACGTTGTCCGCCATCTCGTTCATCTTCTTCAGCACCCGCTTGCGCTCACGCGCCGAGAGCCGGTCGATGTAGAGCTTGCCGAAGGTGTGGTCGGTCTCGTGCTGCAGGCAGCGCGCGAAGTAACCGCTACCGCTGAGCACCACCTCGTTGCCGTCCTTGTCCAGCCCGCGCACCGTGGCGTGCTCGGCCCGCCCCAGATCCGCGTGCGGCCCGGGCACCGACAGGCAGCCCTCGTTCTCCACCACCACCGCGTCATCCAGGTCGCGCTCGTCCAACACCGGGTTGACCACGTGCCCCACGTGCCGTACCCCGTCATCATCGGGGCAGTCGTAGACGAACACCCGCAGGTCCACACCCACCTGGTTGCCGGCCAGGCCCACACCCTCGGCCGCGTACATCGTCACGAACATGTCGTCGATCAGCTGCGCCAGCTCGGCTCCGCCCAGCATCGACTCGGGGACATCGGCGTTGACCCGGTGCAGAACCTCCTCACCGGTGACTGTGACACGCAGGACACGACCCCGGGCGGCCTCGGGGGCCAGCTCCGGAAAGTCCGACACCTCCCGGCCCTGGACAACGGTAATGGGCACGGGCATGGACTGCTCCGACATGGTCCTACTCTCAAGGCGGGCTCAAGGGGATTCGGTGGCCACAACACCACCAAAGACGAAAAATAGCACGAACCGGCAGGTCACCCCAGCACACGACAGCCAAGGCCCCCCGGCCCCACCCGCACCGGCCAGCGCTAACGGAACCACGCATTGCCCTGGATGAAGCACCGGGCCAGGTAGTCGCGCAACGACACCACCACCAGCCGCCTGCGGTCACTCTCATGATCCCACACCACGATCCCCGGACCGTAGTCCGTGTGAACGTAGGCGAACTGCGGCCCCATGTCCGAGTCACCGAAGAAGATCATCTCGTCGAAGGGCGCGTACAACTCCAGATAGTCCGGCTCCCCGCGCATCGCCAGGTTGTCCTCCACCAACCGACGAGCACTCCACACCACCGCGTCCCCGTACTCGTTGGTCACCCCGTCCGTCTCCCTCAACAGGGAGGCCAACTCGAACGGCAAGGGCAGCATCAAATGCTTCTCGACCTCGGCCAGGGTCACCTCGTCAGCCGGATCACTCAGATCGGCCTCGGGATACATCTCCAGGATCAGTTCACGCCACACACCCACGATCATCACAGGTCGTGGCAAGACACGGGAAATCGCGGACGGCGAGTTGCGCCGAAAATCGACCGAATCCCCACCCCCACCCCACACAAAACACCACTCACACGCCACAACCACCCCACACCGAAACCCGGACCTACCCCGACCGACTCACCTCCAGACCACCCCACCTGCACCTTTCACACCGAACGCCCCACAAACGCCAAGAATGTCACCATGCGTGCACACACCAACACCAAAAGCCCATAATGGAACACATGAAACCCACCACAACCCCCCACACCACCACCCCACACCCAACCCCCACCGACAGGGGAGCCACCACCCCCGAAACCACCCACACCCACCCCCCAAAATAGAAACCCAGGAAGGCGCACCACCCACGAAAGAAGACACCACCATGGCCACCGCCAGCCCCACAGCCGGCCCCCTCACCGCCCTGGCCTACACCCTCCTCCTCGTCTCACAAAGCATTGCCGCCTTCCTCCTCCTCCCCCTCGTCCTCGCCTCCGCCATCCTCACCCTCATCTGGGTCGGCCTCCCCTTCACCATCCTCACCGCCACCACCCTGCGCACCATCGCCAACGCCCAACGCTCCACCCTCACCCGCATCAACCCCCAACAACCCGTCCCCGCCGCCTACCGCCCCCTCCCACCCACCGGCGTCCACACCCGTGTCCGCATCATCCTCACCGACACCGCCACCTGGCGCGACCTCCTCTGGCTCACCTCCGCACCCCTCCTCACCTTCCTCGCCCTCGCCGCCCCCACCCTCTACGCCCACGCCCTCTTCCAAACCACCTACGCCCTCTACCTCTGGCGCCACATCCCCGACTTCTACGGCGTCATCAGCCCCCAAACCCCCGCCCAAGCCCTCCTCGTCCTCCCCCTCGCCCTCATCACCTTCCTCATCGCCCACACCCTCCACCCCCTCACCACCACCGCCCACCACACCCTCGCCCGACTCATCCTCGCCCCCTCCGAAAAAGCCCGACTCACCGCACGCGTCGCCCACCTCGCCACCAGCCGCGCCGACACCATCGACACCCAAGCCGCCGAAATCCGCCGCATCGAACGCGACCTCCACGACGGAGCCCAAGCCCGCCTCGTCGCCCTCGGCATGGACCTGGGCATGGCCGAACACATCGTCGACACCAACCCCCAAGCCGCCAAACAGATGCTCGCCCAAGCCCGCGAAACCACCCGCCAAGCCCTCATCGAACTCCGCGACCTCGTCCGCGGCATCCACCCACCCGTCCTCGTCGAACGCGGACTCGACGGAGCGGTCCACGCCCTCGCCCTCACCCACCACCTCCCCATCACCGTCACCACCCACCTCACCGGACGCCCCGGTGACCCCGTCGAATCAGCCGCCTACTTCGCCATCGCCGAACTCCTCACCAACACCGCCAAACACGCCCAAGCCACCCACGCCTGGGTCCACATCAACCACGGCCGCCAACGACTGGTCATCACCGTCACCGACAACGGACAAGGAGGCGCCCAACCCACACCCGAAAGCGGACTCACCGGCATCGCAAGCCGCCTGAACACCTTCGATGGCACGATGAACATCACCAGCCCCACAGGCGGACCCACCATCGTGACCCTGGAGATCCCTTGCGCGTTGTCATCGCCGAAGACCTTGCCCTCCTCCGCGACGGACTGATCCGACTCCTCGAAGCCCACGAATTCACCGTCGTGGCCGCCCTCGACAACGGCCCAGACCTCCACAACGCCCTCATCGAACACAAACCCGACGTCGCCGTCGTCGACGTCCGACTCCCCCCGACCTTCACCGACGAAGGCCTCCAAGCCGCCATCCAGGCCCGCACCCACGTCCCCGGCCTGCCCATCCTCGTGCTCTCCCAGCACGTCGAACAGCTCTACGCCCGCGAACTCCTCTCCGACGACGGCGGCGGCGTCGGCTACCTCCTCAAGGACCGCGTCTTCGACATCGGCCAGTTCATCGAAGCCATCCGCCGCGTCGCCGCCGGCGGCACCGCCATGGACCCCGCCGTCATCTCCCAACTCCTCGCCCGCCAGGACCAGAGCGGCCCCCTCGCCCAACTCACCCCCCGCGAACGCGAAGTCCTCGCCGAAATGGCCGAAGGCCGCTCCAACTCCGCCATCGCCGGACGCCTCTACATCACCGAAAAAGCCATCAGCAAACACATCAACAACATCTTCACCAAACTCGACCTGCCGCCCTCCTCCGACGACAGCCGCCGCGTCCTGGCCGTCCTGGCCTACCTCAACGGCCAATAACCGCACCGGCCCGACCCACCGCACCAACACAAAAGGCCGCGGCCCCGAAGGGACCGCGGCCACCACCGCCCAGCTCAGACAGCCAGCTCAGAACCTAGTCACGACGCACCCGGTACAACCCGTCGATCTCCTCCGAGAACGCACGCAGCACCGCCTCACGCCGCAACTCACCCGTCGGACGCACCAACCCCGACTGCACCGTGAACTCCTCCGCCAACACGTGGAACGACCGCACCGCCAAATGCCGCGGCACACTCCGGTTCGCCTCATACACCAGACCCTGCACCTCACGCAGCAGATCACGGTCCCCCGCGATCTCTTCCGGCGCCATCGACAACGGACGCCCGTTCACCAACCGCCAGTACTCCAACTGATCACGCACCAACGTCACCAGAGCACTCGCGAACGGACGCCCCTCCACGATCACCAACACCTGACTGATCAACGGATGAGCCCGCAACCGGGCCTCGAACTCCGCCACCACCTCGGCATCACGCGAACGATCACCCGAAGCACCCCCCGAGCCGGCAGCGCCACCGGTACCCGCCACCGCCGCGAACTCACCCGTCCCCGGCCGCACCGACGTGGGCTCCCCCCGGCGCTCTACCGGCTCCTCCACCGCCGGAGCCACCTCCAGCTCCCGCGTGGGCGCCTCAGCCAACGGCAACGCCGCCGTGGCGGTCACCGCCGGCTCAGCCCGCTCCGCCGACTCCCTCAGCACGACCGGGTCGGCCTCCACCGCCGGAGCGGGCCCCCGAGGCACGAACCGACCCGGGACCTGCGCCATCGACGCCTGCGGCCGCAACCGCTCACGCACCCGCACATACCCCTCGTTGTCCACCTCGGCCAGCACACCCGTGGCCAGCCACCCCTCACGGAAGGCCGCCCGCGAGCCCTCACCGTCCGCCCAGTAGCCCGAGAACACCGCGCCACCGCGCACGTACAGCTCGCCCTCGCGCGAAACCCACACCTCACGCCCGGGCATCGCCTTGCCCACCGTGCCCGGCACTCGCTCACCCGGAGCGTTCGCGGTGAACACACCCGCGGTCTCCGCGGCCCCGTACACCTGCATCACCGGCACACCCACACCGCTGAAGTAACTGTCCAACCGCTCCGAGAGCCCTCCGCCCCAGCACACCGCCAGGTGCACCCGGCCACCCAGCAGATCCCGGATCTTGGAGAACGACCAGTCGTACATCGACCGCGACAGCCGCTGCCACGCGCCCTTCTTGGGTGACTGGTCGAACTGCACCGCCGCGTCCATCGCAGCGTTGAACGTCCCCACCGAGTCCCAGTCCGTGGAGTGCGCGCTCTCCCGCTCCACACCGTGCACCCGCTCGAACAGCCCCGGCTGGCACACCAGCACCGTGGGCTTGAACCGCTCCAGCTCACGCCGCAACCGCCCCGGCGCCACCAGGCCCACCCGGATCCGGCCCACCACACACGCCACCAGCGAGGCCAACCCCGCGAACTGCGACAGCGGCAGGTCCAGCACCGCGCTCGCCCGTCCAGGGGCCAGGCCCTCCAGCCGCGGCCACATACGATCCACCAGATCGGCGGCGGCCGTCAGCAGCGCACCGTGCGAGAGCACCACACCCCGTGTCTGCCGCGAGACCGTGCTCACCGGGTACAGGATCACCGCGGGGTCCTCGGGCACCACCTCGTCGCGCCGGAACCGCACCGAGGAGGCGTCCATGTACGTGCCCAGGCTCACCACACTGGGCAGGCCCTCCTCCAGGCGCCACACCCGGCCCAGGTCCGGCAGCTCACGCTGTAGTCCCACCGCGGTCCGGTACTGGCGATCGCCCTGGACCACGGCCGCCGACGGGCGGGTCTGGCGCACCACATGCGCCACCCGCTCGGCCGAGGCCGTCTCCGGCAGCGGCACCAGCACCGCCCGCACCGACCACACCGCGTAGGCCACCCGCACCCAGTCCTGATGCGAGGCCGACACCAGGAGCACCCGGTCGCCCTCAGCCACACCGGCCGCGACCAGCCCCTTGGCCAGAGCCGTCACCTCCGTGGCGAACTCCCCGGCGGTCCGGCGCTCCCAGGCCCCGTCCGCCAGGACGGAGAACACGTGCGCGTGCGCGTCAGAGGTCGCCACCTCATACACCAGGTCGCTCAACCCTGAGTGTGCTCGAGCCAACGAACCGGGGGTCTCGCCCATACCCTCATCCTCTGTCACATCATGAAGGCGGGCCCCACACGATTCCCACCCGCCTCAGTCGGGGAATTGTGCCCTACTGTGCCCATTTCCCCAACGAACGGCAACCTCAGGGTGCAGAACTCAAGACTCAGAGCAAAATGGGCAAGGACCTGGGCTCATCCCACCTTTGACCGGGCCGACCACACGAACGCCAACAACGACAACACCGCCACCGACGCCATCACCACGGACATACTCACCAACGAGGCCTCACCCGAAGGCGTCATCCCCGCCATCGCCGCGATCGCACCGCCCAACGCGAACTGCAGCGAACCCATCAACGCCGAGGCCGTACCCGCCACCGCCACCGGCTGACCGTCCAAGGCCGACACCGTCGCGTTCGGCATGATGAACCCGACACTGAACATCATCAGCGCCAGCAGACCGGAGACCATCCACAGCTGAGCCACCCCGAACAATGCGAGCGCCAGCAGCGACACCACCGCGACCAGCGCCAGCAGCAGACCCAGCAGCAGCCGGCGCGAGGTGTCCACCCGGCCCACCAGCAGACCGTTGCCCTGTGTCCCCGTCATCATCGCCAGCGAGTTCACCGCGAACAACCACCCATAGCCCTGCGGCGAGATCCCGAACTCGTTCTGCGACACGAACGAGAACGCCGAGACGTAGGTGAACAGCATCCCGAAGCTCAGCCCCAGCGTCAGCACCGGGCTCACGAACTTCGGATTACGCACCAGCGTCCCCACCGTCGAGGCCAGCTGACGCGGACCCTGAATGCGCCGGGCCTCCTTCGGCAGGCTCTCGGGCAACCACAGCAGCACCAGCACGAAGCTCAGCGCCGACATCGCCGCCAGCACCCAGAAACTCAACTGCCACGGTCCCACCAGCAACAGCTGCGCACCTACCAGCGGTGCGAGCAGCGGGGCCAGCATCATCACCAGCGCGAGCCGGGAGAAGAACCGCACCGCGTCGTCACCCTGGAACATGTCGCGGACCACGGCCCGGGCCACCACCGCACCCGCGGCACCGGCCACACCCTGCAGGAACCGCAGCGCGATGAAGACCGTCACGTTCGGCACGAACACACACAGCACCGACGTCACCGTGAACAGCGCCACGCCCACCAGCAGCGGGCCGCGACGACCCCAGGCGTCACTCATCGGCCCGATGACCAGCTGCCCCACGGACAGGCCCAGCATGATCGCGGTCAGGGTCAGCCCGATCTGCCCTTCCGTCGCCCCCAACTCCTGGGTGATCTGTGGAAAGGCCGGCAGGTACATGTCGGTCGCCAGCGGCCCGGTGGCCGTGAGTACACCGAGGACCAGTACGAGCAGCGCGATCGACTTGCGCGACCGAGTCGAACTCGGGCGAATCTCCTGTTCAGGGGAGGCGGAGGGGGACGATGGGGACTGCACAGGCACTCCAGTTCGAAGAAACGTCAAAGGGTGGTTGGGAGCGTGCCCAGGGGTATGGACCACTCCATACCAACACCGAAGAGGAGGTTTTCGCTCCCCACCCAACCACCCAAAACCTGTGACGTCCCTTACGTCCCGGTCTCAGTCACCGCACCAACCGGTCCAACAACCTCTCCACCTCGGCAGCCGGATCCAGTGTCAACCCCCCGTGGATCGGCCCCGGCTGCACGATCGTGCTCCTGGGCGCGGTCAGCCACCGGAACCGCTGCCCCTGCCTCTCCCGGCCGGCCAGGCCCGCCTCAGCCCCGCCCCGGCACATCACCTCGACCGCTTCCAGAGCCCGGCGCACCCCCGCCACGTCCACCCGGGGGTCCACCGCCCGCAGCCGGTCCTCGTCCAGGGCCGAACGCGACGCCAGGAACGCCCGCTCCTGCGAGTACACGATCACCCCGGCGTTCACGCACTCACCACGCTCCAGCTGCGGGATCACTCGCAGCAGCGCGTACTCGAACACCGCGCGTTCGCGCTCCACACCCACCTGTCCGGTGGTCACCGTGGTGTACCGCTCGCTCACGAGGACACCTCCGGCAGCCAAGAACGGTCCGCCACACGGGCCACCAGGTGCTTCACGTACGCCTCACGCACTTCCTCCGCCGAGGCGAACCCCGGCTCGTCCACCAGCCACTCGTCGGGCACCAGCCCCACCACGTCCCGCAACAGGCCCTCGTCCACCAACGGGGCCAGAGCCGCGTCCGCCGCCGCCAGATCCGGGGCGGCCCCGGACAGCACGTGGTCGGAGGCGTCGTAGGCCCGGCCGACGAACTTCTCGGCGTTGGCCCAGCTGTGGTGGAAGATCAGCGTCGCCCCGTGGTCGATCAGGTACGGCCGACCGTGCCACAGCAGCATGTTCGGGTTGCGCCAGGAGCGGTCCACGTTCCCGGTCAGGGCGTCGAACCACAGCACCCGCCCGGCGAACTCCTGGTCCACCTCGAAGGTCAGCGGGTCGAACCCCAGCGAACCGGGCAGGAAGTCCATCCCCAGGTTCAGTCCGCCGCTGTTCTTGAGCAGCTCCTGGACCTCCTCGTCAGGCTCACCGCGGGCGATGACCGCGTCGAACTCCACCAGGGCCAGCTCCGGGACCGGCAGCCCCAGGGCCCGGCCCAGCTCACCGGTCACGACCTCGGCCACCAGGGTCTTGCGCCCCTGACCGGCACCGATGAACTTGACCACGTACATTCCCAGGTCGTCGGCCTCGACCAACCCCGGGAGCGAACCTCCTTCGCGAAGCGGCAGCACGTACCGCGTCGCGATCACCTTTTTCAGCACGCTGGCCAGCATAGGCACCGATCCGGACCGACGCACCGCGCCCGCCGGAGCCCCAAGCGCTGTAGCGAACACAGAAGAGTCGTGTCCCCCAGCCCACCCTGACACGACCAGCCCCTTCTCGCAGCCCGCCTAACCAAGGCTGAACACGTTCTAGATACCAGCCAGCCCTCACCCCGACACGCCGAGATCTCCGGAACGAGGAGCTAGGAGGCGGGCGGCGTAGCCGCGCGAATTCATTTTCTCTGTGTGCTTTTATAGAAAAGCTACGCCGCCTTTACGTCGTAGATTTATATCGCGAACAGCAAGAACGAAGGCCTCTCCGGAGCCACCCCCCCCCGACTCAAAAAATTGGCGGGACCGCACCCCCGCCCCGGCCCGGCCCCTGACCACACCCACTCCCCCATCGGAGGAGACACCGATGATCGACGCCCGCCTGTCCGGCCAGACCGTCCTGGTCACCGGCGGCTCCAGCAACATCGGTGCGGCCATCACACGTGGGGGCACCTCACTCCCCCTCCGGAGGAGAGCGAGCAACTCGCGGCCGAGCTCGGGAACGACTCCTTCACCATCGGCGCCGACCTGTCCGAGCCGGGCGGGACCACCTGGCTGATCCGCGAGGTCACCGAGCGAGCCGGGGCACTCGACGTCCTGGTCAACAACGCCGCGCACTGCGAATCCCCGGACACCATGGACACCCTGACCCACGCCTCAATGGAGCGCCACCGTGTTGTTGGGCAGGGTGCCTGCTCTTTCAGGGCCAGGGTGAATACCCCTTCCCTTTGTAGCGGGTCCCAGGGGTGATCACCAGCGGGAGGCGGAGGTCCTGGGGGCTCCCGGCCTTCGGTGTGTCGCCCGGGAGGCGGATCGGTCCCAGCACATCTGGAAAACCACCCCGGGGACACGATTGGTGACGCTAGGTTGCTGTTCGTGTCCAGGTTCCGGTTGTACCCCACCAGCACGCAGGAGCAGCAGATGCTCGAACACTGTGCGCATGCGCGGTATGTGTGGAACCTGGCGTTGGAGGTGACCAACACCTACCGCAAGGGCAGAGCCCGGGTGGAGAAGCCGCCCCGGTTCGCGGCCCTGTGCCGGATGCTCACCCAGGCCCGCCAGACCGACACCGCCCACCTGGACGCGGAGACAGCTGCGGAGTTCGCGTGGGTGGTCTCGGGCAACGTGGTGATTCAGCAGCAGGCTTTGAAGGATTTCGACCAGGCCATCAGTAACTTCCTGGGCGGCAGCCACGGGTATCCCACCTGGCGCAAGAAGTACCGCAACGAGGGGTTTCGGGTGATCGGCACCGGCCGGGTCCCCGCCTACACCGCTACCGGTGAGCCGGTGCTGAACGCCAAGGGCAAGCAGGTCATGCACCGCAAAGCCCTGGTGCAGAAGCTGAACAGGAAGTGGGGGCAGGTCAAGGTGCCCGGCTGCGGGTGGGTGAAGTTCCGCCTGACTCGCCGTGAGCTGCCGGATGCCAAGTCCTTCCGCGTCACCTTCCGGGACGGGTTGTGGCATGTGGCCTTCGTGACCCTCCCCGACCCAGTCCCGGGGCCAGGGGACGGGTCGATAGTGGGGATCGATCGGGGCGTGGCCATCACCGCTGCCCTGTCTGATGGACGCACACTCAACTGCCCTCAACCCTCGACAAAGGAACGCGCCCGACGCCGCAAGCACGAGCGCCGTGCCGCCCGCGCACCCAAGAGCAGCCCCGCCAGGAAGGCTGAGCATGCCAAGGTGGCCCGGCTCAAAGCTCGGGAGGCGGCGCGGCGTAAGGATTGGGTGGAGAAGACCTCCACGATGCTGGCCCGCACCTTCGATACCATCCGGTTCGAGGATCTGAAGATCACGAACATGACCGCCTCGGCCAAGGGCACGGTGGCCGAGCCGGGCAGCCGGGTGCGGCAGAAGTCGGGGTTGAACCGGGCCATCCTGGCCCAGGGGTGGGGGATGCTCCGCACCCGCACCGGCCACAAAGCCCCGGGCCGGGTTCAGGATGTGCCCGCCCGCAACACCAGTCTGCGTTGCAGCGACTGCCAGTGGATCGACAAGAACTCGCGTCAGAATCAAGCGCGGTGTGCGACACGAAGTCGCTCAGTAGAAGTAGGAGGGCGAAGTAGGGATAACTCTCTTCCGGCCAGTGACCCAAGTGGCCGGTCCTCACCCCCGGGTGCGTCGTTGGTAACGACGGGGTGCTAAGCCGGGGGAAGGCTCAAGAGGTGGGCAGGGCCATTGTCCGCCAACAAGCCGAGGAAGATGGCAAGGGCGAACGAAAGTGAATCCTCGTAGTTACAGCTCGTTATTGGTACAGCGTGTCCATGGTCTGTTGTCGACGCTGGTAGGGCCAGGTGTTGGAACCGCACCAGGTGGCCGGGAGAATACTCGCATCTCTCCGGCAAGGGTCACCACCGGCCCCGGGTTAAAGAGGACGCCCTCCGCCATCGCTTCTTCTCTGAGTGGAACGTGGAAACCCCGTAGCGGTCCGGAAATGTCCCGGTAGGCCCGAGGCAACGACGGCACAATCCCGCTGTGGGAACAGGATGGCCCGAGAAGCGAACGCCAACAGGGCGAAAGCCCAGGGGAAACGTCAGATGTCACAGGTCCTTCCCTGCTGACCATAACCCGTTGGATACCGACATATGTCGGGCCCGAAAGGGAGCTGACGCGGGCCAGGTGGATCTTTGAAGTGAGAGCTGAGCAACGCCCTCACGGGGCTGCAAACTAGACACGAGGGAGGAATGTGGAGACCCTGTCTCGACCTGAGTCCTTCGTGAGCGGAGGCCTCGACGATGCCGAGTTCTGGAACAGCATTGACTGGCCCAGAGCAGAGGACAACGTCCGGCGTTTGCGTCAGCGGATCTTCAAGGCTGTGGAGGCGGGGGACTACAAACGTGCCCGCGGCCTCCAGAAACTCATGTTGCGGTCGTACTCCAACACGCTGACCAGCGTCAAGCGAGTCGCGCAGATGAGTGCTGGAAAGAGAACGGCCGGTATCGACGGAGAACGCGCACTCTCCCCGAGTGGGCGAGGGCATCTTGCCAAAGAAGTCCACGCTATGCGAACGCCGTCGGCCGTGCCGGTCAAGCGAGTGCACATCCCCAAGGCGAACGGCAAGTCCAGACCACTCGGAATCCCGGTGATCAGGGACCGCGTCCACCAGGCGCGAGTCAAGAACGCGCTGGAACCCGAGTGGGAAGCCAAATTCGAGGCCAGGAGCTATGGCTTCCGGCCCGGGCGTGGCTGCCAGGACGCGATCCAGTCCATCTTCCTCACGGCCTGAGGGGACGACACCAAGAGGGCATGGGTGCTGGATGCGGACCTGTCGGCCGCGTTCGATCGAATCTCGCACGAGCACCTGATGCGGTCCCTGGGCCAGTTCCCGGCAAGGAAACAGGTTCAGGGATGGCTGAAGGCCGGAGTGATGGAGAAAGGCAGATTCTCCCCCACCGAAGAGGGAACTCCTCAGGGCGGCGTGATCAGCCCGTTACTCCTCAACATTGCTCTGGAAGGGATGTCAGAAGCTATCGGGGCTATTGAACCGGGCAAGCGAGTCTATCGCAAGGTTCATCCGATCCTGGTGAGGTACGCCGACGACTTCGTGGTCATGTGCGACACGGAAGAGAAAGCAAACGAGGTCAAGCTCACCCTCGCAGAATGGCTGTGCCCCCGAGGACTGTCCTTGAACGAGGACAAGACTCAGATCGTTCCTCTGAGTAAGGGGTTCGATTTCCTGGGGTTCAACGTCAGAAAGTTCAAGGGCAAGAAGCTGATCATCAAACCGAGCCAGGAGGCCGTCAAGGCGGCCAAACATCGGATCAGGGAGACCGTGAGGCAGTATAGGGGTGCTGAAACCGGGGCACTCCTGCGGGCCCTAACTCCTTTCGTCAAGGGGTGGTCGACCTATTATCGTTCGGTGGTCTCATCTCGCACCTTCACGGATTTGGACGATTACGCTTACACAGCGCTGCGACGATGGGGTTTGAGTCGCCATCCGAGCAAAACCCAAAAGTGGGTCGCTGATCAGTACTGGGGAAAGTTCAACAAGAACAGCCAGGACGGATGGGTGTTCGGAGACCGAAAGACCGGTTTCTATCTCCAGAAGTTCGCGTGGACCAAGATCGTCCGGCATGCCCTGGTCAAGGGCGGGGCATCGGTTGATGACCCCGAACTCAGGGAGTACTGGGCGAATCGCACGAGGCGCAGAGTCTACCCCCGGGCAGACAGGAAGACGAACGTCTACCTGGCCGCCCGACAAAAAGGGGTTTGTGCCTGGTGCAGGTTGGACCTGATATCAGGGGCCGGGTACGAACCGGACAACGTCCGAGAATGGGTGAAGTGGTTCGTCGCCAGCTCGCGTACGCTCAACGTGCACCACGTGGTGTATCGGAGAGATGGAGGGTCTGATTCCGTGAAGAATTTGGTGCTCATTCACGCGGAGTGCCATCGTCAGCATCACGCCAGCGACCATAGGCGCGGGCGTCAGTCCGAGGGATCTGCTTGAGCCGGATGCGTGGAGACGCGCACGTCCGGTTCTGAGGGGGCCGGGACGCAGCGATGCGTCCCGGCTACCCGACTCGTCTGTACCCACTGCGGTTTCACCTGCAACGCCGATCTCAATGCTTCGAACAACGTCGCGGCAGGACAGGACACCAGTCCCGCACCCCACAGGGTGTGTGCCGGAGGGGTGATACCGCGCCAGCGGTCAAGCGCCCGTGAACCTCAGCAACTCCCACTCTTCCTGGGTTGGTAGCTGGAATCCCCTGCTCTTTCAGGCAGGGGAGGATGTCAATACCGGGTCAACGCCGTCGCCCAGGTGGTGCTGATCGCCGAGGCCCCCCTGTCCGTCGTCAACATCTCCACCGACTCGGCCCGGTCGTTCCCCCGCCAGATCGGCTACGGCACTTCCAAGGGGGCGCTGGAGGCGCTCACCCGAGCCACCGCCCTGGAGCTGGCCCCGCGCGGGATCCGGGTGAACGCCGTCGCCCCGGGCCCCGTCCAGACCGGGTGGATGGACGACGCCCTCCTGCGGCGGGCGCAGGAGATCGTGCCGATGGGCCGGGTCGGCACCCCGGAGGACATCGCCGACGCCGTGGTCTACCTGGCCTCGCACCAGGCGCGCTGGATCACCGGGCAGGTCCTGCAGGTAGCCGGCGGGCACGCGCTGTAGCCCCCTCGTTGACGCCTCCGGTCCCCTACCGGACCCTGCGGGCGCGGATCACCGCATCGTGCATCGTCACCTCACGGCCGTCCGGGCGGGTGACCCGGTGCGAGCGGTCCTCGGCCACGAGCACCTCCCAGTCCGCACGGTCCAGGTCGGCCGCGAGCTCGGGCGCAGTGAAGTGCACGTGCGCGTCGTGGCCGCGGTCGTGGGTGCTCTGCTCATCACCGGGGTGGTGGCCGACGAAGAGCAGAGTCCCGCCCGGGGCCACCGACGCCGCCAGTCGGGCGAGCAGGTCGCGCAGTGATCCGGTGGTGTGCACGTACTGGCTGGTGACCAGGTCGAAGGTGTTCTCCGGTGGGGTCCAGACGGTCAGGTCGGCCTGTTCCCACGTGATGCGGTCCGCGAGCTCGGGCCCCCGGGCGGCGGCGCGCTCGCGGCCGCGGCCCAGGGCGGTCTCGGACAGGTCCACCGCTCGCACCCGCCAGCCGCGCGAGGCGAGCCAGAGGGAGTCACCGCCCTCGCCGCAGCCGGCGTCCAGCGCCGTGCCCGGTTCCAGGTCGGAGGCCTCCGCGACCAGCTGCGGGCTGGTCCGCGCACCCTGGCCGCCGTGTCCCCCGTGACTGGTGTGCCCGGTGTGCCCGGCGTGGCCGCCCTGTTCTCCCTGTCCCCCGTAGCGCTTCTCCCAGTAATCCTTGTCGAAGTCCTCAGACACCAACGCTCCCTCTTCCCCCGGTACCGTCCGTGTCGCCAGCGGCTCCAGGCCGTGGCGCAGGTCGCCCATGACCCGTTCTCAGAGCCGCGCCTCCGCTTCCGCTTCCGCGGGCACACCCCTCAGATCGTTGGTCACACGACCACCTCCACGAAGGATCATGCGAACCCGTGGCGTTTCGCGCAATGTTTGTTGCCAACCTGGCAAACTGGGCGGATGGAAGACAAGCTCGACGAGACCCTCTCCGCGGTCGGCCCCCGCCTGCGTGAACTCCGGCGGCGGCGCGAGGTCACCCTGGCCGAACTGTCCGAGGCAACCGGGATCTCGGTGAGCACCCTGTCCCGGCTGGAGTCCGGCGAGCGCCGCCCCAACCTCGAACTCCTGCTCCCCCTGGCCCGGGTGCACGGCGTCACGCTGGACGAGCTCGTGGACGCCCCGCCCACCGGGGACCCGCGCATCCACATGCGCCCGGTCACCCGGCACGGCATGACGATGGTCCCGCTCACCCGCAAGGCAGGCGGCATCCAGGCCTACAAGCTCATCCTCCCGGCCAACAGCCCCCGGCGGGAGCCCGACCCTCAGACACACGAAGGCTACGAGTGGCTCTATGTGCTTAACGGAAACCTGCGGTGTGTGCTAGGCGAGCACGACATGGTGCTCTCCCCCGGCGAGGCGGTGGAAATGGACACCCGGCTGCCGCACTGGTTCGGGTCGGCCGACGACGGAGCGGTCGAGATGCTCAGCCTCTTCGGCCGCCAGGGCGAACGCGCCCACCTGCGGGCTCAACCCAAACGCCGCCAGAGCCACGCGGGGGAACCGAGAAGGACTTCTGAGAGCCTCCCGGCCCCGGAGGTCTAGAGGTTGTCCTCGGGCAGATCGCCCCAGTCGTCTCCGACGTCCTCACCCGGGTTGGGCACGGTGGGCACCGGGCTGGCCGGATCCCCCTCACCGTCTTCCGGCGACGGGCTCGGCTCGGTCTCCTCGGCCGGTTCGGACTGTTCGAAGTCGGGCTGCCCCGAGGTCGGCATCTCCGGGGAGGGGAACTGCATCATCCACAGGTACAGGGAGAACACCAGCAACAACAGGAGAAGGAGCAGCACGCCCAGCCCCCCGATCAACCACCAGTTGGCGTCACCGGTGGCCACCGCGCTGTCCCGGCGGCCCGTCCAGGGCGACCAACGCACCGCCGAGCCGCCCCGCTCCCCCGCCCAGTGCGGCATCACCACCGGCCCCTGCCGGACCACGGGCCCGCCCCGGCCGGCCTCCTCCAGGAAGTGCCCCGCCCCGGCGCCGCCCTCCTCGTAGGGCACCGCCACCCACAGCGCCGAGCGTCCGTTGGTGCGCGCCGAAGCCACCCCCGCGCCGTCGCGGACCGCGTGCGCGAACCGCTGCCGAGTGGGTTCGTCGATGGCCGCGGCGTCGTTGAGCATCGCCACGCTCATCCGCTCCCCGGCGGCGTCGCGCCCCAGGTAGACCACGCCCAGGCGGGACTCGTGCAGCCTGCCCAGCAGCCGGTAACCGCCGAGTTGGCGGGGGTCGACATCGTTGAGGCCTCTGGTGGGCGCGCTCATGTCAGGTCCCCTCCCCCGTCGGTGCCGATCTCATGCGTCCCCTGCCCTGCGCTGATTGACGTGTCTGGACCCTTTTACACGCCTGGACCTTATCTGTGCTGCTTTACGTGCTGTTCCCGGTCTGGCGTTGTCTACCGGCGGGCAAGCTCCTCAACAGGTAGTGTCGCCACAGGTGAACCACAACCTACTCCTTACCGGCGTCCACGCACGGGGCGCCGAGTCCGGGAAGGACGGGACATGGCACAAACCTCACCCGGGAACGGCTCCGCTTCCGCACCGGGGCCGGAGAGCACTCCGGGCGAGCCGACTCGGCTTCTTCGGGCGGCCCTGCACGAGGTGTCCACGGTCATCGTCGGACAGGAGCGCATGGTGGAGCGTTCCCTGATCGCCCTGGTCGCGCAGGGGCACTGCCTCATCGAGGGGGTGCCCGGCATCGCCAAGACCCTGGCGGTGTCCACCCTGGCCAAGGTCACCGGAGGTTCGTTCTCCCGGGTGCAGTTCACCCCCGACCTGGTGCCCTCCGACATTGTCGGCACCCGCATCTACCACCCCTCCACCGAGCGCTTCGACGTGGAGCTGGGCCCGGTCTTCGCGAACTTCGTGCTCGCCGACGAGATCAACCGGGCTCCGGCCAAGGTGCAGTCGGCCCTGCTGGAGGTCATGGCCGAACGGCAGGTGTCCATCGGCGGGACCACCTACCCGCTGCCCTCCCCCTTCATCGTGATCGCCACCCAGAACCCGGTGGAGTCCGAGGGCGTCTACCCGCTCCCCGAAGCCCAGCGTGACCGGTTCCTGATGAAGGTCACCGTGGGCCACCCCCAGGCGCACGAGGAGATGGAGATCCTGCGCCGGATGAGCTCGAAGCCGCCGACCGCGCACCAGGTTCTGGACCCGGTCACCCTGGGCGAGTTGCAGGCCGACGCCGAACGCGTGCACATCCACCAGCTGATCGCCGACTACGTGGTGCGCCTGGTCATGGCCACGCGTGAGCCGGAGAACTACCAGATGCCTGACCTGCGCCAGGCGCTGGAGGTGGGGGCGAGCCCCCGCGCCACCCTGGGACTGGTCGCGGCCGCCCGCGCGCTGGCGCTGCTGCGCGGGCGCGACTACGTGCTCCCCGACGACGTTCGGGTACTGGCCCACGACGTGATCGCGCACCGCCTGGTGCTGACCTTCGACGCCCTGGCCGACGGCATCACTCCGGCCCAGGTGGTCGACCGCATCCTGTCCACCGTTCCCGCGCCCCGGGTCATCTGGGACGAACCGCCCACCGGTGAGACCGCCTCCTTCGCCTCGCAGAGATAGGAAAGGGTGACGAGGTGATCGTGTGAACACACCCGCCATCGGTACCGATCCGCGGCTGCGTGCGGCGTTGCGGCGGTTGGACCTGCGTATCGTGCATCGCCTGGACGGGTTGTTGCACGGTGAGCACCTGGGGCTGCGCTTGGGGCCGGGTTCGGAGGCGGCCGAGGCCCGGCTGTACCAGCCCGGTGAGGACGACGTACGGCACATGGACTGGGCGGTGACCGCCCGGACCGACACCCCGCACGTGCGCGACGTGGTGGCCGACCGCGAGCTGGAGAGCTGGACGCTGCTGGACCTGTCGCCGAGCATGGACTTCGGGACGGGTCTGCGCTCCAAGCGTGACGTGGCGGTGGGCGCCCTGGTGGCGACCAACCTGCTCACCCAACGGGTGGGCGACCGCTTCGGCGCGCACTTCCTGCACGAGGGACGGGTGCGGCGCTGGCCCGCACGGTCGGGCAAGGAGGCGTTGCTGTCGTTGTTGGCGACCGTGGCGGCCGCTCCGAGGGGGGACCAGCGCTCCCCGGACGCGGAGCGGGCGACTCTGGCCGACGCGGTCGGCGATCTGGTGCGGACCCGGCGCAGGCGGGGGCTGCGGGTGGTGATCTCCGATTTCCTGGACACCCCGGCGTTCGGCGGCGAGGTGAGCTGGGAGCGTCCGCTGCGCCAGTTGGGCTCGCGCCACCAGGTGCTGGTGGTGGAGGTGGTGGACCCACGTGAGCTGGACGTGCCAGAGGTGGGTGACGTGGCTCTGCGTGATCCGACCACGGGACGGGTAAGTGATGTGCGTCTGACCCGTACGGTGCGCGAGCGCTACCGCAGGGCGGCCGAGGCACAGCGGGCGGCGGTGCGGGGGGCACTGCGCCGGTGCGGGGTACACCACCTGGTGTTGCGCACGGATCGGGACTGGGTCCTGGACACGGCGCGGTTCGTGATCCACCAGCGCCGGACCGCGCACCACATGGCCAGGCACACCCCGGGGGTGCCGCGGTGAGGGCTTCGGGGGACTCGGACGGTGTGCGGGTGACAAGGGCGCGGGAGGGTCCCGCGCCAGGACGGGCACAGGGGACGTGAGGCAGCCATGACCTTCCTCGAGCCGCAGCGGTTGTGGTGGCTGCTGGCCCTGCTGCTACTGGTGGGCGCGTACGTGTACGTGCAGCGGCAGCGGCGCGAGTACACAGTGCGTTTCACCAATCTGGAGCTGTTGAACCAGGTGGTGCCGCACCGGCCCGACATCCGCCGGCATGTTCCGGCGACGCTGTTCACGCTGGCTCTGGGGGTGTTGATCGCCGCGATGGCGGTGCCCGCGATGCCGGTGGAGGCGCCGCGGGAGCGGGCGACGATCATGGTGGCGGTGGACGTGTCGTTGTCGATGGCGGCCAACGACATCGAGCCGGACCGGTTGCACGCGGCCAAGGAGTCGGCCCAGGGGTTTGTGGGGACGCTGCCGGATCGGTTCAACGTGGGGTTGGTGTCGTTCTCCTCGACCGCGACGGTGGTGGCGCCGCCCACCCAGGACCACGCCTCGGTGATCGGGTTGATCGAGAACCTGCGGCTGGGGCCGGGGACGGCGATCGGTGAGGGGGTGTTCGCCTCTCTGGAGGCGATCCGCGGCTTCGACGAGGACGCGGAGGAGGATCCGCCGCCGTCGGCGATCGTGCTGCTCTCGGACGGGGAGAACACCAGTGGGCGCGACATCGCGCAGGCTTCGGCGGCTGCCGCCGAGGAGGAGGTGCCGGTGTCCACGATCGCGTTCGGGAGCGGGGCGGCGATGATCGAGATCGACGGCTACCAGGTGCCCGCCGACATCGACAAGGAGGCGTTGCAGGGGTTGGCCCAGGACACCGGGGGGCACTTCTACGAGGCCGAGAGCGAGACGGAGCTGGACGAGGTCTATGAGGACATCGGTTCCTCGCTGGGTCTGGAGATGGTGCATGAGGAGATCGTCACTCGGTTCGTGATGGTCGCGATCGTCTTGGCGCTGGCGACCGCATTGACCTCACTGCTGTGGTTCCAGCGACTTCCCTGATGTGGAGAGAACCAATCCTTGACATCAGTGATGTTGGTCACATCCCTTTAGGTGGGGTTTACACCTTTTCCTGCGCGGCCACCGGTTAGCGTTGGCATGTTTTGTCATGCCCATCCACTTCGAGGAACGATGCCGAACACACCCGCACCCCCGGCCGCGATCTGCTTCGACCTGGACGACACCCTCATTGACGACGTCGCCGCCTCGTCCGCGGGTCTGCGCGCGGTCATGGAGCGGCTCGGCCACCCAGACTTCGGCGCCGCCCGCGCGCTGTGGGACGCCCAGACCGAAATCTCCTTCGGCGCCTACCTGCGCGGCGACCTGAGCCTTGAGGACCAGCGCCGTGAGCGCATCCGGGCCCTGGCTGTCCAGGCCGGGCACAACGACGTCGCCGACCAGCACTGCGACGACCTCTACCGGCTCTACCTGGACGGCCACCGCGCCGGCTGGCAGGTCTTCCCCGACACCTTCGCGGTGCTGGGCGCCCTGTCCTCTGCCGGCTACCGGCTGGCCGTGCTCACCAACGGCATCGAGGCCCTACAGCACGCCAAGCTCCAGGCCCTGGAACTGACGCCCTACTTCCACGCCGTGGTCTGCGCCGACACCGTGGGCGCGGGCAAGCCCGACCCGCGGATCTTCCACGCCACCGCCCAGCGCCTGGGCGTGGACCCCAGCGCCTGCTGGCACGTGGGCGACCAGATCCAGGCCGACGGCGTGGGCGCAGTGTCCTCAGGCATGCGCCCGGTGATCGTGGACCGCCAGGCCCGCCAGCCCCTCGAGGGCATCACCACCCTGACCGGCCTGGACGGCCTCCTGCGCATGCTCGGTCTGCCCAGCGCGACCGCGACGGGCGCGCTGTGAGCTCGATCGACGACTGGATGGCCCGCCGGGTCACCGTGCACCTGATCACCTCCGGCCCCCAGGGGCCGGTCCTGTCCGGCACGCGTGTGCTGTTCGGCCAGGACCCCGAGGAGGTCGCACGTGAACTGGGCGGGCTGGAGCCGCAGGCACCGCTGGTGGCCCTGGAGGTGCTCACCGAGACCGTGAGTCTGTACCGGGGCCGGGCCCTGCACGTGGACCGGGTCGTGTTCGCCGAGCCTCACCTGGTCTCGGCCTGGCCCTCGGTGGTGCCCGTCGCGGGGTTCACCCCCGCGGCCCCCGCTCTGGCCGAGGAGGAGCCCGACCCCGCAGGCGACGCGCGGCCCCGGCTGCGCCGCTTCGCCTCCTACGGGATCGTCACCGACTCCGCCGGGCGCATCCTGCTGAGCCGTATCGCCGAGGGCTTCCCCGGCGCGGGCACCTGGCACCTGCCCGGCGGCGGCGTGGACACCGGCGAGGACGTGCGCGCGGCGCTGCGGCGCGAGGTGCTCGAGGAGACCGGTCAGGCCGGTGTGGTCGGTGACCTGATCAAGGTGGCCAGCCACCGCCGGACCCAGACCAGCGGAACCGACATCTACTCGGTGTGGGTCTTCTCCCACGTGCACGTCCTCGAGCCGAGCGAACCGCACGTGCTCGAGGAGGACGGCTCCACCGCCGACTGCGGGTGGTTCACCCCCGCGGGGCTGGCGGAGCTGCGGCTGTCCACCACCGCCCGGCGCGGCATGGAGTTCCTGGTCCAGCACCGCCGACTGCGGTGATCAGGGTTCCTGGGGCCCGGGGTTTCTGAGGCCGGGGTTTCGGAGGCCGGGGTTTCGGAGGCACTGCGGAGCCCCGGCTCCGACCGGACCCCACAGACCGGCGGCGACTAGACGAGCACGTGGTGGCGCAGCCACCACAGACCCGCACCCGCCCCCAGCACCAGGACCCCGGCCACGACCGCCGGCAGCGGCAGACTGGTCGCCAGAACCACACACCCCACCAGACCGGTGACCGGGACGATCAGCGGCGGACGGTTCTCGTCCGGGCCCAGGCGCAGCGCCGAGGCGTTGGTGATGGCGTAGTAGACCAGCACCCCGAAGGCGGAGAAGGCGATCGCGCCGGTCAGGTCGGCGACCAGAATCAGACCGATCACGATGGCCGCCACCACCGCCTCGGCCCGGAAGGGCACCCCGTAGCGTTCGCTCATAGCGGCCAGCGGACGCGGCAGGTGACCGTCGGCGGCCATCGCCGCGGTGACGTGCGAGACCCCCATCAGCAGCGGCACCAGGGCTCCCAAACTGGCCAGCGCGGCCCCGGCAATCACGAACGGCACCAGCAGGGGGAACCCGGCCACCTGGACCACGTCGACCATGGGCGCGTGGCTGGTGGTGAGGCGCTCCCGCCCCAGCACGATGAGCAGGCCGGTACCGATCACCAGGTACAAGGCCAGGACCGTGCCCAGCGAGAGCGTGATCGCCCTGGGGATGGTGACCCGCGGATCGCGCACCTGCCCGCCCAGGGTGGCGATGCGCGCGTACCCGGCGAAGGCGAAGAAGATCATCCCCGCGGCGCCCAGCACGCCGAAGGAGCCCGGCCAGGGCCCCAGCCCGTCCACCTGGGCCACCGCGGCCAGGCGCCCGCTCATCAGCATCGTGACGAACACCGCGACCAGGACCGCCAGCACCAGCAGGAGCAGCACCTTGATGACCAGGGTGGATCTGCGCACCCCCCGGTAATTCACCGCGGCCAGCACCACCACCGCGGCCACCGCCACCGGTTTCGCGTACTCCGGGACCGTGTAGGCCGCGAAGGTCAGGGCCATCGCCGCACAGGAGGCGATCTTGCCCACCACGAAGGACCAGCCCGCCAGGTACCCCCACAGGTCGCCCAGGCGCTCGCGCCCGTAGACATAGGTACCGCCGTTCTCCGGGTGCCGGGCGGCCAGCCGGGCCGAAGAGACCGCGTTGCAGTAGGCGACCAGCCCGGCGATGAGAATGGCGACGGGAAGCCACGCCCCGGCGCCCAGTGCCGCCGGGGCGAAGACCGAGAACACCCCGGCGCCGAGCATCGCCGCGGCGCCGATGGCGGCCGCGTCGACGGTTCCCAGCGTCCGGGCGGGTCTGGCCTGCGGTCCGGAAGAGGTGGCCAACAAGGTCTCCTTGGGTGAGTGTCTGCCGACCTGTGGCCGACGAACGCGCTTTTCCCCGTTCCCGTGGTCCTGGTCACTCCGAATGGGAAGTGCGGGCGACGGGGTCCGGGAGGCCCGTAGGAACGGGACAAAGGTCGTGTCCAACTTCCGAGTGTGCCCGATACCGGTGACCGCCGGGTGCGAACCGTGCCTCATCAGTATCCAGGAGTGACCTCCGACGCAGTCTCCTGGTACCGCACCCGCCCCGAACGTCGCCGGACGCGGGCATGAAGAGGCCCCCGGCGGTGGACCGGGGGCCTCTCCCAGCGCGGCCGCGCCCGGGTGGGCGCGGACAACGCTGTGGGATCAGGTCGGACGCCAGGGCGAACCGGTGTTGTCGTTGATGTCCTCGGCTGCGACCTGGCGCAGCTGACGTGAGAGGTCCGACAGTGCCCGGGACACAGCGAGCTCCTCGCCGATCTCGGGGACGTCCATGTCCGACGGGTGCTTGCGGGCCATCCCGTGGCCGCGCAGAGCCGTGCCGTCGTCGGCGATCAGCCCCACCTCGGCCCAGGTGCGCGCGGCGTCACCCTCGCTCTCCTCGGCGACGACCACGTCCACGTTCCAGCGCTTCATCGTCTGCATGGCATCCGCTCCCTCTCCGTCCGCGCCCGGGCCGGGCGGGTGTTCGATGTGCGCGTCGGGTCCCGGGTAGACCAGGGCGTCGTGGCCCTGCTCACTGTCTTGCCAGTGCACCTGGTACGGCGGTGCCCCCTGCGCGCCCCGGACCTCGGTGACCACCCCCGTGCGGCGGTGGGTGTCGGCGTTCGGGCTCTCGACGACCAGCCGGTCTCCTACCTCTGCTCGCATGGGTTCCCCCACAAACCTCGCTTGTCTCCATCTTCCGGGCTGTTTCGCCCGGGGACAGGGGGTTGATCCTTTCGTTTCCGGTGGTATGCGAGGTTTTTGCCGTCACGACATCCCGGCGCCGCCTGGTAGCGTCACGGCGTGGCCCAGCACTACTTCGACTCCGATCCCGACGCCGCCAGCCGGCCCTCCACGGCCGACCTGGTCCTGCCCGACCTACACCTGCGTCTGCACACCGACCGCGGCGTCTTCTCACCCGACAAGGTCGACCTGGGCACCCGGGTCCTACTGGAGAGCGTTCCCGCGCCGCCCGCCGAGGGCTGCCTGCTCGACCTGGGCTGCGGCTACGGGCCCATCTCCCTGACGATGGCCTCGCGTGCGCCCAAGGCCCAGGTGCTCGGGGTGGACGTCAACGCCCGGGCCGTGGGTCTGGCCCGGCGCAACGCCGCCGAGCACGATCTACACAACGCCCGTTTCGCCGTGGTCGCCCCCGAGGGCGGTCTTGCAGTGGAACAGGGCGAGGGCCCGGCCCCTGCTGCCGAGGACCTGCTCGGCCCCTTCGACGCGATCTGGTCCAACCCACCGATCCGGGTAGGCAAGAACGTGCTGCACTCGATGCTTCGCACCTGGCTGGACCGGCTCACCCCCGAAGGGGTGGCGCACCTGGTGGTCCAGCGCCACCTGGGCTCGGACTCCCTGCAGAAGTGGCTGGACGCCCAGGGCCTGCCCGCCGAGCGCGTGGCCTCCCGGGCCGGTTTCCGCGTCCTGGCCGTACGCAAGTCCCAGTAGGCCCCACAGGCCCTGACGCCGCACCGGGCACGCGTCCCGGTACCAGGCCGGGCCCACCGGTCGGCTCCGAACCCGAATACCCGAACCTACCGTGACGTGTCACGGGTCACGCGTGCGCGCACGACCCCCGCCCGGTAATGTGTACCGACAACCGCCGGGACCGCCCGGCCCACAGCTTCGAGGAACACACCGCAGTTGAGCACGCAGTTGCGTCCCACGGACGTCAAACGCCTGAACCGCCAGTGGCGCAGGCGCACCGAGGGGCGTCTGGCCCTTCTCGTCGAATCGGTCACCCAGCCCTACAACCTGGGGTCGATCCTGCGCACCTGCGCGACCTTCGGCGTCGACCAGCTCTGGCTCACCGGCAACAGCGCGGACCCCGACGACCCCAAGGTCGGCAAGACCGCCCTGGGTACGTCCGCGAAGGTCCCGCACACCCGCCTGTCCAGCACGGCTGAGGCCCTGGACGCCGCCCGCGCCGGCGGCTACAAGGTCGTGGCCCTGGAGCTGGCCAAGGGCGCCGTGCCGCTGCATGCCGCGCCGCTGGAGTCCGACGTGTGTCTGGCCGTCGGAGCCGAGGACCACGGCTGCTCCCCCGCCCTGCTGGCGGGCGCGGACGCTGTCACCTACATTCCGCAGATCGGCCGAGTCGGATCGCTGAACGTGGCCGTGGCCACCTCGATCGCCCTTGCCGAGGCCCGCCGCCGCGAGTGGGCGACCTTCGGCGACGAGGCCGACGCCCCCGTCGGGAACTGAGCCGGGGGAATCTTTTCCCCCCGCCGGTCGTCCCTTCTTTGACCAGAACCACATATTTCGCACACCCGACGCGCACAGGCGCAGAGAGAGGAACAGTGGATCCGTCCCGAAGTACCGGCAGCGTCCCGCAGGGATGCTGTGACCCAGACCTCGACGAGCCCCCTTCTTCGAAGGGTGCACACCTTGGTAGGCCTCCTGCTGACAGGCGGAACCAGGCGGTGTGTACCCGATGATCAGCGCCGTCCTCACCATCCTGCTGGGCGTACTCGTCGTATTGCTGCTGATCGCGGCCAACGGGTATTTCGTCGCCCAGGAGTTCGGCTACATGGCCGTGGACCGTTCACGCCTCAAGGCGCGGGCCGCAGCCGGTGACAACGGGGCCAGAAGGGCCCTGGCGGTCACCAACCGCACTTCGTTCATGCTCTCCGGCGCCCAACTGGGAATCACGGTCACCGGCCTGTTGGTCGGTTTCGTGGCCGAACCCATGATCGGCACCAGCATCGGGGAACTCCTCGGAGGCGTGGGCGTACCTCTGGGTACCGGTGTGGCCATCGGAACCATCGCCACACTGCTGTTGTCGACCGCCGTGCAGATGATCTTCGGCGAACTCTTCCCGAAGAACCTGGCCATCGCCAAACCCGAACCGGTCGCCCGCTGGCTGGCTCTGTCCACGAACATCTACCTCAAGGTGTTCGGCCCCATCATCTGGTTGTTCGACCAGGCCGCGATCTGGCTGCTCAAACTGGTGAAGATCACCCCGGTGGAGGATGTCCAGCACGCGGCGACCCCGCGCGACCTGGAACGCATCATCGCCGAGTCCCGTGAGACCGGCGACCTTCCCGCCGAGGTGTCCACCCTGTTGGACCGCACCCTTGACTTCCACGAGCGCACCGCCGGGCACGCGATGATCCCGCGCCCGGAGGTGACCACCGTGGAGGAAGGCGACCCGGTCAGCCGGGTCGTGGAGCTCATGGCCTCCGACCACTCCCGTTTCCCGGTCCTGGGCGAGGGCGTGGACGACATCGTGGGTGTGATCTGTCTACGCGACGTGCTCGCGCTGGGCGACCGCGACCTGTCGGGTGTCCGGGTCAGCGAGGTGGCGCGGCCGACCGTCATGGTCCCGGCCTCGCTCGCACTGCCGAGCGTGCTGGACCAGCTGCGCGAGGCGGGCGAGGAGTTCGCGTGCGTGGTGGACGAGTACGGGGGCCTGGCCGGGGTGATCACCACCGAGGACTTGGCCGAGGAGCTGGTCGGTGAGATCGCCGACGAACACACTCCCGAGGAGGAGGCCCCGGCCCACCTGGACGGGGAGAACGGCTACCTCGTCCCGGGCGCACTGCACATCGACGAGGTGGAGCGGCTGATCGGCCACGACCTGCCCGAGGGCGACTACGAGACCATAGGCGGTCTGGTCATCCACGAACTCCACCGGCTGCCGCAGGTCGGCGACCGGGTGGACCTGCCTCTGCCCCGGCCCTCCAGCGCCCATGACGGCGATCCCGACGTGGCGTTGACGCTGACCGTGAAAGCGGTTCAGCGGCACGTGCCCAACATGGTGGAACTACGAATGCGTGAGCTTGCCGAGGACAGGAAGAGCATGCGGAAGGTGCGGTCATGAGTGACATGAACGTGTGGTTGGCACTGTCACTGACAGTCCTGATCATCGCGTTGAGCGCGTTCTTCGTGGCGATCGAGTTCGCCCTGGTCGCGGCGCGCCGATACCGTTTGGAAGAGGCCGCACAGACCAGTGCGGCGGCACGGGCTGCCCTCAAGAGCGCCCGTGACCTGTCGCTGCTTCTGGCCGGTTCACAGCTGGGCATCACCCTGTGCACGCTGGCCCTGGGTGCGATCTCCAAGCCCGCGTTCCACCACATGCTGGAGCCGTTGTTCGGTGGTCTGCCGAACTCGGTGGGCTACGTGCTCTCGTTCGTGTTCTCGCTGATCATCGTCACGTTCCTGCACCTGGTGGTCGGTGAGATGGCGCCCAAGTCCTGGGCGATCTCGCACCCGGAGAAGTCGGCGACCATGCTGGCGCTCCCCATGCGGGCGTTCATGCTGGTGACGCGTCCCATCCTGGTGATGCTCAACGGCATGGCCAACTGGGTCCTGCACCGCTTCGGCGTGCAGGCGGTGGACGAGCTGATCAGCGGGCACAATCCGGACGACGTGCGCGAGCTGGTCGAGCACTCGGCCAAGGCGGGCGCGTTGGACTCGGAGCGCCGTGACCAGCTGGCCACGGCCCTGGAGGTCAACTCCCAACCGATCCAGGAGCACATCACCCCGCGCGAGGAGATCGCGTGGGTGGCTCCGGACGCGGGTGTGGAGGAGATCAAGCGGGTCTCGCGCGAGTCCACGCACCTGCGCCTGGTGGTGATGGAGCAGGACGAGCCGGTGGGCGTGCTGCACGTGCGCGAGGCGCTGACCAGCCCGACCGACACCACCGCCGCCGACCTCATGCGCCCGGTACTGACGCTGTCGGCGGCCACGCCGATGTACGCGGCGATGGGCATCATGCGCGACAGCCGCAGCCATCTGGCGCTGGTCGAGGAGGAGGGTGAGCTGAGGGGTCTGGTGACCCTCCAGGACATCCTGGACCGGTTGTTGCTGCTGGACACCGCCGCCTAGCGGTAGCTGAATCACAGGCCCCTGCGGGGAGGGCTTTGCGGCCCTCCCCGTTCGGTGTCTGCGAGCCACAGGGCCCGATCTGCAAGCGACATGTGAATCCGGACCCCCGACAGACAACGTCCCGGCTGGTGGGCCGCGCCGACCGCCTGCGTGGCCGACCGCGAACGGGGTTCGGCCCGTCCGGTGGACTCGGTCTTCGCGCCGCCTGGCAGCCTACCGTCGTCCGTGAGCCCGCAGGCGCGCACAGAAATCGGGGCCGTTCACACCCGTGACCGGCCCCGACCCTTTGACCCTGTGTTTTCTTCAACCCAGATCCCGCCCTGCGTGGCGGGGAAACTCTAGGCGGTCTTGGTGGTCAGCTTGACCTCGATGTTGCCGCGGGTGGCGCGGGAGTAGGGGCACATCTGGTGGGCGGCCTCGACCAGCTTCTCGGCCTCGGCCTGCTCCAGGCCCGGGATGGTGACGGTCAGTTCGACCGCGATGTCCAGGCCCTCGTCGGACTTGCCCAGGCTGACCTGGGCATCGATGGTGGAGTTCTCGATGTTGGCCTTGGCCTGGCGGGAGACGTTCTTCAGGGCGCCGTGGAAGCAGGCGGCGTAGCCGACCGCGAAGAGCTGCTCGGGGTTGGTGCCCACGCCGTCGTCGCCGCCCAGGCCCTTGGGCACGGACAGGTCGACCGCGAGACGGTCGTCGTCGGTCTTGCCGAAGCCCTTGCGGCCCTCACCGGTGACGGTGGCGTTGGCGGTGTAGAGGACGTTGTAAGCCATGTAAGGTTCCCTCTCGTTCGGCCCGGCTGAGCCGAGCCCGTTGGATGTACTGCTGTGGCGTACGGTGTGGTTCAGGTGTCGGCGTCGCGGGCGGTACGCGTGGCGCCCCGTCCCGTGGCCCGGGTGACCGAACGGGTGAGGTGGTCGAGCATGCCTTGGAGCTCCCCGAGCCTGGCCAGTGGAAGGTCGGTGGCGCACAGGATCTGCTCGGGGATGCCTGTGGCCCGCTCGCGTAGCCGGGTGCCCTCCTCGGTGATGCTGACGTGCACGATCCGCTCGTCCTCGGGTCCGCGTCTGCGGGTGAGCAGACCGGCGCCCTCCATCCGCCGCAGCAGCGGGGACAGGGTGCCCGAGTCCAGGCTCAGGGCCAGGCCCAGTTCCTTGACCGGCAGGGTCTCGCGCTCCCACAGCACGAGCATCACCAGGTACTGCGGGTAGGTCAGCTCCAGGTCGGCCAGGATCTCCCGGTAGAGCCCGGTCAGGGCCCGGGAGGCGGTGTAGAGCGAGAAGCACAGCTGCCGGTCCAGGGCGAGGGGGTTTCCCTCGTCGGTGCCTGCCATGGTTCCTCCCCCGCTTCGCCGTCCCGGCCACGGTAGCAGAAATTCAGTTGTGCACAACAGGGTTGGACACAACTAATTTGGGTGGGGTGTTCCCCGCCGCGCAAGGATGCGGGCCCGGGACGCCAGGTCCCGGGCCCGCATCAAACCCGTATCAGAGTGGACAGATCAACCCCGACAGATCAGGCTCAGAGGAAACGCACGCCCTGGGCCAGCGGCAGCTCCCCGCCGTAGTTCACCGTGTTCGTGGCCCGGCGCATGTACGCCTTCCACGAGTCCGAACCCGACTCACGACCGCCGCCGGTGTCCTTCTCCCCGCCGAACGCACCACCGATCTCGGCTCCCGAGGTACCGATGTTGACGTTGACGATCCCGCAGTCGGACCCGGCCGCGGACAGGAACCGCTCCGCCTCGGCCTGATCCTGGGTGAAGATCGCCGAAGAGAGCCCCTGCGGGACCCCGTTGTGCAGCTCCACCGCCTCCTCCAGAGTGCGGTAGGTGAGCACGTACAGGATCGGCGCGAAGGTCTCCTGGCGCACGATCTCGCCCTGGCCGGGCATGCGTACCACGGCCGGCTCGACGTAGTAGGCGTCCCCGGCGTCCTTCTCCAACCGCCGGTCCCCGCCCACCAGCACCTGGCCGCCATCGGCCTCGGCCCGTTCCAGCGCCTCGCGCATGGCCGTGTACCCGCGCTCCCCCACCAGCGGACCCACCAGTGTGGACTCCTCATAGGGGTCGCCGATCCGCTCGCGCAGCTGCTTGTAGCCGTCCACCACGCGCTCGACCACCTGGTCGACCACGTCCTCGTGCACGATCAGCCGCCGCAGCGTCGTACAGCGCTGCCCGGCCGTGCCCGCCGCGGAGAACACGCTGCCGCGCACCACCAGGTCCAGATCGGCCGACGGCGCCACCACCGCGGCGTTGTTACCACCCAGCTCCAACAGGTAGCGACCCATCCGGGCAGCCACCTTGGGCGCCACGGCCTTACCCATCGCCGTGGAGCCGGTCGCCGAGAGCAGCGCGACCCGCTCGTCCTCCACCAACACCTCACCGACCTCGGCGCCTCCCAGGACCACCCGGTGGATGTCCGAGGGCGCCCCCACGTCGGCGGCCGCGCGCATCAGCAGGCCGTGGCAGCCCAGCGCGGTCAACGAGGTCAGCTCAGAAGGCTTCCACACCACGGTGTTGCCGCACACCAGCGCCACACAGGTGTTCCACGACCACACGGCCACGGGGAAGTTGAACGCGGTGATGACCCCGACCACACCCAGCGGGTGCCAGGTCTCCATCAGCCGGTGGCCGGGCCGCTCCGAAGGCATGGTCTTCCCGTAGAGCTGACGCGACAGCCCGACGGCGAAGTCGCAGATGTCGATCATCTCCTGGACCTCGCCCAGGGCCTCGGAGCGGATCTTGCCCGCCTCGATGGTGACCAGCTCGGCCAGGTCGGCCTTGTGCTCGCGCAGCAGCTCACCGAGCCGGTGGACGAGCTGCCCCCGCACCGGGGCGGGGGTGTCCCGCCAGGCGGAGGTGAAGGAGTCCCGCGCCGCGGCCACCGCGCGCTCGGCGGAGCCAGGGGTGTCGAACTCGACGGGGAACAGGGTCTGTCCGGTGATCGGCGAACGGGCCGCGCCGGGTGCCCCAACAGATTCGGGCAGGCGGGTCACGCCGCACCGCTCCAGAGCGGTCCGCGCGCGGTCGGCGAGGACCTCGGTGTCGGGGAGGGCACCATTGTGCATGTGTGTTCTCTCTCCGTTGAGAGGGGGAGACGGTCACCTCACACCTTGCCAACTCCAGGCCCCCCGGTCCACCCCCAACGTCCAGTTCCGGTACGCGGCGGAGGTGGAACACGTCAGGCCGGCTGTGACAGGCGCGCCGCCAGGGACAGCACACAGTCCTCCAGGGCCTGGTCGAGTTGGGCCAGGTCCCGGGTGGCCGACTCGCGTGGGGGGCGGGCCAGCGGCACCCCGGAGGCTGCCGACCACTCCGAGATCCGGTCGGCGGCGGCGCTCACGTACCGCTCGTGTTCCCAGGCCGGCAAATCGGCCAGTGCGGGGTCGCGCCGGGCCAGGGCGGTGAGCTCGTCGAGCATCGCGTGATGCCCCGGGTCGGTGCGCACGCTCTCCAGCTGTGCCTCCAGGACGCTGCGCAGCACCCCTCCAGGTCGGTCGACGCGGCCGAGCGGTGCGAGGCGCGGTCGACCGAGCGCTCCACCTCGCTCTGCACCAGGGCGCGCAACAGGGCCGTCTTGGTTCCGAAGCAGTAGTGGACCGAGCCGTGCGGCAGACCGGCGCGTTCGGCGATGGCGCGGGTGGTGGCACCCCGATGGCGATGTGGCGCGAACCGGAAGGCACCAACCCCGCCTAACCGTCGCGTCCTCAGGACGCGACGGTGCCCACCCGGGTGGGCACCGTCAGCTCCGGGACGGGGACGCCCGCTCCCGCACCGGAGTGTCACCAGTGGACGTTAGACTCGCGTGGCCCGCTCCCCCGTCCCCGACCCAGACAGCTGGCCCGTGCACCACGACACCACCCTCGAAGAGGACCGCGCCGACCGCCCCGAGCCCCGCCGGATTCTGGCGCGCTCCGGCTTCGGCGCCGCCGACCCCCTGTTCGCCGCCGACCTACGCGCGAGCACCGACCTCACGCAGGCCCGGGAGGTGGTCGCCTCCCACGCCTCCCGCCTGTGGACCGAGTCCACCCGCACCGGGTCCGACCCCGTCGACGACCGACCCCTGTACTGGGCCCGGCTGGTGCTCCGTTCCCGGCTGCGCGCCTGGGAGCCCTGCTTCCCGCTCTCGGTGCAGGAGCACACCGAGCTCCTGCACCTGTTCGAGACCGCCTCTCGGGGCATCACCGACCTGGACTTCCCCCCGGGCGATCGTTGGCTGCGCGTGGTGGTCACCGGGTTCGACCCCTTCCACCTGGACACCGACCTGGAGTACTCCAACCCCTCGGGGGCGGCCGCACTGGACCTGCACGGGTGGACCTTCCCCGTGGGTGAGCGCACCGCGGTGGTGCGCGCCGCGGTCTTCCCGGTGCGCTGGAGCGACTTCGACGCCGGACTGGTGGAGGAGGCCCTGGCCGACCAGTACGGGGTGGCCGACGCGGTCATCACGCTCAGCCGCGGCCGCCCCGACCGCTTCGACCTGGAGGTCTGGAACGGGGTATGGCGAGGCGGCGGCGCGGACAACCTGGACGTGTCGCGGACCGGACGCGCCCCGATTCCGGGCGAGCACGCACCGGAGTGGACGCGTTCGTCCCTGCCCGTGCAGCGGATCGTGGACGCAGTGGCCGGACGGCACAGGGTCGTGGCCAACACCGAGGTGACCGAGGTGCCCGCCGACGGCGACGCCCCGGTGACACGCCCGCGAGGGCCCAGTAAGGATTCCCTGGCCCGGCGCGGGGGCGGCGGTGACTACCTGTCCAACGAGATCGCCTACCGTAACACCCTGCTGCGGGACCGGGCCGGGGCCAAGGCGGCGGCCGGACACGTCCACCTGCCCCAGACCTCGCGCCCGGCCGAACACGCCGACACCCTTGCGCAGACCCGCGCCATCGTGGCCACGGTGGCCGCGGAAGGCCCCGAGGCGACGGCGGAGCCCGAGGAGTCCGAGGAGTCGTGAGCGCACGGTGCGGCACTGAGCTCCCCGTGTTCTGTTGGGTCCTCCGTCCCGTGCTGAGTGTGGCGGTGACACGCCCGGACACGGGGCGAGGCGACAAAATTCGCCTTCCGGCCACCAGGGGGCAATTTGTCACTGTCTGATTATGTATCGTCGCCCTGAGGTTGCCTTTCGAACGCCCCCCTCCGATATGGTCCCCAGGTGGCTGACACCTCTCTGCGACGAAAACTCACTCTCAGTGCTGCCCTGGGCCTGCTACTGGTACCCGGCTGTCACACCGCCGAACAGAACCTGCCCTACGCCGAGACGATCCAGTTCTCACCGGACGCCCTGGACGATCTGGCCACCCGCACGGTGTCGGTCCAGGTCGGCCACAGCACCGTGAGCTACCGCTACCCGGTCCTGGGCGAGTCCCATCCGCTGACCACCGAGGTCCGCACCCGGATGGCCGAACACCAAACCGCCTTCCTGGAGGATCTGCCCGACAGCGGAAAACCCGAACTCGCCCAGGACGTGGAGATCCTGGCCGCCTCCGAGCACGTGCTCGGCGCCCGAATCACCGCCACCACCTCGGGGGTGCGCGACGCCGGAACCGAGTCCTCGACGCTCTGGTACGACACCGCCAGCCAGGAGATCCTGCCCTGGACCGCTCTCTTCCAGGACGAGGAGTCCCTGGAGGCCGCGCACCTGGCCGTGGCCGACGTCCTCCAGGACAGCTACCGGATCTCCGCCGAACAGCTGCCCGGGCTCGTGGGCGAGATCGCCGTGCGCGCCGAGGCCGACCCGGACTCAGTCTCCGCCGCCGCCTCCGAACCGGCCCAGGACACAGAAGGCGCAGAGGGCACAGAGCAATCCGAGGGCACCGAAGGGCCCGACAGCTCGGCCGCTTCCCCTACGCCCGCGGACCCCGAGGAAGACAAGGGCGGGGACACTCCCCTGGTCGGCGAGGCCGACCTGGGCGACCCCGAGCAGGCGTGGGAGGCCGCCGAACGCTGGTCCGCCTCCCCCCTGGCCGACCTGGCCTTCAGCACCGCGGGCGGGCTGGCCGTACGCATGGACCCCGCCGTGGTGCCCAGCTCGGGCCGGATCAGCGAGGTCCTGCTGCCGGTGGAGCCCGAGACCGCCGAGGAAGTCCTCTCCGAACTGGGTTACCAGGCACGCAGCGCGGCCGTGGCCGCCAACGCCGACCCCGAGGACTTCCCCTTCGACGGCACCCTGACCTCCGAAGGCACCACCCTGGACTGCCAACGCCTCAAGTGCGTGGCACTGACCTTCGACGACGGCCCCGGTGAGCACACCGAGGAACTCCTGGACCACATGGCCGAGTACGAAGCCAAGGGCACCTTCTACGTCCTGGGCTCCCTGGTCGCCGAGTTCCCCGAAATCGTGGAACGCACCCACGCCGAGGGCCACGAGATGGGCAACCACACCTGGAAACACGACGACCTGACCACCCTGTCCGCCGACGGGGTCGCCAAGGACCTGGAACGCACCGACAAGGCGATCGAGAAGGTCACCGGCGAGCTCCCGCCCACCCTGCGCCCGCCCTACGGGGCACTGAACGGCACCGTGCGCAGCGCCACCCCGCACCCGATCATCCTGTGGGACGTGGACACCATGGACTGGCAGAGCCGCGACACCGCCGCCGTCGCCAAACACGCGCTGGACGGGACCGTCCCCGGAAGTGTCGTGCTCTTCCACGACATCCACAAGAGCAGCGTCGACGCCATCCCCGACGTCCTGGACGGGTTGCACCGGGAGGGCTACCACTTCGTGACCGTCAGCGACATCTTCGGACTGGACAGCATGGAGCCGGGCGAGGTCCACACGGACGCGCGGCCCAACTGACCCGCCCCGACCACCGAAAGCACCCGAAGCGCAAAGAGGCCCCGGTCGCCGCACAGGCGACCGGGGCCCACCGATGTCCCCTCGTAGCAGAGGTTCCCGCGTTCCATTCCCCGCCCGGCGCAAAGAGTCCTTGCTCACTTCCCCGCTCTGAGCTGGGCTTACCTTTGCCCTTAACGGCATCTTCACATACATTTCGACGCGTGAACGTTACCTCTTTGATGCGTAAAGCCACCGTCGGGACGACCGGAAGCCTGCTGCTCGCCTCGGGCCTGGTCCTGAGCGCCTCCGCCCCCGCGGCCGCCGCACCCACCGCCCCCGCTGACCGGATCTTCAGGGGCGAGGACTCCTCGGACCAGGCACCGGACTGCACCGAGGCCAAGTGCGTGGCGCTGACCTTCGACGACGGCCCCGGCAAGTACACCGACGAGCTCCTGGACGTCCTGGACGAACACGACGCCAAGGCCACCTTCTACGTCCTGGGCTCCAAGATCGGCAAGTTCGAGGACACGGTCGAGCGCATGGCCGAGGACGGCCACGAGGTCGGCAACCACACCTGGGACCACGACGACCTGGCCACGCTCTCCGCCGACCAGATCAAGGACGACCTCGAGCGCACCGACCGCGCCATCGCCGACGTCACCGGCGAGAAGCCCGCCACCATGCGCCCGCCCTACGGCTCGCTCAGCGACACCGCCCGCGAGACCATCCACCACCCCATCCTGCTGTGGGACGTGGACACCCTGGACTGGCAGCACCGCGACAGCGACAAGATCCTGGACATCACCCTGGACGAGACCGACCAGGGCAGCGTGGTGCTCTTCCACGACATCCACGAAAGCAGCGTCGACGCCATCCCCGACGTCCTGGACGAGCTCGCCGAGCAGGACTACGAGTTCGTGACCGTCACCGACCTGTTCGAGGACGACCTCGAGCCGGGCACCGCCTACAGCGACGCCCGGCCCAAGCAGTGATCTGGACCAGATAGCGGACCGGATCAAGAGCGGTCCGAATCAGAGCATCTTGCGCAGGATGCGCTCCTTAACCTGGCTGATCGGGGCGTAGGCCACCCGCATGGTGTCCATCAGCAGGGACTTGTCGAGCACCGACTTGGTGTGCGAGAACGTGTCGATGGAGGCCGCCGAGTGGTAGGCGCCCATCCCGCTCTCGCCCACCCCGCCGAAGGGCAGGTCGGGCACGGCCAGGTGAGCGATGGGCAGACCGAAGCCCAGACCGCCCGAGGAGGTCTCGGTGGTCAGGCGGCGCTTGGTGACGTCGGAGTTGGTGAAGCCGTACAGCGCCAGCGGCTTGTCGCGCTCGTTGACGAACCGGATCGCCGCGTCCAGGTCGGGGACCCGCACCACCGGCAGGATCGGCCCGAAGATCTCCTCGGCCATCACCGGGGTGTCCGGGGCGACGTTCCCCAGCACGGTGGGCGCGATGTACAGGTCCTCGCGGCTGGTCCGCCCGCCCGCGACCACGTCACCGCTCTCCAGCAGCGCGCTGAGCCGGTCGAAGTGGCGCTCGTTGACGATGCGCCCGTAGTCGGGGCTCTTTGCCGGGTCGGAGCCGAACATCTCGGTGATCGCCGCGGCCAGCTCCTTCTGGAGCTCCTCGGCCGTGTCCCCGATGGCCAGCACGTAGTCGGGGGCCACACAGGTCTGCCCCGCGTTGGTGTACTTGCCCCAGGCCAGCCTGCGGGCCGTGGTGGCCAGATCCACCCCGGGCTCGACCACGGCCGGGCTCTTTCCGCCCAGCTCCAGGGTGAGGGGGGTCAGGTGCTTGACCGCAGCCGCCATCACGATGCGGGCCACCGCCGAGTTGCCGGTATAGAAGATGTGGTCGAAGCGCTCCTCCAGCAGCGTGGTGCTCTCGGTGACGCCTCCCTCGACCACCGCGACCGCCTCGCTGTCCAGGTAGCGCGGGATCAGGTCGGCCAACGCCGCCGAGGTGGCCGGGGACAGCTCGGAGGGCTTGATGACGGCCGCGTTGCCCGCGGCGATCGCACCGACCAGCGGGGACAGGGCCAGGTTCACGGGATAGTTCCACGGGCTGACGATCAGCACCGTGCCCAGGGGCTCGCGCACCCGGCGGGCCTTGGCCGGGGCCAGCGCCATCGGCACCGACACCCGCTGGGGGCGCAGCCAGGACGACAGGTGTCTGAGAGTGTGGTCGATCTCGTTGACCACGAAACCAATCTCGGTGGTGTGCGCCTCCACCGGGGGCTTGCCCAGGTCGGTCTTGAGGGCCTTCTCCAGGGTTGCGCGCTCCTCGGTGAGCAGCCGCCGCAGGGCGCGCAGCTGGGCGCGACGCCAGGCAACCGGCTTGGTACGGCCCGCGGCGAAGGCGGCGCGCAGCTTGGCGACGATCGGGGGAATCTCGGTGGTCAGCGTCAGGGGTTCGGGGGTCTCGGTGTTAGCCATGCCACAAGACTAAACGAAAACGTTTCGTTTCCAATAGTCAGCTGGCATAAGATCTCACCATGACGACGGACCATCTGCCGGAGACGTCCGCAGGAGCCGCCCCACGGGGCCGACCCCGCGACGCCACCCGGGACCGCGCGCTGATGGACGCCACCCTCGCCGAACTCCAACTGCACGGCTACAGCGGGCTCACCACCGCCGCCGTCGCACGCCGGGCCGGGGTCTCCACCGCCACCCTGTACCGCCGCTGGCGTTCCAAAGAGGACCTGGTGGTCGGCGCCGCCCAGGCCTGGGCCGAGAACCTGGGCCCCGACCTCGACCACGGAGACCTGCGCTCCGACCTCGGCGCGCTGCTACGGGACAAGGCCACCGCCCTGGAGGGCCCCTCCGGCCGCCTGCTGCGCGCTGTGCTCGGCGAGGCAGCCCACAACCGCGCCCTGGCCGACGTCCTCTTCGACGCCTTCGTGATTCCCCTTCAGGAACGGGTCTTCGCCCTGCTGGAGCGGGCCGCGGCCCGCCAGGAGATCCCCCCGGTGGAGGATCCCCTGGTGGTGGCCGAGATGGTCATCGGGCCGATGGTCAGCCACACCTTCCTGGTCCCCCCGGGCCAGGGCGGCGAGGCCGAAACCAGCCCCGGCACGGACATCGCCGAACGCCTCCTGCCCTACCTGCTGCGCGCTCTGGGCGTACGGGAGCCCTGAGGGACCTGGGCCGGAAGAAAACAGGCCCGGAGCGGGAGGAGAGCGTCCCCGGACGGGCGCTCAGCGCTCGTCCTGCTCCAGGCTCCGGTCGTAGTAGCGTGCCATCTGCTCCCAGTAGACGAGGGTGAGTGCCATCTGCGCCGCGCAGGCCGCCCCGGCGGGCCAGGGCCTGCGGTAGCGGGCACCGAGCAGTGCGATGACGGAGGCGGCCGAGGCCGCGGCGTTGACCGCCAGCGCCGCGTCCCTGGGCCGATCGACGATCCACTGCTCCTCGCCGAGCATGGCCCGGGTGGACCAGGCCCGCTCGTGCGCGGGCCGGGGGAAGACCACCGGGTTGAGGGCGAACCAGACGGCGAGCAACCCGGCCTGCTTCCAGCTTCGGTTCTATACCGGAACGAGGACCAGCGGAATGCTCGCCCACCTGGTCCACGCGCTCCACGGATTCGAGTGCCGGGCGAACACCGCCCGGCGCAACCGGGCGAAACCGCCCTGGGTCCTCGTGGTCATCGTTCCTCCGCTCCGGGTCACCTGACCCCAGGTTAGGGAAGTCGCGGGAGGCCCGACACTCCCGCAAGGCCTTCGGTGAGGCGGGAAAACCGTTCTTGCAGTGAGACAAGAAAAGCTACGGCGCCTTTACGTTGTAGATTTACCTGAAGAGTCAAGTGACGGAGAGACAGGGGCTCGGCGGCCCCGCCCGGAGCCTTCGGGGCGACCGCTGGAAGAGGTCCTCGCCGCAGGGTTGACCTGGAGCGCGCTCCATCTCCCAAACTCCTGTGCCGAGGGGCCGCACGGAACGGTCCCCGAACGGAGGGACCCCCATGCGTCAACGCGTCATCGGAACCGACCCCACCACCCGGCGCGAGGTGAGCGCGCTCGCGCTCGGCGCCATGCTGATGGGCTGGCGGACCGACGAGAGGACGTCGTTCGCCATCCTGGACCGCTATGCGGAGGCAGGCGGGACCTTCATCGACACCTCCAACAACTACGGCACCGACGGCGGCTGGAACGGCGAGAGCGAAATCCTGGTCGGCCGCTGGCTGCGCAGCCGGGGCGTGGGCGAGGAGATCACCGTCGCCACCAAACTCGGAGCGCGCCCGGCCTCCCCCGGCACCACCTACGTGGAGAACCGCGAGGGCCTGTCGGCGAAGGTCGTCGCCGAGTCCACCGAACGCAGCCTGGAGCGGCTCGGCCGGGACCGGATCGACCTGATGTACGCCCACATCGAAGACCCCGGCAGCGACGTTCGGGAGACCGTGGAGGCCCTCGCCGAGCAGGTCCGGACGGGTTCCGTCGACCTGCTCGGGGTGAGCAACCACCCCTCCTGGCGGGTGGAGCGCGCCCGCCAGATCGCCGCCGCCTCCGGCCTGCCCGGCTACGAGGTACTCCAGTACCAGCACAGCTACCTGCGCCCGCGCACCGACATGGGCGACGCGGTCTGCCCGGACGGCAACATCGGCGGGGCCGGACCGGACATCCTGACTTACGTACGCTTCAACGAGGGCCTGGTACTGGTCGCGTACACACCTCTGCTGAGCGGTGCCTACGTCCGCGAGGACAAGCCCATGTCGCCCGACTACGACCACCCTGGCACTCGTACCCGGCTGAACGTGCTCCGGGATGTCGCCGAGGAGACCGGCACGACCCCCAACCAGGTGGTGCTCGCCTGGCAGCTGGGCCACGAGCTGCCGATCATCCCGCTGGCGGGCGTCTCCACGCTCGCCCAGCTGGAGGAGAACCTGGCCGCCCTCGACCTGGAGCTGAGCCCCGAGCAGCGCGCCCGCATGGACGCCGCCAAGTAGTCTTCGCCGGCCGGGGCCCGCTGCCCGGCCGGTACAGCGGCTCGTCGGTCGGCGGGCCGCGAGCGCCCTCAGCCGGTTCGACCTCCGGTCGCTGTACCCGCCTGAGCCTGCTGTTCGAGTTCCGCGTTGATCGCGGCCCCAAGCAGCACGATGAACGACGACAGCCACAGCCAGACCATCAGGACGATGACCCCGGCGATGGTCCCGTAGGTCGCGCCGAGGTTGCCGAACCGCTGCACGGAGAACGTGAACAGCCCGGAGCAGACCAGCCATAGCAGCATGGCGATGACCACGCCCGGGGTGAGCCAACGCACCGAAGGCGATCGGCGGTGGGTCGCGACCCGGTAGACGATTCCCAGCCCGACCACGGTCACCGCCGCCAGAAGGGGCCACTGGCCGATCCGGATCGCGAGTGTCGCGGTCTCCCCCAGACCGAGTGCGCCGACCAGCACCGGGAGCACGCTCATCAGGCCGACCACGACGAAGGCGAAGGCTCCCACGCCCAGGGCCAGGAGCAGAGCGATGCCGCGCTTGACGAGGAAGGGACGGTGGTCCACCTCGTTGTAGGCGGTGGTGCACCCCTCCATCAGCCCGGCCATGGCGCCCGACCCGTTCCACAGGGCCACCAGCAAGGACATGGCGAACGTGAACCCGAGTGCGCCGGTCGCGGTTGCGGCGATGGCGGTGAGCTGGACCTCGACCAGTGTGCTGAGCTCGTCCGGAGCGGCGGCCGTCCAGTCCCGGATCTGGTCGGTGAGTTCCTCCGGGTCGGCGAGGATACCGAAGACGCTGACCGCGGCGAGCAGGGCCGGGAAGAGGGCGAGCATCGCCTTGAACGCCATTGCTGAGGCGAGCAGGCCGACACGGCCCTCCTTCATCTCCCGCCAGACCCGGGCCCCGACGGCGCGCCAGCCTGCCGCTGGGATCCGGGTCGGTCGCGAGGCGGCGGTACGCGGGGCGTCACGCGTGTGCCCGCCCTTGCCCTGTTCTCCCACGCTCCCCCACCCCCTGTTCCGAGTCTGCACCACCCGCCCTCGATGACGGGCGCACTCCCATGGTCCGCCATCGGAGCACCGCAGATGTGAAAAGGACACGAAGCCGGGGACGGAACGAGGCGGGGCGGTGGGGCCCTGAACCGCAAGGGCTGGCAGGCCGTAGGAGGATTTCTTGGTGGTGCCCGTCCCGCCGTGCACGATCTCGAAGGCCGCGCCGAGCCGACGAAACCGGCCTTCGAACTCTCCTGACAAATGTTGAAGACCCCGGCAATCGAGCGTGAGCGCTCACCGGAGGGTTGCACCGGCCCCGACCAGGGGAGAACCGTGGAGCAGACGGCACCGGCCAAGACAAGGGAACCCCGATGCGCTCACCGATTCTGGACTACCTCGACGCGATCATCGAACGCACCGCCCACGTCGATACGGGAGCCACCGCCGACTACATCCCGGAACTGGCGGCCGCCGACCCCGACAAAGCGGCGGTGGCGCTGTGCACGGTCAACGGAACTGTGTACGCGGTCGGGGACGCCGACCTCGAGTTCAGCATTCAGTCGATGTCCAAACCCTTCGCCTACGCGCTGGCCATCGAGGACCACGGCCTGGACTACATCCTTGACCGCGTCGGCGTGGAACCCAGCGGCGAGGCCTTCAACGAGCTATCCCTGGACCCGGAGACCGGAAAACCGCGCAACCCGATGATCAACGCGGGCGCGATCGCCACCCACGCGCTGGTGCGCGCCGAGGAGGCACCGGCCGTCGACCGCGTGCTCGCCCTGTTCTCCGAACTCGCGCAGCGCCCGGTGGAGATCGACGCGCAGCTGGCGGCCTCCGAACTCGCGACCGGGGACCGCAACCTCGGCCTGGCCTACCTGCTGCACGCCTCCGGACGCCTGGCCCAGGATCCCTCGACGGCCGTGGAGGGGTACATCCGCCAGTGCTCGGCCAACGTCACGGTGCGCGACCTCGCACTGATGGCCTCGACCCTGGCCAACGGGGGTGTTCAGCCCAACACCGGAAAACGCCTGTTCAGCAGGCACACCACCCGACACCTGCTGAGCGTGATGGCTTCCTGCGGCATGTACGACGCGGCCGGGGACTGGTTCACCAGCGTGGGCATCCCCGCCAAGAGCGGGGTGGCCGGCGGCATCATCGGCGTACTGCCCGGCCAGGTGGGGGTGGCGGTCTTCTCGCCGCGCCTGGACACGCACGGCAACAGCGCGCGCGGCGTGGCCATGATGGAGCGGCTTTCGGAGGACATGGGCCTGCACCTGATGGAGGCAGGCCGACCGGCGCGCTCGTCCCTGCGCGAAACCCGTAAGGAAGTCATCGACGGCGAACCGGGGACGGTCTACGTGCTCCAGGGAGACATGGTGCTGAGCAGTATCGAGGCGCTGGTGCACGAGCTGATCGAGAACCCGCCCGCCACCGACCTGGTGGTCTTCGACATGAGCCGGGTCGACGAGGTGCTGCCGGTGGCCCGCCGCACGTCGGCGGCGATGGCCGCCAAGCTCATCGACACCGGGCACCGGATCGTCCTGGTCGACCCCGAGGAGACCGTGCCCGAGTTCCAGGACAGCCAGGGCCGCGCGGTGGAGCGCTGGACCCCCGAACGCCTGGCCCAGAGCCAGCTGCTCGACCCGGGCGAGGAGTAGGCGACGAAACGACTGTTCCGCCTGCCGGGGCCCCACGGGGGACCGGCCGCGAGCAGCGCTCCCGGGCACGACCGGGACACCGTCAAGCGGTGCGGCCCAGGAGATAGAGGTTGACCTGCGCGAAGACGAAGAGGATCGCGGTCAGGGTCAGCAGCACCCAGAGCTGGAGGTGGGCCTCCGTGCTCACCTGGGCTTCCGGGTCCGGTTGTCTCCGCCCCCGAGCACGCTCCAGGTCCCGCTCCAGCGCACGCCGAGCTCTGTCGTAGGAGGCGGGGTAGCCGCGCATCTCACCCACTATCGAGCCCTCGAATCCCGGTACCCGCAGGTACCGGCCACCGCTCAGCAGCAGTGACAGCCCGTTCCGCTGGGTGACCCCCGATACCAGCCGGAAGGGAACCGTCGTCTGGGTGTAGAACTCGTCCAGCACGATCCCCTCACGGGTGGTCCAGGCGCTCAGACCGGCACCTCGGAAGCAGAACCACGCGACCGCGGCGAAACACAGCGAGATGAACAGGTGGAACAGGACCCCGCCGTCACCGGCGAGGTTGATGTAATGCAGGACCATGAGTCCGGCCATCGTCATGATGACCGCGCACCCGATCAGGAGGTTCGAGTTGAGGGTGTAGCGAACCCGGGTCTGCCCCACTGCTCTCTCCCCTGCTCCCGCCTGCGCGTCCGCCCGAGATCCTCGTCAACCCGCCGGGCAGCGCTGCCGCCACCCCACGCCTTCGACCAGCGCATTTTCGGTCCAGCACCCAAACCCTGGACAAAAGCCGCCGCAAAGGGGCGAGGTGCGACTTCAGTCCGGCACGCTCTCAAGCCGACACGGCCTTTGCCCAGCCCGGTCCCAGTAGGGAACCACCCCGTCACCACGACTCGATGAGGGGGTCAGAGTGTTCCTGGCGCTGCCACTGCTCGGTGACGCGTCCGAGCCGGTCCGGGGAGGCGATGCCGTGCATGAGGGAGACCTTCCCCTCGCGCACGCCCAGCACCACCACCCCCAGTACCCGGTCGTCGAACGCGGCGACCAACGCGGGAGAGCCGTTGACCATGCCCGCGTACATCGACGGGGAACCCCCGACCAGCCTCCGTTTGGCCGGGGTCGGCTTGAAACCGGCCCGCATGGCGGTGGCCACCCGCTCGGGCGTCGGGAACCACAGCAGCTTGCCGGCCATCCCGGCACCGTCGCCGACCCCGGTCGCGTCGTCGGTCAGCAGCGCCAGTAGCTGTTCGGTGCGCCCGGAGGAGGCGGCGTCGACGAACGCCTCGACGATCCGCCGCGCCGTGGTGCGGTCGACCTCACCGGCCTTGCGTTCGGCCGCCACCCGGCTGCGCGCCCGGTGGGTGTGCTGCTGGCTCGCGGCCTCGGAGATGTCGAGGATCTCGGCGATCTCGGCGTGACTGTAGGAGAAGGCCTCCCGAAGCACGTACACGGCCCGCTCCAACGGCGAGAGGCGTTCCATCAGCAGCAGCACCGCCAGGGTCACCGACTCGCGCTGTTCGGCGGTCTCGGCCGGGCCGAGCATCGGGTCCCCGTCCAGGAGCGGTTCGGGCAGCCAGGTGCCGACCGCGCGTTCGCGCCGCGCCTGCGCGGAGCGGAGCCGGTCCAGGGCCAGGTTGGTGACCACCTTGGTCAGCCACGCCTCGGGGACCCGGATGTGTTCGGTGTCGCTCGCCTGCCAGCGCAGGAACGCGTCCTGCACCGTGTCCTCGGCGTCGGCGGACGAACCGAGCAGACGGTACGCCAACGAGGCCAACCGGGCCCGGTTGGCCTCGAAGCGCTCCACGGTGGTGGTGTCCATGCGGGCCACGTTAGTCGGCGACCGCCCTGCTGGCACGGACCGGTGCGGTGGTCAGGCGGCGCCGGCGCGAGGGCATCCCGTAGGTGGGGTTGCCGGTGTTCCAGGCCACGGTCCTGAGCACCGCCGCCTTGATCCTGGTCGCCGCCCAGCCTCGCACGGACCAGGTTTTGGACCTGGCCTCGCCGTCGACCACCTGGAAGAACGCGTCCTTGCTGCCGAGGCTGACGCAGTTGCCCGGGTAGAAGAGCGGGGCCTTGGCGACCTTGCGGCCGGTCAGGTCGCCGACGATGGTGGCGGTGACCTGTGTCCTGGTCAGGTTGGCCGAGGCGCAAGACATGGGCAGCGGCTGACCGTTGTCCCCGATGGTGTGGGCGCTGTCCCCGGCGGCGTAGACCTGCGGGTGGGAGACCGAGCGCATCATGCGGTCCACGGTGATCTGGCCGTTCTCCTCGACCTTCAGGCCGCTGGCAGCGGCGATGGGGTGGGTGGTGAACCCGGCCGCCCACACGGTCACGTCGGCGGGCAGGACGGTGCCGTCGTCGACGTGGACGCCGGTGGCGCCGACGCGTTCGACGGTGCTCTGCTGGTGGACGGCGATGCCGAGCCGGTCGAAGGCGCGCAGCAGGTGGCGGCGGGCCTTGTCCCCCAGCCAGCCGCCGACCTCACCGGTGGTGACGAGGGTGACCCGAAGTCCGGTTCGGGACTCGGCTATCTCGGTGGCGGTTTCGATCCCGGTCAGGTTGCCGCCCACGACCGTGACCCTGCCCTGGTCGCCGAGTTCGTCCAGTAGCTCGCGCAGGCGCTGCGCCGAGGGGCGGTCCGCGACGTTGAAGGCGTACTCGTTGACTCCGGGGACTCCGTGGTCGGCGCTGGTGCTGCCGAGTGTGTACAGGAGGGTGTCGTACTCGAGCTGCTCGGTGCCCTCTTCACCGGTCACGGTGACGGTGCTCCGTTCGGCGTCCAGTGCGGTGACCCTGGCGACGCGCAACCGGATGCCGGTGCCCGCGAACATGCGTGTCAGCGGGAGGCGGCGCAGTTCCTGTCCGGCGGCGAGCTGGTGCAGGCGCATCCGCTCGACGAAGTCGGGTTCGGCGCTGACGACGGTGATCTCGACGTCGTCGGGGTGCAGTTGGCGGGCGAGGTGTCCGGCCGAGGCGGCCCCGGCGTATCCGGCGCCCAGGACGATGATGCGGTACCGCATGTGCTTGCTCCTGTCCGTTCGGGTGCCCTTTGAACGGGACGGGTTCCGACTCCCTGACAGGATGTCGATGTGACCTGAGTCACCATTGAAGGAACAGCACGGACACCTTTACGTCGTAGATTCTCTACAGGTCGCCGCGGGGATACCGAGGCCCCACCCGCACCCCGGGACCGCGATTCACGCGCCTCCCACGGGCTCCTGCCGACGGCTCACCATCTCGTTAATCCAGACGGGCGCGAACGGCGACGTGCACCCCGGCGGGGTTGGGTAGTCCTTGAGCACCTCCAGGCGCTCCCCGATGCCGACGGCCCGGGCCCGGTGTTCGGCGTGCTCGATCCCGATCTGCGCCAGACACTCGTTCATGGCCCACTGCAACCGGTCCGGAGCGTCCTTCATCTGCGCCTCGATCAAATCCAGCAGCCCCGACACGTCCAAGCCTTCAGGCTTCTTCGCCACCCGCTCGGTGGCGAGCGCCCACCCGGCGCTCGCCACCACCGGGTCCGGGTCGTCGAACCAGGTCAGTCGCAGCTCCTCCGCGTGCGGGCCCTTCTTGACCACGTAGTTGACCAGCCAGTCGTGGACCTTGGGTGCGCGGGCCTGGCGCAGCATGGCGTCCAACTGGTCGCGCTCGAACTCCTTGGGCCGACTGACCAGGATCGCCAGCAGCCGCGCCGAACTGTCACCCGTCGCCCAGAGCTCCACCGCCAGGTCTTGCTGCTTCTTGAGCCGTTTGGCCACCGCCCGCAGCTTGGTGAGATTGACACCGTGGTCGGCACCGTGCTTCTCGTTGACCGCCCGGACCCTGGGGTCTTCCAGTTCGGCCAACTCGGCCATCACGTCATCCACCGTCGTCTCAGCCACCTCGGCCACCCCTCCCCTGTTCGCGCCACCCAACCTATGCCGCGAGCCGGACACTTCCAGAGATCCACGCCCAGCTGGGGCATTGCGGGCGCGGTGCCCGCGATGGCCGACATCACCGACAGAACTGCTCCGAGTCAGCGGGCGCGCCGGTAGTGCACGGCGACCGCGCCGCTGCGCAGCGGCTGCGCCGAGACCAGTTCGAGCCGTCGCGTGCCGGGCAGACCGCCCTCGTACAGGGTCGGGCCGTGACCGGCGATCCTGGGGTGGACCAGGAACCTGTACTCATCGATCAGGTCCATCCGGTCCAGCTCGGCCGCGAGCTTGCCGCTACCGAGGAGCACGCCGTCCGGGGTCGCCTCCTTGAGCTGTTGGACGCCCGTGCGCAGGTCGCCCTCTATGTGATGGCTGTTGGCCCATGGGAAGTCCGTACGCGTCGACGACACCACGTACTTCGGCTTCGCCTCCAGCTTGACCGCCCACTCGCGCACTGCCGGGGGCGCCTCCTCCTCACCGCGGGCGACCGCGGGCCAGTAGCCCTCCATCAGCTCGTAGGTGGCACGGCCCCACAGCATCGCCCCGCCCTCGTCCATCAAGCGGGTGAAGAAGGCGTGTGACTCATCGTCGGCGATCCCCTCCTGGTGGTCGACGCAGCCGTCCAGGGTGACGTTGATGCTGAAGGTCAGGAGTCCCATGCGGCGAATCTAACCGATGGGGTCCCACCGTGTACCGCACATTCGGGCCTTCTCCAACTGCTCGCGTGCCCGGTCAACCCACCTCTGGGCTTTGGCGGTCAGTGCCCTACCGGAGGAAGCCCGGTGACCGTTCCGCGGGACCGGCTCGAAGGTGTGGGCGCGCCCGGCCCTGTTGAGGGAGTCACCCATCGCACCCAGCAGCTCCGGGTCCAGGGCGGCCTCCTCCGCCGGGAAGAGGCGCACAGCCTCCAGTCCCGGCACTTCTGCGGGCAGGCCGGCGTCCCCCGGCTCGGGTTCGTGCATGAGTTCGCCGGGTACCGAGCGGCAGAGGCGACCGCAGATCACGCAGTTGCCGCCCGGGAAGTTGCGGGTGCCGTGGTGCTCGGGGCAGGTTCCGGCGGCCTTTCCCGCGCTGTCCACCGGGAACTGCTCCGGTCGGCCGAACGGGTCGCCGTCCTCACCCGGCACGGGCCACGACGGCGTGGGCAGGTTGGATCCGTGGATGCCCCGGCCCAGCGAGCCGTTCAGGTAGTCGCATGCGGCCTCCATGTGGCGCAGCCGCCACATCAGCGCCGGAAAGGGGCGTCGCAACGAATCCAGCCCGGAGAGCAGCGCCCGCGCGTCGGCTTCGCTCAGCCCTTGGCGCAGGAGCTTGTCCACGGCCTGCGCCAATCGTTCCCGGTCCGCTACCGGGTCGGCCAGACATTTGTTTTGAATTCGATCAATGATCCCAAAGAGTCCGTTCTGTGGCTTTTGCTGGGTTTGTTCTCCTGTACGTGAGGTGCCACGGACGGAACCATCCACCTCGGTATCAGAAAGGTCCCCAGGGAAACAGTCTGTAGGTCGATCTGAGCTGGGGCCCCGCTCAATCTGAACCGGGGTCGGGCGGCGCGTCAAGGGCGGCCGGTTGTGCGCGGTCAACGGCTCCTCCCCCAGCTGTGCGCGGCAGGCGTTGATCTCTTCGAGCACCAACTCGGAGTAGTCCTCAGCCGGGACGAGGAGCTCCAGCACGCACGGCAGCCGATAGGGGGAACGGCCGCGTTTGATGTCCTCGGCGAAGAACTCGATGGCCTCCGAGCGCGTGAGCTTGCGAACGATACCCGCCTCGGCCAGGTCGTCGATGCCGCGTTTGAGGCTGCTCACGCTCAGCTTGCCGCAGCGTTGGGCCAGGTTCTCCAGAAAGAAGAAACACCACCGGCCGTCGGCGTCGACCGCGTTAGCGATAGCCATCAACGCCGCCAGTGAGCGCAGCGTGGGCAGGTGCCCCTGGCTGAAGATCCGCACAACCCAGACGGGGAGGATGAACCCGATCCCCTTGAGCGCCCCCTGGGGGCGCTTGCGCGGAGGAGAGAACCCGGACGGATTCGGAGTTTCGGATGTGCTGGAGGGGTGCGTGAGGGTAGACTCCACGACGAGTCGCCTTCCTGGGCTAACGGGGGGTGGCTCAGTCGACAAACCTGTTTGCGCAGGCGTCGGCCACAACCCGACCGGGTGTTGTCGCACCGGGTCGGGTTTTTTCTTGTCGCGATCCAACCTAGCGAGCCGAACAGGAGTTCGCGGGGTTTTCTCTCAAATCCGCACACGCGAGAGAACCGAAGAACAACCCGCACACACAAAAAGCGAAACTCGCCCCTATTCAACCCTATTTGTAAGAGCTTCCCCTCCGCACAAGAACAGCCCTCCAACTTCTGGGCTGGAGGGCTTTCGTGTGCCGTACCCGAACAGCATTGCCGCGCACACTCCGGGGCCGCCCGCACGAGTGACCAGGCACCCGTACGGGCGGCCCCGCTCGCGGGCAACCGTCCGGTGGCGCTCCGCACGGGGCGGGAGCGGATCCGTCAGACGGTGCTGCCGTCGCCGGACCGCATCCAGACGGTGCGCTGGGGGAACGGGATCTCGATACCCGCGGCGTCGAGGGCGATCTTGACCCGGCGGCGCAGCTCACGGGTCACACCCCACTGCTCCAGGGGAACGGTCTTGGCGGCCAGGCGCACGACCACGCCGTCCGCGTCCAGGGACTGCACACCCCAGACGGTCGGGTCCTCCAGGAAGAACTTCCCGAACTCCGGGTCCTCACGCAGCTCCCGACCGGTCTGCTCCAGGACGGCGTAGACCTTCTCCAGGTCGGACTCGTAGGCCACGGAGACGTCGAGGACGGCGCGGGCCCAGCCCTGGCTGTCGTTGCGCACCCGCTGGATCTCACCGTTGCGGATGTGCCACAGGCCGCCGTTGATGTCGCGCACCTGCGTCAGGCGCAGACCGACGTTCTCGACCTCGCCGACCGCCTCGCCGAGGTCGACGACGTCACCGACGCCGTACTGGTCCTCGGCCATGATGAGCAGGCCAGACAGGTAGTCGGCGACCAGGCTCTGGGCACCGAAGCCGATCGCCAGGCCGACCACGCCCGCGCTGGCCAGCAGCGGGCCCAGGGCGATACCGATCTCGCCGAGCACCATCGCCATGGCCGTCACCACGATGACGATGGTCGCGAAGCTGCTGAGCACCGAACCGAGGGTCTTGGCTCGCTGCTGACGCCGCTCGTCGGCCCGCGCCGGGTCGCGTTGCAGGACCGCGGGGCCCCGTGCGGGGCGGCGTTGCCCGTTCCGGTCCTCTCCGGGCCGCAGGACACGTTCCATGAGCCGGGAGATGGCGCGTCTGGCCAGGGCTCGGACGATCAGCGCGACGACGACGATCAAGAGGATCCGCAGGGGGACACCGATCAGCACATCGAGGTTGCTCTGAACCCATGCGGGCAGGGCGGTGGCCTGATCAACGACATCGTTGTTCATCAGGTCGAGCTCGGCGGGTGTCACGGAAAATGCTCCACTGTGTCGGAGGGATACAAGTAATGATCGACGTCGAACGTACTTGCGCATATCCGCGCTGGTCAAAGGCTGTGAGACTGGTCTCCGCTCCGCCACGGGCCCGCCGTGGAAGCTTCCCGTCCGAGCGGGCGAGGGACTCCCCCGGCTACTCCGGTCTCGTGCGCTCGGAGCGGTGGGGCTGTCCGGCGCTCACCCCTCAAGAGCCACGGTCCCCGCACCTCCCCGAAGTACAGGGGGTTGCGAGGACCGTTGGAACCAGCCGAGGCGAAGGGGCCTTGAGGTGTTCGAGGGCCGGTACTACCGGGAGCGCGTTCCGCTGAGCAGGGCCACCCACTCGCGGCGGGCGAAGGTCAGGTGCCCGGCCTCACGGTTCTGGGTGTCGCGGAGGTCCACCAACGGGTGGGCCGGGGCGCGGAGGCATGTCTCAACGCAGTTGGCTGACGCGCCGCTGTAGGTCGACTTGTTCCACTCGTTCAGGCGCATGCCAACCCCCGCAGCTTCTCGGTACTGACCATCGGGGGCAATGCTAGCGAGAGCGCGTCACGAACGAGTTCCCTCGCACGGGGAAGCGTCGACTCCCCATACGCTTCGTTCCCCTCCAAGCGATCGGAGAGCACCACCTCGCGGCCGTCGATCAGTCGGTAGACGCCAAACGGCCCCGGGGTGCCCCAGAGAACAGACCCCTCGGGCAACAAGTGCACCGCCACTCGATCGGGCAGCGCGAGCAGGTGTTCGGCCTGCTCAACCCGTAGACGCTCAGGAGCCCACGTCAGCGCGGTGATCGGAAACACGGCGACGATCTCGGCATTCAGAGCCTGCAAGCGCTCAGACCTCATCCGCGCGAGCCGCTCGATACCTTCTTCCTTCACCTTTCGGCCAGCCCGATAGACCATTTCCGCATACGGCACACTCCACAACAACCCGGGCACCGCCACCGGAGAGATCAGGTCGATCCGCCGAGCCTGCCGCTCCAGATTGCCCGCGTCCCGCAGAAACGGAGGCAGGTCCTCGGTGATCTCCTCGCGCCACGAGGCGATCAGCTCTTGATCAGCGGAGAGTGCCACGTCCAGGGCGTTCACCGCATCCCTGGTCGGGTTCGATTTTCCGGACAAATATCGCGAAAGTGACGACTGAGAAATCCCGGAAATCCTGGACAGCTTGGCCTGAGTCATGCCCTGAACTTGTAGTTGCCGCCTGAGTGCTTCTCGAAACACGGGGGGTTTCATAACAACCATTGTGCAAGGCCATCCCACGCCCTGTCCCGGATATTCAGAAAGTTCTCAACCGGTGGAGCAAGGAACCAGGTGAGGAGCAGTGTGAGCACATGCAACGGAAAACTAATTCTCCCGCCGGCACCTCCGACCTCGAACGCTGCGCGCTGCTCTCCGCACTGCGGCGGCGAGGGCTGGCTCCGCGGGAGGGCACAGAGTCCGGTTCAGTGACGGTGGAGTTCGGCTATCGAATGGTCACCGTGCGACTGACCGACGACGGCTGGACACGAGCCGTCTCCGGTCAGCCCGGCTCCTCAGCGATCGTCGCGCGCCGAGGTCACGAGGAAGACCTGGCCCGGCAACTCGCCCGTGAGCTCCTGGACCGACTGCCCTAACCAACGCGCGCTTCCACCCGAAGGAGACACCTCATGGACACCCACGACCACGCCGCCCGGCCCCCCGCAACCCAGGAACAGGCCGACCTGCTCTTCGACGAACTCTCCTCCGTACTGCGCCACCGCCCGGACGGCCCCGACCAGGCCTCCCAGGCCCTGCGCGCCGCCGACCGCGCCTTCGAGGCCCTCCACATCTGGATGCGCGCGGGCAACCCGCTCCCCCAGCCCTGGAACCGCAGTTCATGAGTGGAACTGCTCTCCCTACCAGACCGTCTGAAGCCCACTGCTCACCGAGCAGCGGGCTTCAGACACGAGAGCACCCAGGACGAAGACCTCCTACTCCTCAACGCCGGAGCAGAGAGCGCCCCACCCCCAAAACTTCACGACAAGGCCCGCCCGCGCAGACTCCTACAGACCTGACTCTCTCGGGCTCCCGGGTGCACGCTTCACCTCACAGCCACCTCAGCAACGCCGCCCGGGCGAACTCACGCCCTTGTTCAGTGGGCTGGTCCCACCGGATGGTGTAGTCGTCCGACCAGCCGCCCAACGCATCCAGCACCGTGCGCACACTCTCCGCCAACTGCATGACATCGCCCTTTTCAATGGGCATGCCGTCCACCTGCCAGCCCAGCCCGGTCATGAGCTCCGCCGCCTCGATGAGGACGTTTCCCTCAGCGGCCGCCACCGTCAACAGCAGCAGCAATCCCGACACCCACTCCGACTTCTCCTTAGTCTTGGGCGGAACCTGTTCTGCGAGGTGGCCCCACAGGGCCCGGTGGTCTCCCCGCACCCGGCGTCCCACCGGTGTGAGCAGCAGCTTCCCCTTGTACTTGCGCAACAGCCCCGCCTTCTGCGCGGATTCGCGGAACCACAACACCGGCAGGGTCTGCACCTCCCGGTTGGCCTTGCCGATCCAGGTCCGGTCCAACCCCAAAATGTCGGCCGCTTCCCGCACACTCGCCGGCGGCAGGTACCCGGCCCCGGTGAGCTTGAGCCCCTCCTCACCCACGTGGTGGAGCAACCACGCGTACGCGCGCACCGTCTCTAGAACCACCGCGTCCGCCGGTTCTCTCTGGTCGGACACGGCCCGGCTGTACAGTTCGGCCAACCGCGCACGCACAGCGGGAAGGCGCGCCCCGGCCACGAGTTCAGCGATCGGCTCGGGCAGTCCCGCCGAAACCTGCCCGGTCACCGCCCTCAACACCGCGTTGACGGCTTCGACGTCGAACGGCACCGGAGCACGCTCGGGTTCGGGGGCCTGCCCGAAGGCCCGCCTGTACTCAGCGAGCGCCTCGACGTGATCCGCATGCTGAGGGTCCGTGGCGGCCAGGAGCAGCTCGTAGCCCATCACACCGCCACAGTCCTCCGACGGCGCGGGCCGACGCCCGGCGGTGCACACCGCCCGCGGCGCATCCGGCTCCCGAGGCAGGGCGACCTGAAGGGTGAGCACGTGCTCCCAGTCGTCACCGAAGTCGTACACGTAGTACATCCGGTCGCCGTCCTCGACCAGCACCTCGTCCAGTCGCACCTGTTCCTCGGGGACACCCGGTTCGCCCTCGGCAACGTCGAACGGCATCAGGTAGTACTCGGTCTCGGGGCTGTAGAACCCGGGTCCGCTGCCGAACCGGTGCAGATGGGAGTTCTGCCAAGCGAAGGCGGCCTGGATGATGTCGTGGACCTCGTTGAGGAACAGGTCCGAGGCCAGCTCCAGCCTGCGCCAGACCGGAGGCACAGTGTCGGCGAGCTCCACCCGCACGCGGTAGGTCACCGGTTCCTCCCGGCGCGGGCGCCGCCGAGACGGGGCCGCCGCTCTCCCAACCGGGCCAGCGGGAGCACGTTGCGCGGCGAACAGTGCGTTCAGGAACTGCTGCCCGTCCTCCCCGCCTGAACTCCGAATTCGTCCCTGCGCCTCGGCCAGAAGTTCGTCGAAACCCTTGTCCTCACTCACACCGAAAGCCTACCGAAAGCACTGACTCAACAGGGGCAGGCTCGACAGCGGGCTACCCCAACCTTTCACCCGGCGTTGAACAAAATAGGCCTTCTGAAAATCGTCCTGTAGACCCAGACAAGGAACCGCTTCGAATTTCCATGCCCTACGGGCTTAATAGGCCTGCGGAACGGCTCCGTCCCCCACGGGTGCGACCCGGCCGAGATGTTTCCATGCCCTATGGGATTAATAGACCTACGGAACCCTTCCCCGTTTTCACGGGAGGTGACCTGCGACGATACACCGCCTCTGCACGCAACACCCTCCCGACCATCCACCAAGTCCATGACCGGCACCCGTGAGCCCATAAACAGCACAAACACCGTGCACGCGACCTGAGGTTTTCGCACCCGGACCAGATTCGGTGTACACGGTCCGCGCGATCACCGCACCCCGCGCCTTCCAGGAGTTGGGTTCACCCACCCTCAGCCTGCCCCACGGTTCCCTCTATCACCAGACCTTTGCCCGTATACGGCCAGTTCTCGGAATCCCCTGACACACAGCGCTTTCCGTTGCTAACGTGACCATCCCGGCGGCGACTTCCGCACCCGACGCCTCCTGATCGTGAACAACACCCCTCGGAGGCCGTGTGCCCACCCAGTGGTCACTCTCCCTCGATCCACCGCCGCCGCCGTCAGGTGTGCTCCCCTCACACCTGCACGCGCTGGCCTGTGCGCTTCTCGAATCCTCCTCCGACGACCACACCGCGCAGGCCAAGCCCTTCACCGCCTCGCTGGCTGGCCGGCAACTGACTCTGAGCTGGTTGAACGAGCCCACCGAACCCGACCTCGGCGAGCGGATCATCAATCCGGTCCGGTTGGGCCCGCACACGGCCACGGCGTCCCTGGCCGAACAGCGCTTCGAGGCCTACGCCCGGATGGCAGCCGCCCCGCCCGCACACAAGGTCGCGGTCTCCTTCCTCACCGCCACCTACGTGAACCAGGCCGGGAACCAGCTTCCCCTCCCGGTTCCCGAGCTGCTGTTGGGCGGACTCACGCGCCGTTGGGAGACCTTCAGCCCGCAGCCCCTCCCGGCCTCAGCGGTGACCGAGGTGGTCGAGAGCGCCCACGTCTCCCGGCACAGCATCCGAACCCTCGCCGCGGGTTCCGGCCCCAGCCAGCGCACCGGGTTCGTGGGTAACGCGGTCTTCGGGCTGCCCACCCGCGCCTCACGGCAGGCCCAGCGGGCGTTCGCGGCGCTGTGGCTCTTCGCCTCCTTCGCCGGGGTGGGCGCTCAGACCACCCACGGCCTCGGACACGTGCAGGTCCGGATGAACCAGGAAGCCGCTCCCAGGTCCGGCCCCAGAACCGCACACTCCCCGGCACTGTCCGAGAGGACTTCCTGAACCCCTGTGGCACCACGTACCACCCCGCTCACAACCTCAGAACGCACGCCCAGCACCCCCGCAGCCCCTGGAACGGAGGCGCATGAGCGAACACGACCCGCGTGACCTGGTCGTCATCGCCCTCGCCGGAGTACAGCGCTACATCACCGAGTCCCGCAGCACCGCGGACCTGCGCGCGGCCAGCCAGATCGTGGCCCGCCTGGCAGCCGAGGCGGTCGCCTACCTGGCCCGTCAACACGGCGCGGAGATGGTCTTTCCCGCCCCCGGCGAACAGAAGGGGAGGGAGGGGGAAGACGACACGGACGACGGGATACCCAACCGTGTCGTGGCCCGGCTGCCCGCGGGTACCGGCCCCACTGCGGCCCGGAAGACCACAGACCGCCTGAACTCCGTCTGGGAAGGGTGGATGGAGGATGTGTTCGGCACGGCCCAGTTCCAGGTTCCCGGCTGGCCGGTGGTGCAGTGGGTGAGTGTGCCCGCCGGATCCGGCTCCTACGAGCAGGCCTGGTCCCAGGCCCAGCGCGCCCTGGCCGAGCGTAAGAACACCCGGAACTTCCACCAGCCCGGTGACACCCCTGGTGATCTGTGCATGCTCTCACCGAGGTGGCGTGCCGTAGACGGGGAGAGCCTGCCCCGGGACATCCCGAAGCACCTCAGGCGTGAGCAGCTGTCCGTCGCCAACTGGGTCAAGCGGATGTGGCACCGCACCTCGGTGGGCAGCCACGAGAGCTTCCCCTCCACAAACGCGATCGCCTCGCTGCCCTACCGGCACGCCGTCCTGACGCTGTGGGACACGACCTCCGGTATCAACGGCCTCGTCCGGGAACTGCGCCGGGCCGCCGATGCGCTCGGCGCCGACCCCATCGGGGAGACCCGCACTCCGGGCCTGCCCAGAACACCTACGGGGACTGAGGCCAACTGGCTCCGGGGGCGCGGCAGCCGCTGGATCTTCCCCGAGTCGTGGCACGTGGACGCCCTGTCCCGGGAGTTCACCGACACCGCCGACGAAGCCGAGGCGAAGCGGGCCGATCCGGAGTTCGTCGAGGCCGTCCGGTCCGGCGGCAAGGCCGCCCAGGCGCTGGTGGAGCTCATGGGCGATCAGGGCGTACCTGCGCCCTCCCCTCACCTGGCCGTGTTGGTCCAGGACCTGGACTCCATGGGCCGGCACCTGTCCGGAAGCGCCCCCGGGCGGGACGGTTCCTACCTGGACCCGGCACGGGGACACACCGTCCACACCGAGGTCTCGGCCCGGCTCGGTCGTACCGCCGCCCGTCAGCGCAGGGCGGTCGAGAAGGCTGGCGGGGTCGTGGTGTACGCGGGTGGGGACGACCTGCTCGCGCTGGTCCCGGCGGCGTTCGCGTTGGAAGCCACCCGGGCCTGCCGGGAAACCAACGACCCCGGCCTGCCCACCGCCAGCAACGGTCTGCTGTTCTTCCACCACGGTTCCTCGCTCCGCCAGGCGCTGGCGGGCGCCCATGAGCTGTTGGAGGAGGCCAAGGAACTCAGGAACAAGAACGGTCTGGGGGTGGGTTTCGTCCGCTCCAGCGGAAGTCACGCCCGGTGCGTTCTTCCGTGGGAGGAGGAACCCCAGGACGGCGTGCCCGCTCCTGCGGGCTCCCCAGTGGACGCCCTGGAGCTGTTCGTCACCAACGCCCACCACCCCCGTGCCCGCCTGTCCCCGCGCCTGTTGCCGGACCTGCTCGGCGAACGGGTTCATCTGGACGGCGGCGGCGAACAGGTTCAGGGGAATTTCGAGGCGCTTCCGTACCGGGTCGCCCGCGCCGAGATGCGACGCCTGGTCCACCGCCACACCTCGCTTGTCCCCCTTCCCACCAGCGATCGGCAGGGCGGCGACCCAGCCGCCGAGAACGATGACACCGGCCCCGCCGAGCGGGACCGGAAAGCACGCAAGGTCTTCTCCGATGAGGCGACGACCGCACTGGAGCGCATGGCCCCGGATCGCCGTCTGGTGGACGAAGGTGCTGTCCGCGTCGCTCTCTTCCTGCGCCAGGAGGCCCATTGAGCGCCCCGCACGTACCGTTCCCTTTCATCGAGGACACCTCACCGCCGGAGGAGCGGCCCAGCGACCGGTGGCTACTGCTGCGTCCGCACGACACCGTGCAGGTGCGTGACGGCCGGGCCTTCGACGCCGGTACCGGTGGCACCGCGCAGACCGTACACCCCTGGCCCTCCACCGTCGCCGGAGCCCTGGCCTCGGCCGAGGGCGGGCTGGGAGGTGAGCCGGAGAGCGTGCGAGGCCCGGTCCTGGCCCGGCGCAGAAGGCGGAACCTGACCTGGGACCCCTACTTCCCCGTACCCGCCGACCTGGTCCACCCGCATGGGGACGACGACGTGCGGCGTATGACGGCCGCCGAGCCTGCCCCCGGGGTCAGCACGGACCTGGACGAGGAGGTCTTCGGGCACGGTGCTGGAAACCTTCGTTCCTTCGCCGTCCCCGAGGGTGTCGAGGACCCCGAACCCGTCACCGGGTGGATGTCCAGCCAGGCCCTCCGGGAGTACCTGCACGGAACCCTGATCGCCCCCGGAGCCAAGGTGGCCAGGGACCGGCTCCAGCTCTCCCCCGAGGAACCCCTCGAACCCGAGACCCGGGTCGGGCTGAAAGTGGACCACACCACCCGCACCGCCGAGCACGGGCTGCTGTACAGCGCCACACACCTGCGTCTGCGGGAGCAGTGGGCCTTCGCCGCGCACGTGACTCCCCACACCGAGCCGGGTCGCCACCTGCCCCTGGACGAGGTCACGGGACCGGTGCGGTTCGGGGGTATGGCCCGGTTGGCGGACATCGACCCGGCGCCCGGGCTGGCTTGGCCCGAACGCCCCTCCTCGTTCCCCGAGGGGCGGCTTCTGCTCTACGTGGCCACCCCCGGTGTGTGGCCGCGCGGGTGGGTCCCTCCGATCCAGGGTTCGGGGGCCGAACTCGTCGCCGCACGGATGGACGATCCCCTGACCGTCGCCACCGCATCCCCCACCCGGAGCTGGAAGGAGTTCAGGAACTCCCGTTCCCTCTACTACGCGGTCCCGCCCGGTGCGGTGTACCTCCTCAAGTTCCTCGACACCGACGCCGCCGAACACTGGGCCGAACGGCACCACGGCAGGGCACTGCCCCTGTCCGAGCAGATCCACCGGACCAGGAAGATCAACCTGGCCACCGCGGGGTTCGGCGTCGTCCTGACCGGAGTGTGGTCGTGACCAGTTTCCTGCTCTACCTGTACACCGAGTCGCCCCTGCACGCCGGGGCCGCCGACGCCGAGGGTTCCCTGAACCTGCCGATCCAACGGGAGTCCACGACCGGGTACCCGGTCGTGTGGGGCCAGAGCCTCAAGGGCGCCCTACGTGCTGCCGGACACAACGCCGGGTGGGGCCAGGACTCCCTGGACCGGGTGTTCGGCAAAGCCGTGCAGCGTGACGGTGAGCCCGGGGTCAACCCCACCGCCGGGCTGCTCACCGTGGGCGACGCCCAGTTGGTCGCCGTGCCGGTACCCACCCTGCGGCGCACCTTCGCCTGGGCCACCTCCTCGGTGGCACTGTCGAGACTGTCCCGCAAGTACGCCCGGTCCGGGCTCCCGGGAGAGATCCCGAACGTTCCCACGGTCCCCCATGACCGGGGGGTGGCTCTCGACGAGGTGTGGACCACCTCGGAGCAGGTCGTGGGGCCCTGCCTGGTGCCGATGTCCAGGCCCAGGACCGCCGGAGAACTGGAGGAGTGGGCAGAGCGCATAGCGAGCGACGGCATCGGCGACGGGTCCGCCCTGTCGCACTTCGCGGACAAGTTCCGCTCGGACCTGCTGCTGGTGGGCACGTCGGTCATGGACCAGCTCCTGCGCGAGTGCACCGAGCACGCGGTCCGGGTCCAGCTCGACCCCGAGACCAAGACCGTCAAGCACGGACCGTTCACCAGCGAGTACCTGCCCACGGAGAGCCTGCTGGCAACGGTGCTCACCCTGCGCGCGCCGCAGGGCAAGGACTCCGAGCGCAATACCGAGAACGATGCCGAACACCGGCGTCTGCTGCGGAAGCTGTTCGACGGAGCCGTGCTGCAGGTCGGCGGGGACGAGACTCTGGGCAAGGGTCTGGTGTGGTCGCGTCTGGCCGGGGAGGTCCCCGGTGAGTGAGTCCACCCGATCGGCCAGAAGGGTCGACCAGGCGGCCGCGGGGATCGCTTTCCGGGTCCTCGGTGAGACCGTCAGCCCCGAACTGCGCACCCGCATGCGGCAACTGCCCATGCGGCTGCGCGGCAGCGGCCTGGCCGCCACCTACGCCTTCGTTCTCTCCAAGGCCGACCCGCGGGGTGACGAACTGGAGCGCGCCTACCACCGGCTCTGCGAACGCGTCGCTGCGCACATCGCCGATCAGGGGCTGCTCAGCGGGACCGGTCGGCAGATGACGCCCCATCAGTTCCTCCGGGCGCTCGGGGAGGCCGACGTCCACGACTACGCCCGGGTCTCCGCCGAGGTCGAAGCGTTGTCGGTGTGGCTGAGCAGGCTCGCCGAAGCCCTGTGCGAGGACTCCGGGGGCAGCGGTTCCGAGAAGGACGGCTCCGGCGGCGAGACCACTGGTGAAGGGGGTTCACGTGGCGGGGATTCCTAACCCCAAGGACGCCTTCGGCGGTAAGGTGCCGCGCGCCGCGCGCCCTGCTCCTCCTCCACGACGAGGCCCCGCACCGGGAGGCACTGGTGGCGGGGCGGTCCGGGGCGGAAACCGGAGGCAGGGCTCCGGTGGCGATGGCCGGTCCACCGCCCATCCCGCGAACGGCCCGCTCGGCCGGGCCGTCAGGGTGGAACACGAGACCCGGGAGAACCAGGACCCCTCCGCCTCGCTCCAGGAGAAGCGGGGAGAGTGGGAGTCGGTCAGCCCCGAGGCCAACGGGCTCGTCGTCCTGCGGCGCCTGTCCTTCGAGCCGCTCGACGGAAGCACCAACCCCTGGAAGAACCACGTCCCCCTGCACGCCTGGGCTGTCGAGAGCAGGATCGGGCAGGGGGACGCCGAACTCCTCCGCCGGACACTGGAACGCCGACGGCGCTTCCTCCGACAGTGGGTCTCGACCGACCCGGACCGTCGGCACGTGCTCAGGGTGTGTTTGACCGTCGAGTGGCGGCTGGTCTCCGGGCTCGGCCTCCAGTTGGGTGTCCTGGACAACGGCCTGGCCCTGCACGGAACCTACGGTTGGCCCACCCTTCCCGCCGCCAGCCTCAAGGGCCTGGCGGCGGCCGGGGCGCGCAGCGCAGGCGCCGACACCGAGCGGGTGATCCGGGCACTGGGCGGCCCACGGCCTCGTTTCGGCAAGGAACCGCGTCCGGCCCGGGAGGACCAGGGCCGCGGCTCGGTCCGGTTCCTCGACGCCCTTCCCGGTGAGGACGGTGTGAAGGTGCACGCGGACGTCATCACCCCGCACCAGCATCCCTACTACACCAGCACCGATCGCAAGGCCCACGAGAACTCACAGGTCAGGCAGGACCTCCAGTATCCGGGCGAGCACCACAATCCGGTGCCGCTGCCGTTCCTGTCCGTCAGCGGCGATCTGCGCGTGGATCTCGTGGGCGACGACCCGGACGATCTGGACGCGGTGTTCGACTGGTTGGCCGAAGCCGGGGAGGAGCTCGGCGGCGGCGGCCGGACCACCGCCGGCTACGGCTACTTCTCCTGCTCGCGCGTGAATGAGGAGGAAGCGTGACCGAGCGTCCGGTCACCGTGCACGTGGCCACGGTGGGCATCAGCCTGCTCGACAACGTCATCACGAACTGGAGCACCCGGATCCAGGAAGTCGTGGGCGACGCGGACCTGGCCCAGGACATCTTCGACAACCGTATGCGGATCCACGATGTGCGGGGGGAGCTGCTCGATCCCGAGGGCGAAGCGAACCGGGTGTCGGAACGGTTGGTGAAGGAGACCTCGGACCAGGGGCAGGCACGGGAGGAACTGGAGTCCTTGGTCCAGGAGATCTGCCCCGACCAGTGGCCCAGGAGCATCAGCGCCGAACTCACCTCCCTGGCCGCGAATCGGCGGGGTGACCACCAGATCCCGGTCGGCGGCAACAACGACGAGACGGTTCTGCTCATCGCCAGTGACACCGGCCCGGGCCTGCGTGCCGCCCTGTTCAACGCCTTGGCGATGACCGGCGGTGACGTGGACCGGGTGGACTACCTACCCACGATGGGCAGTCCTCTGACGCTCGGTCCAGGACGGGTCGCCATCGTGCGTCTTCCCGGGCTCGACGCCGAGGACACCGACCGGTTCCTGGGGGCCATGCGACGGCTCGGTGCTCTCGGTCCGCACTTCGAGGAGCTGCTGCGCAACCCGGAGTCCACGTGCAGATTTCACCTCACCGGTGGTTTCCGGGTGGCCATGCCCTTCCTCCTGGGATTCGCCGAAGCGCTGCGCTCCCTGTACGGCGGGCGGATCACCGCACACGCCCAGTACGAGTTCTCCGCGCTTCCCAGGTCGATCGAGCTGCCGTTGAGCTCCCCCCGGACCGATGCGCTCAACGGCAGGCTGGCGGGGTCCCGGGATGACGGGTACTTCGAGGACGATCCACCGGGGGATGCGGTCTGGGAGGGGTTCGCCTACGAATACCTGCCCGAGGAGTCCCGGTGGCGGCTCACCCCCTTCGGGATGGCGCTGCGCGAACTCGTTCCGGCGACAAGGCAGGAACCGTGAGCGACGGAGCTCCGGCCGACGAACCAGGCACACGATGCGAGGAGTGCGACGACCGGCCCGTTGATCTCGGGCCTCCGCAGGCAAGTCTGGTCGGTCGTCTGAACGCGGGGGTCGGCCCCATCGCGGACTCCGACCGTGCCGCTCACGCGGTCGGCAACGACTGCGCGGCGTGGAAGGACCCGGGGCTGCGCAAGGTACTGCGTAGCCTCTACAACTCCCAGCGGTCTTCGTCCCTCCTCCCGGGACTTCCCGGGGCCCGCAGGGACCTGGCCGACCTGCTCGCTGATCCTGGTTCGGAACACATCGTGCGGGCCCTGCTGTACAACCCGGGGCGCCTGCTCGAAGTGATGCTGCCCAACCTGCTCCTGTCGAAGGGCGCAACGGTCTCGGAGTCACAGGCACTGCGGATGTGGGCGGTGCTCTCAGTGTGTGTCGAAACACTCTGGGAGCACGTGACCGGAGAAGGCGGTGCGGCTCACCGGCACCTGGCTCCTCTGGCTGCCCGAACGCGCTTTCTGGCCCTGTCCGAACCCTTCCGCCACCAGGGCACCGAGACCTGGCAGAAGTGGTGGAAGGTGGAAACCCTCAAGAAGGTCTTCGGGCACAGCCACACCTGGGTTCCCCTGGTACGCAGAGCACGGGAAGCACGGGACGTGTGGCGAGGCCATCTGGACCGGTACCAGTCCCTGCCGCTGTTCGACCACGCCCCGCCCTCTGCCGTCGAGGAGGAGATCCGGTGGCTGGCCTTCCAGGAACCCGCGCGGCAACACGTGTTCTCCGAAGGCGGGCGTTTCCAGTTCACCACTCGCGTGTACTCGGGCGGGCCACTTCCCCTGTCCGAACCGATACCTCGCGGCTCGGACACGGACCAAGAGGTGAAGCCTCCCGAACCGAACGCCGCCGACCGGGCTCTGCTGGGAGAGACGGTGGAACGCCACCTGTTGCCGCGCTTCGCGGTGCTGGCGTCATGGTCCGCGGTGCTGGGCCTGTATCAGCACCCTCGGTACAAGGGCGCTCTACGCATGTACTGGCTTCTGCTGCTGTCACTGATCGCCGCTCTGGGCCTCGTGGCCTCGGCGCTGTGGACCAACTGGATCACCATCCCGCAGAGTTTGATCGGCATCGCCGTGTTCTACGGCGTCATCGGGGCCGGTTCCCTGTTCCTCGGGCGGGTGTGGGCGATGCCTCTGCTGCTGCGTCTGCCCGCGGCCGGAGCGGTCGGCCTGATCATCCTGGTGGCCTTCCACCCCTCCTGGTGGGAGAGGGCCACCACGGGCTGGTTGCTGCCGACGGTCCTCGGCGGGGCCGCCCTCGGCTATCTCCTCATCGAGACCCGCAACCACAACACCGGAAGTGCCGCCCGCGACTGGACGGCTCCCCTCATCCTGGCGGGCCGGGCCCTGGCTGTGGCAGCGACCGGGCTGGTGCACTCCCTGTTCGTGGCCGTGGTCGGGATGGTCGCCGTCACCACCGTCTTCGGGGAGGGCGGGGACGAGCTCCTCAAGGTGTGGGAGGGGACCTTGACCGACGGAGACCCGGTGGCGATCCTGCTCGCCGCCACCTTCTGGTGTCTGGCCGCGGGGGTCTTCTCCCAGATCCTGTGGGACGACCAGCCCATCACAGCTCCCCTGTCCCACCGCCGTTGGCGTGACGAAAGGTAGGAACGCATGCCCTGGACGACACTGCGCCTTCGGGTGGAGACCCCGCTGTTCTGCGGAGAGGGGGACCCGGCCTCGGCACAGGTCCGCGTCTCCTCGATCCGCGGTGGAATGCACTTCTGGCTGCGCGCCATGGCAGGGATCTTCGCGAGGAACGACCCGAACGCGCTGCGGCGGATCGAGAACCACGTCCTCGGGTCGACTGACGGCGCTTCACCCATCCGGCTGCGTATCCCCGAGCAACCGGCGTACACGACCGAGCGCTTCCCCTCGTTCATGCCCCGCGATGCCTGGAACCCGTACAACAAGTGGATCGGCTACCTCCTGGGACCGGGCCTGACCTCCTGGGAGCCCAAGGACGAGGTGAGGCGTTTGAAGGGCGCTGTGAAGATCACCCGCGCCTTCATCCCGCCCGGGGAGGAGTTCGAACTTCGGATCAAACCCGTCGGTCAGGACCGCAACGCCCACACGGTGGCTCTCGGAGCGCTGTGGATGAGCCTGGTCTTCGGCGGGATCGGGGCCAGGACCAGGCGCGGTTTCGGCGGTGTGCGCATCATGGATGTGGAGGGTCCCGTCCTGGCCGGCTGGAGCCCCAGCTCTCTGCTGACCCCGGGGCTGGACTTCTACGACGGCACGAAGTCCCTCTGGTTCACCGGTGACATGGCCGGCCCCGTGCTCAAGGCGCTGAAGGACGTGACCGACGAGGTCGAAGCGGGCCCTTTCGACGGGTCGACCTCCACGCCTGCGTTTCCGGTGCTGTCGAAGGCCAACACCCTCGCCGGAGTCACCGGCGGAGGAGTCTTCGGTGACTGGGCGAGCGTACTGAGGTTCGCCGGTGAGGAACTGCGCCACTTCCGTGCGCCCGAACCCACACCCGGAGTGAACTACAACCCGAAGATCAAGACGCGGGAATGGGTGGAGGTCATCCATGACCGCGAGCGCGACGACTTCGACATCGGTGGCCTTGGACTGCCCCTGGTGTTCAAGAAGGACCTGGAAGTACACGCCGACAGCGGTGAGGGCGACGATTCCGAGAAGCTCCGCAGGGCTTCACCTCTGTGGTTACGCGCTGTGGGAGAAGGGGACCGTTGGCGGCTCCTCTCCTTCGCCTTCCTCAACGATTTCCTCCCCGAGGGGACCGGCGTCCACCTGTGGCGCGGTACGGGAACCAACAAACACCAGGACCGACCCCTGAATGTCTCCACCGAGATCAGCCATGAGCGGGTTCGCCAATGGATCAAGGGTCTGGCCAGCGCCGAAGGCAGCGCCTTCGTCCCGGAAAGCGGATGACCACACCACCCGGACACGGCTCCGGGCACAGGGCGTCAGGGTGAGCAAGAAGGTCTCGTGTGCAGAGCCGGTTTCGGCGGAGGCCACCGCCTCTGGAGGGAGGACGCCGAAGATGGCGCAGGACGAACAGGGGCACTCGCTGGGGAAGGCATCGGCTGCTCGTGGGTTCGAGATGCACCTCTACCGGCAGTACTTCGACCTGGTCGCCTCGGGTGAGAAGACGACCGAGATCAGGGTCGACGACGCATCCCGTAAACGCCTGAGGGAAGGCGATCTGATCCGGTTCAAATGCCAGAACGAGGACGTACTCACCCGGATCACCAGGCTCGCCCGCTACACCGACTTCGACGAGATGTTCCGGCACGAACCGGTCTCGTCGGTCGACCCGACTGCTTCGAAGGCCGAACAGCTGCGCGGTATCCGGGAGATCTATCCGCCTGAGCGCGAAGCCCTGGGCGTGATCGCGATCGGTATCGAGCTCGTCGAACCGTAACCGGATACGCCCGCCCTCCTCGCCCGAGCTCCCAGCGGCGAACACCGCGCCCGGCTGGGGTGCAGACCCCGGCCGAGCGTCCGGCCGAGTTGTCGGTGAGAGCGCCGCCGCTCATTCCACCAGTAGCTGCCCCAGTTCCTGGGTGCAGCGGGTGAGCGCGACGTAGAGCCCGTTCCAGCCCCGAGGTTCGGTGACGATGCCGGGTGCGTCCACGAGCAGCGTGGCGTCCCATTCCAGGCCCTTGGCGTCGGTGGCGGAGAGCACCGCCACCTCGGGCAGCGCTGCGCGCAGAGCGGGCAGGCGTTCGAGGGGAGCGATGACACCGACCGTGCCACCCGCCCAGCGCTGCGACAGGTCCTCGACGGCACGTGCCGCCTCGGCCTCCAGGTCGCCCTCTTCCACAGCCCTTTCCCAGGGTTGAACGCCTGAGGCGCGAACGGCACGGGGAGGTTCGTTCCGGCTGCCCGCGTTCCGCAGGACCGGCCCGGTGAGGGCCATGACCTCCAGCGGGGTGCGGTAACAGATGGTCAACCGGGCTTCGGCCCACCTGTCCCCGAAGGCCGCGCCGACCGCTCCCTCCCAGGTGGTGTGCCGGTGCGGGGCCTCGGTCTGGTCGATGTCGCCCACAGCGGTGATGGACCGGGAGGGGCAGCGGCGCATCACCATCTGCCACTGCATCTCCGAGAGTTCCTGTGCTTCGTCGACGACGACGTGCCCGTAGACCCAGTCCCTCCGGGAGGCGGCGCGGTCGGTCAGGAATTCGCCCTGCTCGCCCTGTGGGCTCGCCTCACCCAGCAGGTCGGCCAGGGCGTCGAACAGGGGGATGTCGCTGCTCGCCCGTGTTCGCGGTTCAGCGGCGACCATTGCTCTTTCGGTGTCGGTGAGTTCGGGCGCCCAGCGGCGCAGCAGTGCTTCGTCACCGAGCAGGCGACGGAGTTCTTCCTGGGGGTCGCGGGTCGGCCACCACTCGTGCAGGGTGGCGGCCACCCCGGGGTCTGTGGCGATCCGGTCGTGCAGCCTCTCCAGGTCATCCTCGGTGAGTTCCCCGTCGACATCGGTGCCGCTGCGGCCGTCGCGTTCGGCGCGGTCGTCGGAGTTGGCGAGTTTGGCGTCGAGTCGGCCGAGGATGTCCTCGAAGCCCTCCTCCATCCGCGCCAGCGTCTCCTCGTTGCGTTCGGCGATCGCGTCGGTAAGCAGGTGGTGGATCTGTTCGCTGAACACGGTGCGCGCGGCGTGGTAGGAGTGCCCCGATGTGGCTGAGGCGAGGGCCCTGGTGATCCGCTGTTCGCCGATCGTGTACCGCTCCCCCTCCCACACGAGTTCGAGGTCGGCGGGACGGGGGACGAACGAGGCCGCGTACCGGGAGAGCGTCTGTTGCCAGAGCGCCCGTCCCTTGATCTCGGCGATGTCGCGTGGTTCCGCGCGCTCCACTCCGATGCCCGGTACGAGGGTGTCGCAGGTCGCCGAGACCACGGCGGTCTCCCCAAGCGCCGGCAGCACCTGGGTGATGTAGTCCAGGAAACGCTGCGAGGGCCCGAGCACCAGGACGCCCTGCGCGGCGAGCTGCGGGTAGGTGAAGAGCAGGTACGCCACCCGGTGGAGTGCCACCACGGTCTTTCCGGTGCCGGGCCCGCCCTGCACGACCAGCGGCCCCCGGGAGTCTGCGCGGACCACGTCGTCCTGCTCGCGCTGCAAGGTGGCCGCCGCGGTGCCCATACGGCCGGTGCGCCGCTCGTCGAGGGCGGCGAGCAGGGCTCCCTCGCCCACCAGCTCGCTCGCCCCCGATCCGTCGAGCGGTTCGTCATCGACACTGATCACCTCGCGGCCATCGACACGGATGTGGCGGCGTCGGGCCTGCCCTTGGGGGTCGACCGGTGTCGCGGTGTAGAAGGCCCGCGCGGCCGGTGCACGCCAGTCGATCACCAGGGGATCGTCGTCCTCTTCCCCGCTGGGGATGCCGACGCGCCCCAGGTGCAGGACCGTCTGGTCGAGGGCGTCGAGCCGACCGAAGATCAGGCCCCGGTCCGCGCACCGCAGTTCCTCGCGGTGGTTGAGCATCATGCACATCCGGGCGTGCCCCGTCGCGTCACCCGCCGGGACCGCCAGTTCGGCGTCGAGGTGGCGGAGGATTCCGTCGCGACGGGCGAAGGCCTCATCGAGGACGCGCTGTTCCTCGGCTACGGCCGCCGCGTGCGCGGCGGAGTCTTCATTCAGTGGTGTGGAGACACTGTGTGGGTGCACTCGCACTCCGTTCTCTACGTTTCACCAGTATCGGAAAGAGCGAAACATCACGACGGCGCCGCAGGATATCCGGGACGACAACAAGGAAAGGTACATCTGAGGCGCATTGCCAGAGAGGACCGCATCTTCGGCGTTAATGCAAGCTGGCAGCGCGCCACCCCCTGGGTCCGCGATGCCTGCCGATGGCAGTATACGTAGCCCGCGAAGCCACTCGAACAGTTGTTTTGAGCCAGGCGCCCTGTTAGCGAATCTCACAGCCTGAATTCTTGATTCCGCCGTCAAGTCAGCATCACCCCCGGAGACCGCCTATTGCGATGAAAGCACATCGACGGAAACCGTCGGGGAACACATGGTCGACCCTTTGTCAAGCGAAGCCCTGTCGCGCTTATGACCCGAAGGAAGCGATCAGGGTATCCGGGAGTGAACAATGCGCTCCTGGGTTTCGCTCGGCCACCGGGCGGAGGTGGACGGACGCAGGCGGGGGGCAGGTCCGGTCGGGTCTGAGCAGCGAACGCGTTTGTCGGGCTCCGCGCCGAGGCTCCCGCCATGCACAGATCCGAAGCAGGCATGGCCGGTCCGGGCGCCCTCCCGGACGACTCGCTCCAGACGGCGGTGCGGGACTGCCTGGCGCCGCTGCGGTTGTCGGAGATCTTCGAGCCGGTGGCCGAGTACGTACTGCGCGGTACCGGTCCGCGGTCCCCGGCGTCGTTGCGTGGAAGACCGCCCGGGGCCGACATGGTCGTCAAGCCCAACGATGTCCGGTCGGCGGAGCGGGCGGCGGCCGTCACCGGGCTGCATCCGGGCTGGTCCCAGCGGGAAGCCGCGGCCGCTCGGCTCACCGTCTACCGGGACGCGCCGATTGATGTGCTCGCCCGGTTCGGGCAGGTGCTGCACGCCGCCGCCGACCGGCCCCCGGCCTCCGGAGAGCCGTCGTGGCTGCTCGTGCTGGCCGACGACGCCCTCCGTGTGTGCGAGGCCGCGGACGGGGCCGACGCCGAGGGCGTCCGGCGGCGCTGGGGCCCGCACATCCTCGTCGAGGTGGCCGGGGCGGGGGCCGCCCCGGCCGGTCTCCGGTGCACGCCGCCCTGTCGGCGCTGCTGTACTCGGACCTCGGCCACCAGGCGCGCCGTTTCGACCGGGTCGTGGTGCAGATGTACGCCAACCCCTGATCGGGTCGGCGCCCGGGCGCACAGCCCGCTGAGCTGGCCCGTCCCCTTTCCGGGGCGGCGCAGGTCAGGGTGCCCGGGCTCTGGATGCTGCCGGTGACGGACCGGCCGACAGCCCGGGCGAGATCCTCAGGAGCCAGGTCTCAGGAGGCGGTCCCCGGGCAGGCGCGGCGCCAGCGTTCACGCACCTGGACGATGGTGCCGCGCACGATGCGCATGAAGTGCGCGAGTTCGGCCATCCGCGCACCGGCCGGGGTTCGCGGACCCAGCAGGTGCGCGCCGCGGCGGGCCCCGTCCTCCCAGGGAGCGAACAGTTCCTCGCGGCGGGCGAAGGTCTCCACCCAGTCCCCGCTGAACCGGTAGAGGTCCCGCCGCTGGCCCGGCAGGCGTTCCCGCCGCACCAGGGAGAAGGCCTCGAGGAAGCGCACCGCCTTGGAGATCGCGCCGGGGCTCGCCGAGAGCCTGTCGCAGAGCTCGCGTGCGCCCAGGGCCCCGGTGTCCGTGACCAGCAGGTGTGCGAGGACGCGGGCGGGCATGCGCGGTGTGCCCGCGAGCATGATCACGCTGGCGAAGTCCTCGGCGAAGTCGCGCACGGGCCCGGGGGCGGGGCCGCTCTCCGCGGGTTGTGGTGCGGGATGCTGTGCGGCGGACGCTTGCCCCGGGGTGGCGGAGCGGCCCCTGCGGGCGCGCTGGTGTGTGGCCTGTTGAGCGCGCTCCGGCGCGTAACCCGAGCGCCCGCCGTTGCGAGCCACCTCCCGGGTCACGGTGGAGGTGGGTCGCCGGAGTTGCCGGGCGATGGCGGCACAGCTCTGTCGGGTGCGGAGCCCGTCCGCGATGTGTGCGCGCTCCCCCGCGGTCAGCCGTGCGCCGGGCATGGGTCCCCTCTTCGAGCATGTGTTGCAATGAACTCGGATACTACGCCATGTTCATTGCAACACCCTGACAGACGTTTCCCAGGAAACTGCCCGGTTTTTCCTGAATTCTGAGACGTCGTGCCCGGGTTCGGTTTTCTGTAGCGCGGGGTCCGGACCGCCAGAGTGTTCACGCTTCAGGAAAACATGTCTAGCGTTCCAGATATGACAGCTGACAGCCAAGAGCCTCACACCGTCCCCGTCATGATCATCGGAGCGGGCCCGGTCGGCCTGAGCCTGGCCCTGGGACTGGCCCGCCACGGGGTGCGTTCGGTACTCCTGGAACGCCAGCGGACGACCAGCGAGCGGTCCAAGGCCCCGGCCCTGCACCTGCGTACCCGCGAGATCCTGCGCCAGTGGGGTGTGGAGCACACCCTGAGGGAGGCCGGGACCCTCCTGGAGCGGATGCCGGTGTACACCGCCGCCGGGCGGCGCCTGCTGGAATTCGACTTCACCCGCCTCTCGGGGGAGGCGCAGCGGCCCGGGATCCTCTTCCTGGAACAGGGCAGGACCGAGCAGCTGCTCCTGGAGGCGCTACGGACCACCGGATACTGCGACGTCCGGTTCGGCGCCGAGGTCACCGGTGTGGAACACGGGACGGAGCACACGGCCGTCACCTACTCGCAGGGGGCCACGGAGCACGTGCTTCGCGCGGGATTCCTCGTGGGCTGCGACGGGGCGCGGAGCACGGTCCGCTCCGCACTGGGGCTGCCCTTCGACGGGGCCGTGCTGCCGATCCGGGCCACACTCGCCGACGTGCGGGTGACGGACGGGCGCGACACCCTGCCCTGGCCGCGCAGCCACAACGGGACGCGGGGCATCACCGGAGCACAGCGCCTGGCCCCCGGGCACTGGCGCCTGGTCAGGGTGGAACCGACGGGCCGGGCCCCCGACGGGCCTCCGGCACAGGGCGAGGAGGTCACCGCGCAGGAGGTGGAAGCCTGGGTGAGCGAGGTGCTGGGACCGGGACCCGCCCCGGTGGTCTGGGCGAGCCGCTTCCAGTTCCAACGGCGCTCCAGCCCGCGCTACCGCGTGGGACGGGTCCTGCTCGCCGGGGACGCGGCCCACGTCTTCCCGCCCGTGATGGGCCAGGGCATGAACGCCGGTATCCAGGACACGCACAACCTCGCCTGGAAGCTCGCCGCGGCGCTGGACGGCGGCGACGTCGAGGCACTCCTCGCCTCCTACGACGAGGAGCGCCGCCACGCTGTCGGTACCGTGTCCCGCTATGTCGAACGCCGGGCCCGCCTGGGGGTCCAGACGCCACGTGCGGTGCGTTCGGCGGCCATGGCCCTGATGCGCGCCGCGATGGCCGTGCCAGCCCTGCGCGACCGCAGCCTGCGCAGCCTGGCCATGCTCGACCGCGGTTACCGCGCCTCACCGCTGTTGGACCCGGCCGACCGAGCCGCGGGGGTCCGGCTGCCCGACCCCGAGCTGGGCGACCCTCAGGGCGGGCCCGTGCGACTGCACGACGCACTGCCCGCCGGGGCGGCTCTGCTGCGGCTCGGTACGCGGCAGTCGGAGGCTGCGCAGACCCTACGGCTCGCGGGGTCCGAGAGGGTGCCTGTCCTGCACGTCGGCCCGGGCGGCCACAGCGATCCCTCAGGGGCGCTGCGCACCCTGCTCGGTGCCGCCGAGGGTTGGATCCTGGTCCGCCCGGACCGCCACGTGGCCTGGGCCCGTACCTCCTCCCAGGGCCTGGCCGCCTCCGTGCGCACGGCCCTGGGACGTCTTTGACGGGACAGCAAGCGTTAGCTGGCCGCGCTGTGCCGGTGTGCGCTTCCAGCGGCGGTGAAGGGGGCCGTGCGGAGTGGCGGCTCCGGGCCCCCGTGATCACAGAACCCGGCTCCGGTTCTCGGCCCGTCATCTACCACTCCCCCGACCGCGCAGGACGGGGCGCTGAGGGACACTCCTCCGGGTTCCGCGCACCCGGACGCGCGCGGACCCCTCAACGCCCCGGCCCCGGCCCTTCGACTCTGGGACGGAACACCTCCCGGCCTCGGCCCGAGGCCGAGGAACCGTCCCGGGGCCGGTCGCGGTTTCAGTAGGCCGCACGGCCTGTCGGGGTCATCGCTGTGCCGCCGGTCGCACCACGATCTCGTTGACGTCGACGTCGTCGGGCTGTCCGACCGCGAAGGCGATGGCGCGGGCGATCGCCGACGGCGGGATCGTGTTCGCGCGGTAGGCGGCCATCGCCTCGCGGGCCGCGGGGTCGGTGATCGTCTCGGCGAGTTCGGACTCGACCACGCCCGGTGTGACCGTCGAGACGCGCAGCCACGGTTCGCTCTCCAGCCGCAGACCCTCGGTGATCGCCCATGCGGCGAACTTCGTGCCGCAGTACACGGCCGCGGTCGGCGAGACCGCGTGGGATCCGACCGAGGCGATCGTGACGACGTGGCCGCTGCGCTGCCTCTCGAACACGGGCAGGGCGGCGGCGATGCCGTGCAGCAGCCCGCGTACGTTGACGTCGAGCATCCGCGTCCACTCGTCCGTCCTCAACGCGGCCAGCGGGGACAGCGGCATGACGCCCGCGTTGTTGACCAGCACGTCCACGCGTCCGTACTCGGCGACGGCTCCGTCGACGAAGGAGCGCACGGCGTCGGCGTCCGTGACGTCGAGGGCACGGGCGCGGGCCCGCCCTCCGGCGGCCTCGATCCTCTCGACCAGCGAACGGAGCCGGTCGACGCGGCGCGCCCCCAGCACCACGGTGCAGCCCCGCTCCGCCAGGTGCAGCGCGCTCGCCTCACCGATACCGCTGGAGGCACCGGTGATGAGCACGGTCTTGTCCTTGAGCCCGTCCATCAGGCGGTCCTCCTGTCAGCACGGCGGGTGAGCACCATGCCCGCGTGGTGCAGGGTGTTCGCGTCGACGAAGTCCCCGTCGGCGCTGAAGCCGCTGTCGTCGGCGTAGTCGATGTGTGTGCCGGTCACCGTGTACCGGCCCGTGTAGGCGCGCTCCCGGCTGCCCCGGGCCTCGACGTATCGGCCCTCGGGCAGCAGTTCGTGGCGGATGCGACCGTCGGCGGTGACCCACAGTCCGATGTAGGGGTGGTCTGTCATGGCACTTCTCGCCCTGTCCGTGGGAGTCCTGCTTCTGTCGGGGCACCACTCTGCGCGCCACCCGCCCGACGGGGCCAGGCCGGTGTGAGCCTGGGTGCGACGCACCCTCCCTGTTCGGCGGGGCCCGGGGTAACGTCGCACCATGACAGCACCGCCCCTGGCGCAGTTCCTCCGGGCTCGCCGTGACGCGACCTCCCCCGGGAGTGTGGGGCTGCACGGCAACGCCCGGCGGCGGGTGCCCGGGCTGCGCCGGGAGGAGGTCGCGATGCTCGCCGACGTGAGCGTCGACTACTACGTCCGCCTCGAACAGGGGCGCGAGACCGGGCCGTCGGCGCAGGTGCTCGACGCCCTCGCCGACGCGCTTGCACTCGACGACGACGGACGCGGCCACCTCTACCGGTTGGCCGGGCTCGCCCCGCGCCCGCGCGCCGACCTCAGCACGCGTCGTGTCGACCCGCACCTGAGACGGCTCATGGACTCCTGGCCGGGCACCCCGGCGCTCGTCGTCAACGCCGCCTACGACGTTCTCGCCGGCAACATGCTCGGCGAAGCCCTCTTCTGCGGGTTCCCCGTCAGCCGCAACCTGCTGGAGAAGGTGTTCCTCGACCCGGACTCCCGCGGCTTCTACGCCGACTGGCAGCTCGCCGCGCAGAACGCGGTCGCCGGGATACGCCTCGCCGAAGGGCGGGCGCCGGAGCATCCGCGTATCCGTTCGGTCATCGACGGCCTGACAGGTGCGAGCCCGGAGTTCGCGAGGATGTGGGCCGCGAACCGTGCCCGCGGCAAACGCCTGGAGGTCAAGGAGTTCGTGCATCCGGCCGTCGGTGAGCTGACCCTGTGGATGCACACTTTCGACGTCGCCCAGACACCGGGCCAGCAACTGCTCTGCTACCAGGCGGAGCCGGGCAGCCGCAGCGCCGAGGCCCTCAGTCTGCTCGGAACGGTCACGGCGTCCAGGACCTGACCCGGCGCCGTGGACTCCGCTCGGGACAGGCTCATCTCAGCGCGCATTCCTTTCGCAGCGCGCGTGCCGCTGAACAGCATCACCGCTCTGCGTGCGACACGGGGTTTCCGACCTCGAACCGGAGCCGGTGGACCGGTTCCCCGCCTCGTCTCCAGCGGTGGAACAACGGTGTGTGGCCGGTACCGCCCGGAGTTGGGGTGGTCCTGCCCGCCCGCAGATGGTGATCGGGCACCTGCGGTCCGGTGCCGGTGAGCGGGCCGACGTTCCCCGGGTGTTCCTCAGGCGGTGTGCGGGCGGCGGGTCAGCACGAGGACACCGGGCGCCACGGGCCCCACTCGTTGGACTCCTCGGGTGAGCTGTCGCTGTTCCACCACACGGCCTCGTACTCCGTGCCGTCGTGGACGACCCGCGAGCCCTCGGGGTACACACCGCCCTGCGACCAGCCACCGGAGGTGCAGGGCGCCGGCTGCTCCGACTCCACCTGCTCGGGCTCGTCGGGCTGGTTCTGATCCGGCGGTGCGGCGGCCGTGTGCCCCTCGTCCCGGTCGCCCTCCGCCCGGGGGTTGTCGTCCTCCTGCTCGGTCTCCTCCTCGTCGTCATCCTCGTCCTCCTCCGGCCCCGTGGAGACTCCGAGGACGACCAGCGCGCCCTCCTCGACCACGGACCCGGATCCGGGTGAATGGTGGTCGACCTCGCCCTCAGGGCGCTCGGAGTCCTCGGCCTCCTCCACAGCGGACTCCAGGCCCAGTTCGGCCAGGGCGCCGACCGCTTCCTCCTCGGAACTGCCGACCAGGTCGGGGACGATCACCCCCTCCACGACGGTGAGCACGACAGTGGAGTCGTAGGGCACCTGCTCGCCCTCTTCCGGGTCGCTGTCGGTGACGGTTCCGGCGGGCAGCCCCTCCGCGGGCTCCTGAACGATCTCGACGTCGGTGAGCCCCGCCTCGGACAGGGCCAGTCGGGCGTCCTGTTCGGGGGAGTCGACCACCTCGGGCATGAGGACGGTCAGCGGCCCCGCGGCCACGGACAGCCGCACGTCAGCTCCCTCGGACAGTTCACCTCCGCTCTCCGGGCTGGTGGAGGCGATCAGCCCCGCCTCGACGTCGTCGCTGCGCACGTTCTCATAGGAGATCTCCGGGGAGACCGGCAGCTCCGCGAGCTGATCGGCCGCCTCGGAGGGGGAGAGTCCGACCAGGTCGGGCATGCGCGCACCGGCAGGAGCCGATCCCTGGTTCGTCACGGCCCACAGCGCGACTCCGCCGACCAGTACCAGGACGGCAGCCAGGGCGGCCCAGAGCATGATGCGGCGGCGCGGCGCCGGCTCAGGCTCATCCCGGGGGTGTTCCTCCTCGAGGGGCTCGCTGCGGGCCACGTGTCTGCCCGCAGCGGCGGGCAGGGCGTCGGTGGCCCGGCGCACCAGTGCCCGGTACACAGAGGCGTCGGCTGGCCGTCGCCGCGGGTCGGGGTCGGTGCCTTGGGCCACGAGTGCACTGATCGCCTCGCCCACCGCGTCGCGCCCGGCGGGCGAGTCGCCGTCATGCTCGGGGGAATGCCCCGCGACCATGGTCTCCAGGAGTTCGGCGACGGCGGCCACGTCGTCCTGGGGGCCGAAGGCGGCTCCGCCCGTGCCGGAGGGCGGCGGTGTCGCGAGGAGCAGGAGGCTGACGCCTCCGTCATCTGCGAGGGAGAGTGTCCGCGGGCCGATGTGCCCGTGCACCAGGTCCTGTTCGTGCAGGGTCTCCAGCGCGCCCAGGAGCACGTCGGCGATGTCGAGCGCCTCCCTGCGGGAGACCCGCTCCCTGAAACGTTCGCCGACCAGGTCGCCCACCCAGACACCGTGGTGGGGTTCGGTGACCGTGTACGCGCCGCTCCCGCGCATCCCTCCGGACAGCACGGGTGAGAGGGCCGGGTGTTCGATTCCTTCGAAGGCGCGTAGCCGTGTCCGGAAGTCCTTGATCAGCTCGGCGCCGTGGGCCCCTGAGACGTCGAACAGCTCCACGCGGACCGGGCTCCGGGTTTCGGTGTCGTCCGCTTCGAGCAGGGTCGTGCGCGCGCCGATCCGGCGCTCGCCGTGCACGCGGAAACGCCGGCCGAGCGCCGCGCTTTCGGGGGCGTTGGGGGGAAGGGGGTCCATATAAGGATTTTATGGACTCGCAGGAGGGTTCGGACGCCCTTGCCTCCGTCCCCGGTCCTGCGGACCGGCCCGGCTTCGGGCCCCTGGTGCGGATCATCCCGGCTGCGGGTCGGCCCACCAGGGGCGCGCCGTGCTCGGGCGTTCGGGTTCCGCGTCGACCGCGGCGCAGGGGAACACGACGAGCGAGGAAAACCACAGCCCCCGCATCAGCACGTCGCCCCCGGCGATCGTTCCGTAGGCCGCACCGAAGTGGTCGAGCAGCAACCACTCGGCGCTCGGGTACCCGCTGGACACCGCTGGACACGCTCGGCGCCGAGCGGGGAGCACCAGCGGGAGGGCGGACGGACCCGGGCTCCGGGAAGAGCCATGGACCGGCGCCGCGCGGGGAAGACCGTAAGCGTATCCGTCACCGACTGCCAGGAGGTCCCACCCGTGTCCATCCGCCGGGTCATGCCCGACATCCAGTCAGACGCCATGGCGGAGAGCCAGAACTTCTACGAGCATCTGGGCTTCGAGACGGTCATGGACCTCGGCTGGGCCATGACACTCGCCTCCCCCTCCAACCCCACCGCACAGGTCACGTTCATCAGCCGGGACGAGTCCGCGCCGGTCGTGCCCGACATGAGCGTGGAGGTGGACGACGTGGACGCGGTCCACGCGGTGATGCTGGAGCAGGGCGCGGAGATCGTGCACTCCCTACGGGACGAGGAGTGGGGGGTGCGCCGGTTCTTCGTCCGCGACCCCAACGGCCGAGTGGTCAACGTGCTGTCCCATTGGTGACCCCGGCCGGAGTCCGCAGGACGTCGAGAAAAGTTCTCGCGGGGGGTGTCCGGTCCGCGTGCCTGGTTTCGACGTACCGGGTGAGAGCGCCGCCGGGGCGTTCGGGGAAGGAACCAGACCATGAAGTACCTGATCATGCTGTACGGGACCCAGAACGACTTCACCATGATGGCCGGCCGGCACGTGCAGGAGCAGCCTCCAGAGCGGATGCTGAGCCAGGACGACGTGCGGGAGATGCACCGGTTCATGGAGGAGTACCACCGCAAGCTCGACGAGTCCGGTGAGCTGGTGGAGGCCCGGGGGCTCACCCCGCCCGCGCACGCGCGGCGGGTCACGCTGCGCGAGGGGGCCACGGTGGTCACCGACGGCCCCTACCCGGAGACCGAGGAGGTGCTGGTCGGTTACACCATCGTGGAGTGTGCGAGCTTCGACCGGGCCACCGAGATCGCCGCCGACCTGGTGCGCCCCGGGTTCGAGGGTGAGTGGGTGGACGTGCGGCCGATCGCCGAGAGCATGGAGGACCTGGGGTTCTGAACGGCCGGGTGGTGAGGGTGAAGCGGTCGGGGTTCGAGGATCTGTGGCGCGAACTGGCCCCACAGGTCCTGGGCGCGCTGGTGCGGCGGTACGGCAACTTCGACACCGCCGAGGACGCCGTCCAGGAAGCTCTGCTGGCCGCGGCCGAGCAGTGGCCGGCCCGGGGCGTCCCGGACGACCCCCGGGCCTGGCTGATCACGGTGGCCGCGCGGAGGATGACCGACCTGCTCCGCCGCGACCAGGCCCGCAGGCGCCGCGAGGAGCGGGTGAGCGAGTGGGTGCTGCCCCGGGACCGCACCGCTCCCCCGGCGGACCAGACGCAGACAGCCTCCGACGACACCCTCGTCCTGCTGTTCCTGTGCTGCCACCCGGCGCTGCCGATGCCCTCCCAGATCACGTTGACACTACGTGCGGTGGGCGGTCTGAGCACGGCGGAGATCGCCCGCGCGTTCCTGGTGCCCGAGGACACCCTGACCCGGCGGATCAGCCGGGCCAAACGGCGGATCCGGGAGGACGGGCTCACCTTCCGGCTACCGCCCTCCGAAGAGCTGCGAGGGCGGGTGGCTGCGGTCGCGCACGTGCTCTACCTGGTGTTCAACGAGGGCTACGCGGCCACCTCCGGCCCGCACCTGTACCGGGCGGAGCTGTCCGCCGAGGCCGTCCGGCTGACCCGGCTGCTGCACCGCCTGTTGCCCCAGGACGGCGAGGTCACCGGGCTGCTGGCGCTGATGCTGCTCACCGACGCCCGCCGTCCGGCGCGCACCGGCCCCGGCGGGGAGCCGGTGCCGATGGCCGAGCAGGGCCGTTCGCTGTGGGACCAGGAGAAGATCGCGGAAGGGCTCGTTCTGGTGGAGGAGGCACTGCCGGGCGGGGACGTGGGCCCCTACCAGCTCCAGGCCGCCATCGCCGCCCTGCACGACGGGGCGCCCTGTTTCGAGGAGACCGACTGGCCGCAGATCCGGGCGCTGTACGAGGTGCTCGCGGAGCTCTCCGACAACCCCGTGGTCCGGCTGAACCACGCCGTGGCGGTGGCCATGGTCGACGGGCCCGAGGCCGGGTTGGCCCGGCTGGCCGAACTCAACGGGGAGCGCAGGCTCACCGGAGACCACCGTTTCCACGCGGCCCGCGCCCACCTGCTGGAACACGCGGGAGACAGGGAGTCAGCCAGGGAGGGCTACCTGGCGGCGGCTCGGCTGGCGACCAGTCTGCCCCACCAGCGCTACCTGTACGCGCGAGCGCAGGCCCTGGTTCCGCACCGGTAGGCACGCCCCGCACCTCGCGATCGGGCCCGGGTGCGTTCACCGCTCCGGTGTCCGGCGGGCGTCGCCGGAACGGCCGGGGTGGCCGAAGTGACGCCGACCGGGCCGGCGACCGGGCCGGCGACCACCGTGCGGTCCGCCCCGGGCCCGGGTGTCAGCGCTGGGCGGCCGGGCGCACCACGATCTCGTTGACGTCGACGTCGTCGGGTTGTTCGACGGCGAAGGCGATGGCACGGGCGATCGCCGAGGGCGCGATCGCCTTGGCGCGGTAGGCGGCCATCGCCTCGCGGGCCGTGTCGTCGGTGATGGTCTCGGCCAGTTCCGACTCGACCACTCCCGGGGTGACCGTGGACACGCGCAGCCAGGGTTCGCTCTCCAGGCGCAGGCCCTCGGTGATCGCCCACGCGGCGTACTTCGTGCCGCAGTACACGGCGGCGGTCGGCGACACCTCGTGGGATCCGACCGAGGCGACGGTGACGAGGTGGCCGCCGCGACGCGACCGCACCGGAGGCCGTGGGTTTGCGCGGCAACACCCGGCGGCGGGTTCCCGGGTTGCGCCGGGAGGAGGTGGCGATGCTGGCGGACGTGAGCGTGGACTACTACGTCCGGCTCGAGCAGGGACGGGAGACCGGCCCGTCCGCTCAGGTGCTCGACTCCCTCGCCGATGCCCTGGCCCTGGACGACGACGGGCGTGCTCACCTCTACCGTCTGGCCGGTCTGGCGACGCGCCCGCGTGCCGATCTGGTCGGCGAACGGGTAGACCCGCATCTGCTGCAGTTGACGGACTCCTGGCCGGGCACCCCCGTGCTCGTCGTGAACTCCATCTATGACGTGCTCGCCTGCAACGCGCTGGGAGAGGCCCTGTTCTGCGGTTTCTCCGTCAGCCGCAACCTGGTGGAGAAGGTGTTCCTGGACCCGGGGTCGCGGGGTTTGCACGCCGACTGGCGGCGGGCCGCGGAGAACTCGGTGGCCGCTGTCCGGCTGGCCGAGGGGCGTGCGCCGGAGCACCCGCGTATCCGGGCCGTGGTCGACGGCCTGGTGGAGGCGAGCCCGGAGTTCGCGGAGCTGTGGGCACGCAACCGGGCCCGGGGAAAGCGCATCGAGGTCAAGGAGTTCACGCATCCGCTCGTGGGCGGGTTGACCTTGCGGATGCGCACCTTCGAGGTCGCGCAGACGCCGGGCCAGCAGCTGCTGTGTTATCACGCGGAGCCGGGGACCCGCAGTGCCGAGGCCCTGTCCCTGCTCGGCACGATCGCGGCTGACGTGTACACGCCGTCGAATCCGGAGTCCGGGGCTCAGCGGTCAGTGCACCGGCCCGTCTGATCGGTGGGGGCACGGGCGCGGACGTGCGGAGGGCAGCGCGCCAGCAGGCCGGGAGCATCGGATCGGGGGCGCATGTCAAGCACAGCTAAATTCATCCCATCATTCCATAATCGGCTTTTTTGGATGACTGTCTGCAACGAGGCCGGAAAATAACAAAACAGTCAACAAATCCCGCCGTGTCCGGTCTGGACCAGCAGCTCAGAGCCAGCCCACACCCGCAACCCGCACCCCCTGGCCCGCAAGGGATAACACCCCGTGAGGCCGAAAAGGTAATCACTGATTACACAGTGTCGCGGACCGATTGTGACGCATGTGACGAAAGTAAATGTTCGCGGCCGGTGTGCCGGATGCCACTTTTTGGGCCTAGTATCCCGAAGGTGAAGTCCTGCTAAAGCTCACCCATAGGCGGGCTTAACACTCCGCCGCTGGCGGAGGCAGGAACCTCAGCCACAACTTCCGTCCGACGGATCAGACACGGCTGTCCACAAGGCAGTCGCGCGGTTCCCAGCGCCCGACCACCGGGACACGGGGCCGACCTGACCGTCATGTCCGGCCGAAAGGTGCGCTACATGCTCAGCGCTGACGCCGTCCCCCAGGAAGGGGGCATCGGCGCGACCATCGAGAACGCCGTCGATGTCGTCTTCAACCCGATCGCCACCGTGCTCAGCGACGTGGTCTTCGCCAAGGTCACGATCTTCGGTGCCCAGTTCCCGTGGATCGTCGCCTGGCTCGTCGCCGCCGGTGTAGCACTCACCCTGTACTTCGGGTTCGTCCAGTTCCGCCACCCGATCACCGCCGTCAAGATCGCCCGCAAGGGCCTCGGTAACGGCGCTCCGGGCGAGGTCACCCACTTCCAGGCGCTCACCGCGGCCGTCTCCGGCACCGTGGGCCTGGGCAACATCGCCGGTGTGGCCATCGCGGTCACCATCGGCGGCCCCGGTGCGACCTTCTGGATGATCCTGGCGGGCCTGCTGATGATGGCCGTCAAGTTCGCCGAGTGCACCCTGGGCGTGAAGTACCGCGAGATCGGCCCGGACGGCAAGGTCAGCGGCGGCCCCATGAAGTACCTGGCCAAGGGGCTGGCCGAGCGCGGCATGGCGGGCATCGGCAAGGTCCTCGCCGGTCTGACCGCCGCTTTCATCCTCATCTTCGCCGTGGCCGGCGGCAACATGTTCCAGGCCAACCAGACCCTGGAGCAGCTGCGGACGGTCACCGGCGGCGAGGAGGGCCTGCTCGGCGGCAGCACCGGATCGTTCGTCTTCGGTGTGTTCCTGGCGCTGCTCGTGGGTGTCGTGGTCATCGGCGGCATCACCAGCATCACCAAGGTCACCAGCAAGCTCGTTCCGAGCATGACGATCGTCTACGTGCTCGCCTGCGTCGTCGTGATCGGCATGAACATTCCCATGCTGCCCGACGCGGTCGGCCAGATCATCAGCGGCGCGTTCTCCCCGACCGGTGTCGCGGGCGGCGCCCTGGGTGCCATGATCATCGGCTTCCAGCGAGCGGCCTTCTCCAACGAAGCCGGGATCGGCTCCTCCCCCATCGCGCTGGCCACCGTCAAGACCAACTACCCGGCCAGCGCCGGCCTGGTCGCCATGCTCGGCCCGTTCCTGGACACCGTCGTCATCTGCACCATGACCGCGCTGACCATCGTCATCGCCTCCCCGCAGTCCTGGATCGCGGCGCGCGAGGCGGCCGCCGCGGGCGAGGCCCTGCCCGGCGGTGTGAGCCTGACCTCGGACGCCTTCGGCACCGTCCTGCCGTGGTTCCCCTACGTCCTGACCGTGGCGGTCGTGCTGTTCGCCCTGAGCACCGTCATCACCTGGAGCTACTACGGCCTCAAGGGCTGGACGCACCTCTTCGGCGACGGCAAGACCAGCGAGCGCATCTACCTGGTCATCTACTGCGTCTTCCTGGTCATCGGCTCCGTCCTGACCCTGGGCGCGGTCCTGGACATGGCCGACGCCTTGGTGTTCGCCGCGGCGCTGTTCAACATCATCGGCCTCTACCTGCTGGCACCGGTCGTCAAGAAGGAGCTGGCCCGCCTGCTCGCCCACCTGCGCGGCGAGGGCGAGAAGGAACCCGCCAAGGCGGACGACAAGCCCGAGGGCCCCGCCGAGGAACTGGTGAAGTAGCCGGTACCGCCTCGGTGCTCCGCACCACCCCGTGAGAGTGCCCGCCCGGTCCCCGACCGGGCGGGCACCGGTGTTCCCGGAGCCAGGGGCATTTATCATTCGGGCCGGGATGGCTACCCTCACCGCATGGACACCAAAGAACACCTGATCCGGGAGGCCTCACCCGAAGACATCAGCGCGGTGGTGGCCTCCGTCAGCGGACTCTTCGCCGAGGACGGCGCCCGACACGACCCGCACGCGGACCCCTCCTGGCCCGAGCGGGAGGGTGCCGAGTACTACGCCCGGCTGCTCTCCTCCCCCGACGGCCTGGTCCTGCTCGCCCTCACCGGGCAGCGGCCCGTCGGTCACCTGGTGGGACGGCTGAACGGTCCCGATCCCCTACGGCCCTCGGTACGGGGAGCGGAACTGGAAAGCATGCGGGTGGCCCCCCAGGTGCGCGGCAGCGGGGTGGGTTCGGAACTGATGCGCCGATTCCTGGCCTGGGCGGCCGAGCACGACGTCAACGAGACCCGTGTCCGCGCCTTCGCCACCAACACCGGCGCACAGCGCTTCTACCAGCGCTGGGGGTTCACCCACACGCACGTGGACCTGGCCCGGCCCCTGTACTGAAGAAGGCACGCACTCATCAAGGCCCGCTTGACCTGATCCGGTGAAGGGCCCCGGCAGGCCCGGGTCCGAACGGGTCCCAGGGGCCTGCCGGGTCTCCTCGCTTCGAAGTGCCCTCCGAGCGTCAGGGTTTGCGTGCCACTCCGCAGTACTGGTCGACCTCGGTGGCCTTGCCGACCTCGGCCTGCGCCGGTTTCCAGAAGGGTGCGGAGACGACGCCGGGCTCCACCAGGTCGAGTCCGGTGAAGAAGCCCTCGATCTCCTTAGGGGTACGCAGGTGGTAGGGGATCGCCGCGGTCTCGTTCCAGCGGCGGGCGGCCTCGATCATCGGCTCGCTGGTGGCCGTTCCGTCGCACATGGCCAGGAAACTGCCCGAGGGCAGCGCGTCCACGTAGGCACCCACCGCGGCGTAGGCCACTTCGTTGTCGGGGGTGTGCCCCATCGTGCCCAGGATGGTGAGGGCGATCGGCTGCGAGAAGTCCAGGTGTTCCCGGGCAGCGGAGAGCACGGTCTCCGGCTCGTGCAGGTCGGCGTCGACGTAGTGCACCTCGCTCAGGCCGTCGCCGGTCAGCAGGGCGCGGGCGTGGGCCAGCACCATGGGGTCGTTGTCGACGTAGACCACCCGGGACTCAGGGGCCACTGCGTGGGCTACCTCGTGGGTGTTGTTGTGGGTGGGTAGCCCGGTGCCGATGTCCAGGAACTGGCGGACCCCGCACTCCCTGGCCAGGTAGGTGACGGCCCTGATGAGGAACTGCCGGTCGGCGCGGGCGGCACCGACCATCTCGGGGTAGGCCTGGAGCACGTAGTCGCCGACCTCGCGGTCCACCGGGTAGTTGTCCTTGCCTCCCTGCCAGTAGTTCCACACCCGGGCCGAATGGGCCTTGGTGGTGTCGATCTGGGGGAGCTGCTCACTCATGGGGGCGCCTTCCTTGGGGAGTTGACGCCAGCATTCTCGCGTTCCCGGCAAGCTGGGACAAATCCGCGGCCCCGATGGCCGGCACGGGATCAGCGGAAGGCACCGAGTGTGGAGGAGACGGGTGGGCGGCGGTGCGCTGTGCACCGCCGCCCACCCGTTTCCGTGTCCTGGTCCTATCGCGGCTACCGCGCGGGCAGGATGCGGCCGGTGACCTCGCCGAAGTCGATCCGGGTGCCCTCGGGGCCCGGGGCGGTGGCGGTGATGGTGACCTCGTCACCGTCCTCCAGGAAAGTGCGCTCGGTGCCGTCGGGCAGTCGGAGCGGCTCCTTGCCGGACCAGGTGAGCTCCAGGAAGCAACCGCGCTGGGCGACCTCGGGGCCGCTGACGGTACCGGAGGCGTACACGTCACCGGTGCGCAGGGAGGCGCCGTTGACGGTCATGTGCGCGAGCTGCTGCGCCGCGGTCCAGTACATCTGGGAGAAGGGCGGGTTGGAGATCAGGTGACCGTTGAGCCGCACCTCCAGGCGCAGGTCCAGGCCCCAGGGCTGTGAACCCTTGAGGTAGGGCAGCGGTTCGGGGTCCTGGGCGGGCTGCTCGACGCGGGCCGACTCCAGGGCGCTGACCGGGACGATCCACGGGGAGATCGAGGTGGCGAACGACTTGCCCAGGAACGGGCCCAGCGGCACGTACTCCCAGGCCTGGAGGTCGCGCGAGGACCAGTCGTTGAGCAGGAACACGCCGAACACGTGGTCGGCGAAGTCGTCCACCGCCACGCGCTCGCCCATCAGGCTGGGTGTGCCGACGACGAAGCCGACCTCCGCCTCGATGTCCAGGCGGGCTGAGGGTCCGAACACCGGGACGGGTTCGGTCGGGGGCTTGCGCTGGCCAGTGGGGCGGACGATGTCGGTGCCCGAGACCACGATGGTGCCCGAGCGGCCGTGGTAGCCGATGGGCAGGTGCTTCCAGTTGGGGGTGAGCGGCTCCTGCTCGGGGCGGAAGATGCGGCCCACGTTGGTGGCGTGGTGCTCCGAGGCGTAGAAGTCCACGTAGTCGGCGACGGTGAACGGCAGGTGCAGCGTCACCGAGGCGCGCTCCACCAGGTGCGGACGTACGGCAGCCTCGTGGGCGGGGTCGGTGAGCCAGGAGGTGACCGCCGCGCGAACCTGGTCCCAAACCGGGCGTCCGGCGGCCAGAAGGCCGTCCAGATCGGGCCCGGAGACGGTGTCGGCGAAGGGCGCGCCGAGAGTGCGGGCGGCAGCGCCCAGGTCCAGCACCTGGTCGCCGATCGCCACACCCGGGCGGGTGGCGGGGTCGTCCCCGGTGGAGAACACACCGTAGGGCAGGGTGGCCGGACCGAACTGCGCGTCCGGAGCGATGTCGAGCCAGCTGTCGGGCATGGAGTGGAGCTTTCTGCGAGTGGGTGTGGCGGGCGGATACGGCAGACGGGTGCGGCGAGCAGGTGTGGTCAGAGGTTGAGCGCGCCGAGGACCACCAGGTCGTCCAGGGGCTCGACGATGCTGCACGTGCCGAAGGAGCGGAAACTCCAGCGCACCCGCTCCACCTGCTCGGAGGTGAGCGCCGCGACGCGGGCGGCCAGGGCACGCCCGTCTCGGTCGGCCAGGACCTCGGCGGCATCAGCGGCGGTTCCCTCGGCCAGGAGGGTGTGGGTGGCCAGCAGCACGTTGAGGAAGCCGTGCTGTTCGAAACCCTCGGCGGTGGTGTGCCGGACCGCGTGATGGAGTCCGGCGGTGCACTTGAAGGGCACCCCCGCACCGATCGCGGCGGCCAACAGCGCGGCGAGTTCGGTCTCGCTCGGATGGGCCTCGGCCTTGACCCCGCCAGTGCGGAACTTGGCGTGGGCGCCGGTGCCGGCCAGGGCCTCGATGTCGGCGGTGGCCTTCTCCCCCCGGGCGACCTCCACGTAGCCGTCGGCCTCGGGCTCCCCGTCGTCCCCCGCCATTTCCTTGACGACCGCGGCGGCGGTGTCGGCGGCCTCCCCCGGGGCGGCCGCGACCTCCACCCCGGCCAGGCTCAGCGCCGGGTCGGAACGCACGGCGTCCACCGCCGCGGCCAGGCCGTCGGCGCCGCCGGGGACGGTGACCACCAACGCGAGCGGTGCGCCGCGAGCCTGGTCACGGGAGAGCACCGTGCGCAGTTCGGCCAGGCGGGCGTCCGAGACCAGGAAGGGTCCCACGTAGGGGGAACGGCGGGAGGCCAGGTGCGCCCGGTGTGCGGGGATCGCCTCGCCCATGGGCGCGTTGCCGGGCGGGAACAGCGAGGCGTCGTCGAACAGGGCCCGGTACAGGGCGGGTCCGGAGTCGCGCACGCCTACCCCTTCCCTTTTTCGCGCTGCTCGCGCTGACCCTTGGCCCAGGTCCAGGCGTAGCTGCCGTCGTCCACGGCGGTGCCGCCCTCGCCCAGGTCCAGCGGGCGGAAGGTGTCGACCATGACGGCGAGCTCGTCGAAGGCCTGCACACCCACGCTGCGCTCGTAGGCGCCGGGCTGGGGGCCGTGCGAGTGGCCGCCGGGGTGCAGGGAGATGGAGCCCTGCCCGATCCCCGAACCCTTGCGGGCCTCGTAGTCGCCGCCGCAGTAGAACATGACCTCGTCGGAGTCCACGTTGGAGTGGTAGTAGGGCACCGGGATGGAGGCGGGGTGGTAGTCCACCTTGCGCGGCACGAAGTTGCAGATGACGAAGTTGTGGCCCTCAAACACCTGGTGGACGGGCGGCGGCTGGTGGATGCGGCCGGTGATGGGCTGGAAGTCGTCGACGTTGAACACGTACGGGTACAGGCAGCCGTCCCAGCCCACCACGTCGAAGGGGTGCGTGGGGTAGGTGTAGCGGGTACCGGAGATACCGCCGGGGCCGTCGCCGCGGTGCTTGATGAGCACGTCCACGTTCTCGCCCTCGACGAGCAGCGGCTCGGAGGGTCCGCGCAGGTCGCGCTCACAGTAGGGGGCGTGCTCCAGGAGCTGGCCGTAGCGCGACAGGTAGCGCTTGGGCGGGGCGATGTGGCTGTTGGCCTCGACCACGTAGGCGCGCAGCGGTTCATCGCCGGTGGGCACCCAGCGGTGGGTGGTGGCGCGCGGCAGGATGACGTAGTCACCGCGGCCGACATCCAGGGCGCCGAACACCGTCTCCACCCGGGCGGTGCCGGACTCGACGTAGACGCACTCGTCGCCGATGCCGTTGCGGTACAGCTCCGAGGGGGCTCCGGCGACCACATAGGAGATGCGTACGTCGCCGTTGCCCAGGACGAGGCGGCGGGACTCGACGACGTCGGCCGCCTTCCAGTCCTGGCCCTGGAAGAGGTCGTGCAGCTTGAGGTGGCGGGGCACCATCGGGGCGTTGCGCTTCAGAGACTGGTCGGGGACCTCCCACTCGGCGGCGTCGACGATGGCCGAGGGGATGGCGCGGTGGTACAGGAGCGAGGAGTCGGCGGAGAAGCCCTCCTCCCCCATCAGCTCCTCGTAGTACAGGCCGCCGTCGGGGTTGTGGTGCTGGGTGTGGCGGGTGCGGGGCACCTCGCCGACCTTGCGGTAGTACGCCATGCCGGGGTCCTCCTCTGTGGTCGGTCGGGTCGAGTCGTCGTGTCGGCTGGTCGAGCCGGGTGATCGAGTCAGGTAGCCGGGTGGCCGGGTCAGGCGGGAACCGTGTCGACGGGGTCGGTGGCCGGGTGGCCCAGGGCGGTGCGGACCGCCGCCCTGACGGCTTCGGGGTCGGTGCCGGGGACGACGGCGGCGACGTGGGCGTCGGGGCGCACGAGCCAGACCTGGCCGGGTTCGGGGGTCAGGGCGCGGCGCAGGGCTCCGGTGGTGTCGATGTCGTCGAGGTACAGCGTGGTGACCGGGGCCGGGGCGGCACCGGTGGCGGTGGCGGTGGCGTGCACGACGGCGCGCAGGGCCTCCCGGTCGGCCCGGGCCCCACCGCCTTCTCCGGCCGCACCTTCTCCAGCACCCAGCAGCAGGGTGAGCCCTTCGCGCAGCAGCGGCCGCAGGCGCTTGACCTCGGGCCGGCCGGCCACGGTGACGGGGGCGTCGGGCAGGATCACGCCGGGGCAGGGCGCGGGCGCCTGGCCGCGCGGGGGCCGACCACCGAAGGGCCGTTCGGGGCAGGCGGTGGTCAGTGCGGAGCCGGTGTACCAGAACGGTTCGGCCAGCCGCCCGGAGTCCACGTCCGGGTGTGCCTGGGCGTCGGTGACGGCCTGTCGCAAAACGCTGATCCGCCGCTCGCGCTCGGCCTCGTCCTGGGGCACGAGGAAGCGCATGGTGGCGCTGGTGACGTCGGCGTTCTCCAGGGCGGCGGCGTGGCGTTCAGTGTGGTAGCTCTCCAGGAGTTCCTCCCCCGCCCAGCCGTCGCGGACGTAGGCGAGCTTCCAGGCGGCGTTCTCGGCGTCCTGGACCCCGGAGTTGAGGCCGCGGGCGCCGAAGGGCGCGACCAGGTGGGCGTTGTCCCCGGCGAGCAGGATGCGCCCGCAGCGCATGCGGTCGGTGACGCGGGTGTGGAAGCGGTACACCGAGTGCCAGACGATCTCGTAGGGGGTGTCGCCGATGATCTGGCGGATGCGGGCGTCCAGGCGGCCGCTGGACTCCTCGGCCTCCAGGTCGAAGTCGGAGGGCACCTGCCAGTCGATGCGAAAGACCGAGTCGGGGCAGGGGTGGATGAGGACCTGGCGGCCGGGGTTCCACTCGGGGTCGAAGTAGAAGCGGCGTTCGCGTTCCCAGTCACCCAGGTCGGCGCGGATGTCGCAGATGAGGAAGCGGTCGTCGAAGCTGGTGCCCGAGAAGTCCAGGCCCAGGGCCTTGCGGACCACTCCGCCGTGGGCGCCCATGCAGGACAGCGCGTGGGAGCCGCGCAGGCGTACCGGGCCGTCGGGGGTGGCGCACTCGACGGTGACCCCGTCGGCGTCCTGGTCGATACCGGTGACCTCGTGGCCCCAGCTGATCTGGACCCCGGCCCGGGCGAGGAGGTCGTCGAGGACTTCCTCGGTGCGGGACTGGGAGATGTTGACGAAGGAGGGCAGGGAGGATACGCCCGGGTCGGGCAGGCGCACGCTGAACAGCTCGTGCCCCTGGTAGAAGGTGCGGGCGGTGTCCCAGGTCAGCCCTTCCTCGATGATGCGGCCGCCGCCGAGCCAGTCCCAGACGTCGAGGACGTCGCGCTGCTGGCAGATGGCCTTGGAGCCGACGGCGTCGCGTTCGGGGCGGCCGTCGACGACCAGTACGGGGACCCCACGGCGGGCCAGCAGCAGGGCGGCAGTCTGGCCGACCGGGCCCGCGCCGAGCACCAGGACGGGATCGGTGGCGGTGTCAGCCGGGGTGCGGGGCGCTGGGGGGCGCATGGGTGGCTCCGTTCGTGGGGCGCCCCGTACGGGCGCGGTGGGCGGTGGAGGGCAGCGCGGGAATCAGCCCTGGAGCTGGTCCCAGACCTCGCGGTCGCGCTCGGCGGTCCAGATGACCGGGCGCTCGATGCCGCGGAACTCGTCCCACAGCCGCGAGACGTCAAAGGGCAGGCAGTGCTCGAAGATCGGCCAGTGGCCGTAGTCGTCGGCCAGGGCGGCGTGGGTGGCGGTGAAGGCCTCCTTGAGGGTGCCGCCGCGCTCGTGGACGGCGCCGACCTCGCGGATCATCACGTCGAGGAAGTTACGGGTCTGCTCGATGGCGGCGTCGACCTCCTCGCGGCCCCGGCTGACGGCGCCGCGGCCGCCGACGAGCATTTCGGCCTGGAGGGCCTTGACGCTGTCGAGGGTGGCCCCGGCCCAGTCCTTGTGGAAGGCGTCGCCGGTGTAGAGGGCGGCCTGGGCCTCGACGAGGTCACCGGCGAAGAGGATCTTCTGCTTGGGCAGCCAGGCGACGATGTCGCCCTCGGTGTGGCCGCGGCCGAAGTACTCCAGGACCAGTTCGCCGCGGTCGCCGCCGAGGTCGATGGTGGTGCGGTCAGCGAAGGTCTGGGTGGGCCAGGTCAGGCCGGGGACGGAGTCGGCGTCCTTGGCCAGGCGGGGCATGCGGCCGAACTCGCTGGCCCAGTCCTCCTTGCCGCGCTCGCGGATGAGCTCGTGGGTCTTTTCGTGGGTGAGGATGACGGTGGCGTCGAAGGCGCTGGCGCCCAGGACGCGGACCGCGTGGTAGTGGGAGAGCACCAGGTAGCGGATGGGCTTGTCGGTGTGTTCGCGGAGCTTGGCCAGCCACTCCTTGGCTGCGGTGGGGGTGGCCAGGGCCTCGAAGGCCACCACGAAGTCCTCGCCCTCGATGGCGCCCACGTTGGGGTCGCCCTCAGCGGTGAGGGCGTAGACGCCGTCGGCCAGGACCTCCAGGGTCTGCTCCTTGACCTCGGTGTCGGCGGATGAGGCGAACGGCTTGGCTGCCATGGTCAGACCCTTCACTCGTCGCGGGCGGCTGCCGCCACCCAAATAATCAAACGTTTGATGAATCTGACCATAACGTGCTCCGCGCCACATCGCCAAGAGGCGCACGGCCACTCGACCCGTGATGCAGATCACACATCCAGGCTACTCGTCGGCACCCTGGACCCAAGGGGCGAACACTCGCGACCGGACATCCCAGCGGTCCCGTCCGGACGGAAACAACCGGAGAACAGCGAAGCAAAGGGGAGGCAAACGCAGGACACGGCCTCGTACTAGGCTGGTCCGCGTGACTCACAACACCGCACCCCCTGACGAACTCACCTTCTGGTCATTCGTGGACTACGCGGTGCACAAGGCCGAAAAGGAGCTCCCCTCGGTCAACGCCGAGGCCATGCGCATGGTCCTCACCCTCAACCGGGCGACCAGCATGGTCATCTACGACCTGGAGTCCTCCGTTCACCGCCCCCGGGGCTGGACCTGGCCGGGGTTCCGTGTGCTCTTCGCGCTCTGGCTGGCCGGCCCCATGGAGGCCAAGACCACCGCCGAGATATCCGGTATGAGCCGCGCCGCACTGTCCGCCCTGCTCAACACCCTCGAACGCGACGGACTACTCAGCCGCGAACGCGCCACGCACGACCGACGGGCCCTTCAGCTCAGCCTCACCGAAGCCGGATACGGGGCGATCCTGGGCGTGTTCCGAGCCCACAACCGACGCGAGAGCGCCTGGGCCGAGGCCCTCGAACCCGAGGAGCGTCTCGAACTGGTCCGTCTGCTCAACAAGCTGATGGCCGGGTCCACCGACGCCCAGGCCAAGTTCCGCAGCTAGGCCACCACAACCAGGCCACCAACGGAAAACGACGAATGGTCCCCTCCCACGCCGGAATTGGCCCTTGAGCGCGTGACCCGCGCCTGTGAGCATCGGCGGCATGGACCACACCGGACGCGCCCGCCTGCGCGAAGCACAGAGCCAGTTCTCGCCCGGGAACACCTACCTCAACACCGCCACCCACGGGCTGATCCCGCACGCGGCCCGACTGGCCCTGGACCGGAACACCCATGAGGTGGCCACCGGCGGGTTCTCCCCCGGCGCCGTCGACAGCGTCGTCGACGCCGCCCGGACCGCCTACGCCCGCCTGGTCGGGGTCACCGCCGACCGGGTCGCCGTGGGCACCCACACCTCGCAGTTCGTCGGCACGGTCGCAGCGACCCTGCCGCCGGGGTCGGAGGTCCTGCTCGCCGAGGGCGAGTTCACCTCGATCGTCTTCCCGTTGATGAGCCGGCTGGAGCACGGGGTCCGGGTCCGCGAGGTCCCCCTGGACCGCCTACCCGACGAGGTCAGACCGACCACCACCCTGGTCGCGGTCGCCGCCGTCCAGTCGGCCACCGGAGAGATCGCCCCGATCGAAGAGCTGCGCAGCGCCTGCGCCGACCACGGCGCCCGGCTCCTGCTCGACACCAGCCAGTCGGCGGGCTGGCTCTCCACACCACTCGACGGTGTGGACTACATCGTGTGCAGTACATACAAGTGGCTGCTGGGCCCCCGGGGAGGGGCCTTCCTCACCGGGACCGACGAAGCCCTCGCCGAACTCTCACCCCTGGCCCCCGGCTGGTTCGCGGGCGCCGACCCGTGGGACTCGCTCTACGGCGGACCGCTACGCCTGGCTGAGGGAACCCGCCGCCTGGACCTGGCCCCGGTGTGGTCGGCGTGGATCGGCCTGGCCCCCGCCCTGGACCTGCTGAACGAGGTCGGGGTGGCGACGATCCACGAACACGACGCCGCCCTGGCCGAGCGCTTCCGAAAAGCGATGGGGCTGGCGGAGACAGGCTCGGCGATCATGTCCCTCCCTGTCCCCGAGGGCACCGCCGAACGCCTCGCCGAGGCGGGCATCACCGCGGCCCTGCGCGATGGACGGCTGCGGGTGGGCTTCCACCTGTACAACACCGAGGAGGACGTGGACCACCTGGTCAAGGCACTGTCCGAGATCAGGTGAGCTCCGGGTCCGACGACACGGCCCCGCCCGGATCCCCCTGCGGGCCCCGGGCGGGGCCAGGGCTGACCGGCCTTCCGGTCAGGACGCCGGGGAGATGACGAAGACGGGGATGAGCCGGTCGGTCTTCTCCTGGTAGTCGGCGTAGGGCGGGTAGGCCGCCACCGCGCGGTCCCACCAGCGCTGGCGCTCCTCGCCCTCCACCTCGCGGGCGCGGGCGGCGAAGGGTTCGGGGCCGTCCTGGAGGGCGACCTCGTCGGGGGCCGCGCGCAGGTTGCCCACCCAGGCGGGGTCCGAGGGCGCACCGCCCTGGGAACCGATCACCGCGTACTCGCCGTCGTGCTCGACCCGCATGAGGGCGGACTTGCGGACCTTGCCGCTGCTGCGGCCGCGCGAGGTGAGGATGACGACCGGCATGCCGGTGTCCATGAGGGTGTTGGCCTCGCGACCGCCGCTGCGCTCGTACTGTTCGACCTGGTCGCGGACGAACTTCGACGGGCTCGGCACGTACTCGCCCGGCAGGATGCTACTCGTGGTCATCGCTCTCCCTGGGGTTGGGCTACGGGGTCCGTCCCGATCGTGCCACGTCCGCCTCCGGCGGGGCAGGTCCGACATGCCTCAGAAGATCACCCCGCACAGGGGTGCGCGGGGCACACGCAGCGCGGTGTCGAGCAGGTCGGCGGCGCCCGGGGTGTGTTCGGTGACCGTTCCGGCCGCCACCTTGGCCCCGACCGTGAACTGGCCCAGGAAGGCCGCCCCCAGGTGGGCGGCGTCCAGGGACAGGTCCGGGGCGTCCAAGGCGGGCTCGCAGGTGGCACCGGAGCGGTCCGCGCGCAGCCGCCAACGGCCCTGGTTCCATGGCGCGTGCCGGTCGGTCACCTCGATCACGACGTCCACCGGGGCAGCGTAGGAACGCTCGGCCAGAGCACCGGGCAGGTCCACCAGGCGGATCCACAGCGCGACGCGCGGCCTTGCCTCCAGGCGCATGGGGTCGGCGGCCAACGTCCAGAGCAGGTCGTCCACCGGAAGGTGCTCGAAGTTGACCCGGATGACCAGGTCGCGGGTGAACAGGTGCTCGTAGACGGCGGCCCGGGCGGCCGGGGCGGTCGCGGCCACCTCGCGGACGTCCAGGACCCCGCGCAGGTTGCCGTCCGCCACCGGGACCCGGTGGCTCCGGTACAGGGCGTAGCCCACCGGTGTGCGGGCGTCGTGGACGACCACCGCCCTGAGCGGCCCGGACTCCCCACGGGTCTGGGCATCGTCCCGCAACAGCCGGTCCCACCAGGACTCGTCGCGCTGGTAGTCACCGGGCCGGGTCGGGGCGACGGCCCGGTGTACCCGGGCCAGGTCGCCCGGGCCTTGCGCTGGGAAACCCTGCCTGTCCGGAACTCTGCCCTAGAAACCCTGGCCGCAGAAGGGAGCCTCGGGGCGGAAGAGAGCGGTGTCCAGGGCCGCCACCGCGCCCGGGGTGTGCTCGATGAGCAGACCGTTGCGCAGGAAACCGGTGAGGGTGTTCGCTCCCAGGTAGACGGCGCCCAGGTGGGACACGTCCAGGGACACGTCGGCGGCCTCCGAGGTGGCCTCGCAGGTCGCGCCCGAACCGTCCGCGCGCAGCCGCCAACGGCCCTCGTTCCACAGCGCGTGCCGGTCGGCCACCTCGATCACCACCTCCACCGGGGCCGCGTAGGAACGCTCGGCCAGAGCTCCGGGCACGTCCACCAGGCGCAGCCACAGGGAGTCGTCGTACTTGGTGACCAGGCGATGGGGGTCAGCGATCAGGTACTGGAGGGGGTCGTCCTCGGCGGTGGCCTCGAAGACCAGCCGGGTGACGAGGTCGCGGCTGAACAGGTGCTCGTACAGGGCGGTCCTGGCTTCCGGGGCGGCGGCGACCATCTCCTCCACGTGCACCTCGGAGGCGGGGTTGGCGTCCGCCCACTTGTTCAGGGTCCGGTACAGGGCGTATCCCACCGGCCCGTCGGGGCCGTAGGCCACGGCCGCCTTGAGGTAGCTCTTGCCGTCACGGGACTCCGGGGTGTCACGCAGGGTGCGGTCCCAGAAGGCCGGGGAGCGCTGGAGGCGGCCGCTCTGCTCCGCGGCGACGGTGGCGAAGACCCGTTCCAGGTCAGCGCGGACCCGGGAGGCCCGCAGGAGTTCGACGAACAGAGCTGGGTCGCGGGGCGCGTCGGGGCGCAGCCGGGCGTGGGTGCCCTCAAGGGTGGTCCCGTACTCGTCGATGGCTGGCGCGTAACCGTAGCGGCCGTAGATGGTGCCCTCGGAGGCCCACAGGATGGCGATCTTCTCGCCGCGCCGGTGGATATCGGAGAGCTGGCGACGCATCAGGGCGGTGAGAATCCCCTGGCGACGACGGGTGGGCCACACCCCGACCCCGGTCACCCCGGCGGCGGCCTGGGTACCTCCCGGAACCGTCATCTCGAAGGAGAAGGCGTTGACGGAGCCGATGACGCGTTCACCGCCGATGACACGCTCGTCCTCAGCCCCCGTGACCTGGCCTGGCCAGTCCGTCTCGGCGACCAGCAGCAGCCGTTCGAAGCCGTCCTCGGCCAGGATCGGCGTGAGGCGTTCGAAGGAGGTCTGGCGGTCGTCCGTGACCACGAGGGCCTCACCGACGACCTCGACGACCGCGCGGAAGTCGTCCTTACCGCCCGCCCGGAGTACCCAACCGCGTTCGGCGAACCCCTCCGGCGCCGGCGCCGCCTGCTCCGGCTGTTCGGCCTGACTCATACTTTCGTTCTCCCTCGGGTTCTGCCGTACCCAGCCGTGTTCGGACCGGGTCCGCCCCGGCCGACTGGCGCCGGCTTTTTGTACCAGTCGGCCGGTCGGGGCGGCCAGCGATTTTCCCGACGGTGGCACTGTGGGCGGCTAGAAGATGACCCCGCAGAAGGGCGCGTCGAACCGGTGCAGGGCCGCGTCCAGACGGGCGACCGTGCCCGGAGTGTGCTCGGTGATCAGGCCCGCGCGCAGGAAACCGGTGAGCGGGGTCTGGCCGAGGTGGGCGGCGCCCAGGTGGTGCACGTCCAGGGACAGGTCGGGTTCGGCCTCGGTGAGCTCGACCCGCGCGCCCTCGGTGTCGGCCTTGATCCGCCAGCGTCCGGCGTTCCAGGGGGCGTGGCGGTCGGTGACGGCCAGGACCCCCTCGAAGGGTGCGGCGTAGGGCCGCTCCGACAGGGCTCCGGCCAGGTCCACCAGGCGCACCCACAGAGAGGGGTAGTGGGTGGCCACGGCCCGGCCGCGGTCCAGGAGCAGGTGGTGCAGCGGGCAGTCCGCCGGCAGGGTGGGCAGGAACACCTTGGCGACCAGGTCGCGGCTGAACAGGTGCTCGAGCAGGGCGGTCCAGGCGGCCGGGGTGGTGGCGGTGATCTCCTGGACGTGTACTTCGCCCTGGGCGCCGCCCTCGTCCCACTTGGCCTTGGTCCGGTACAAGGCGTAGCCGAGGGGGCCCTCGGCGTTGCCGACGACGGCCGCGATCAGCGGACCCTTGTCCTCGCGACGGCCCGGGCCGTCGAACAGGGTGCGGTCCCACCAGGGCTTGGTGCGGCGGAACTGGCCGACCTGGTTCGCCGATACGGCCTCGTGCACGCGTTCGAGGTCGGTGCGCACCCGCTCCGGTTCACGCAGGACGACCCGCAGGTCCGGGTCCCGGGGCGCGTCGGCGCGCAGGGCGCTGTGCGGCCGGGTGAGGCTGGTCTCCAGTTCCGTGCAGGCGTTGCCGTAGCCGAAGCGCTCGTAGATGGAGCCTTCCGAGGCCCACAGGGCGGCGTAGCGCACCCCGTCGGCGTGGATGTCGGCGAGCTGGCGGCGCATGAGGGCGCTGAGCACCCCCTGCCTGCGGTGGGTGGGCCACACGCCCACGCCGGTCACCCCGGCCACGGGGACGCGGCCGCCCGGCATGGTCATCTCGAAGGGGAAGTGGTTGGTGGTGCCGATGACCTCCTGGTCGCCCTCGGCTTCGTCCACGGCGACCAGGAGCCGTTCGTAGCCCAGGGCGTCGTGCAGCAGACGCATCCGCTCCAGCATCGAGTCGATGTCGTCGGGGATCAGCAGGGACTGCCCGAAGACCCGGCCCGCCTCGGCGAACTCGTCCGCGTCGCTGTGCCGTACGGTCCAGTCCCGCTTCGACGGGCTGCTGGGGTCCACGCTCTGGTTCTCGCTCATGGGAAAAGGCATATCAGCGGCCCCGGAGCGGTGGCCAATGGTTTTGTCAGCGGTCGGGGTGGACGGGCGGGTCTCAGAAGAGCTGCCCGCAGAAGGCGGCGCGCGGTACGTGCAGGGCGGTGTCCAGGCGGGCGGCCGCGCCGGGGGTGTGTTCGTGGACCAGTCCGGCCTCGACCAGGGCCGACACCGAGCGCTGGCCCAGGTGGACCGAGCCCAGGTGGACCACGGCCAGGGACAAGTCGGCACACCGGGGCACCCGCTCACAGGTGGCACCGTCGCGGTCCGCGCTCAGGTGCCAGGTGCCGTTGTTCCAGGGGGCGTAGTGGTCGGTGACGGCCATGGTCACCTCGACCGGGGCAGCGTAGGGGCGGTCGGTGAGGGCGCGCGGCAGGTCGACCAGCCGGACCCGCAGGGAGCCGCTGGTCTGCTCCACCAGGCGGTTGCGATCGGCGACCAGGAGGGTGAGGGGGTCGTCGGCGGGCAGCGCCGAGAAGGCGATGCGGGTGACCAGGTCCCGGGAGAAGAGGTGCTGGTACAGGGCGACCCGCGCGGCTGGGGTAGCGGACACGACCTCCTTGACGGTCACCAGGGAGTCGGTGCCGTCCTCGGACCAGCCGTTGGTGGTGGCGTAGAGGGCGTAGCCCAGGGGCCCGTCGGGGCCGCTGACCACCGCCGCCCAGGGAGCGCCGCTGCCGAGGATGCGTCCCCACCAGGAGTCGCCGCGCTGGAACTGGCCGATGCGGGTGGTGGCGGCCTCGCGGTGCAGCCGGGCCAGGATCGGGCGGGCCTGCGCGGCGGGCAGCAGTTCGACGGTGAGTTCGGGGTCGCCCTGTGCGGCGGAGTCCAGCACGGCGTAGGGGGCGCGGATCCGGGCGGAGAGTTCGAAGGCGGCCAGGCCAAAACCGTAGCGGCCGTAGATAGCGCCCTCGGAGGCCCACATGGCGGCGACCGCCTCGCCGCGGGCGTGGATGTCGGCGATCTGGCGGGTCATGAGCGCGGTGAGGATCCCGCGGCGGCGGTGGGTGGGCCACACCCCGACCCCGGTGACCCCGGCGACCGTGCGGGGCCCGCCGGGCAGGGTCATCTCCAGGGTGTGGGAGGCGGTGGTACCGACCATGCGGTCGCCGTCCAGGGCGACCAGGATCCGGTCGTGTTCGGCGAGCGGGTGTTCACGTTCGGTGGTGAGTTCGTCCTCGGCGGAGAGGATCATCGGCTCGGCGTACACCCCGACCACGTCAGGGAACTCCTCGGCGGTGACGCCCCGGACGGTCCAGGGCGTGTCACGGGGGTGCTGGGGCTGGGGGGCTCGCTGTGTGTCCATGGCATCACTTTTGCAGCCGTGACGTCAGCCGAGCCATCTGTTTTTTGCGGGGCGCACTCCCCGGGGGCACAGCCTCGCGCAGGCAAACTCGGGGCGCGGAAGGCGTCAAGACGGTTGACCGGGCCGCCGCGGCATCCGACGATGACTGCTCGCGCGCCGGGATCCCACCGCCGCGTCGCCGATCGCCGGACGAGGTACCCGCAATGCCCGACGCACCGCAGAGCCGCACACCGCAGGACAGCAGTGGACGACCGTTTCCCGTGGTCCCCGAGGGGGTGGGCTGCGCCGACCTCGTGGACGCGATGGGCCGCGTGCACGGGCACCGCGCGGACCTGCTGCCGCTGACCAGCCCCACCCCGGAGCGGCCGCTGTTCGGCCCCGCCGCGACCATCGCCTACCTGCCCTTCCGGGACGACTTCGCCGAGGGAAACCGGCTGGGTTTCGCCGGGTGGTTCTACCGTGCCGTGGGCGAGGAGCCGAGAGGCAGGGTTCTGGTGCTCTCCAGCGGCGGCTATCCGGACGCCTCCCACGGGGGCGCCACCAAGCTGTCCCGGCTGGCCAACCACGGTCTGGCGGGGCTGCTCACCGACGGGCGCCTGCGCGACCTCGACGAACTCGGCGCGAGCGGACTGTCCGTGTGGTGTTCGGGTGCGGCCACACGGTGGGGCGGGGACACCGTGGCACCCTACGCCGCGGATGTCCCGGTCCAGGTGGGCGGGGTGACGGTTACGCCGGGCGACTTCGTCTACGCGGACCGGTCGGGGGCGGTGGTCATCCCCGCTGTCAGTCTGGACCGGGTCCTGGCCGAGGCTCGACAGATCCGCGAGACCGACCTGGGTTTCCTGGCCTCGATCCGCGAGGAGGACCCCGAGGCGCTGCGCCGGGGCGAGGACAGCAGTACCGAAACCTGACGGAACCGGGTTCCAGATCCGGGTTCCCTGGCGCATAAGGCGACCCGGGGTAGGGCAGGCTCCAGATGTGACAAAACGACAGACCACTACCTCTCCCCCGCCCCCTGCCTCTGCTGCCGCGTCCGCCCTGGTCGTGGGGGTGGACGCCGGTGGCACCACCACCCGCGCCCTGGTGACCACCCTGGACGGTGAGCGCCTGGGCGAGGCCCGGGCTGGCGGAGCCAACCCCAACACCCACGGCCCCGAGCACGCGGCCGAACAGCTCACCGAGGCGATCGGGACCGCGCTGGACCGGGCCGGGCCCAGCACGCGCGATGCCGTGGCAGCGACCGTGGTCGGGCTGGCCGGGTACTCCGGTCTGCGCGACGAGGCCGTCCGGGCCAGACTGGAGCGTGCGCTGGGCAAAGCCGGGCTGGCCACCACCGGGCAGGAGTTCACCGGTGACGACGCCATCGCCTTCGCCGCGGGTACCGCCGAGCGCGACGGTACCGTCCTGATCGCCGGGACCGGAGCGATCGCCACTCGGATCGAGGACCGGCAGCGCAGCCGGTCCGCGGACGGTATGGGCTGGCTGATCGGTGACGAGGGCTCGGCGTTCTGGATCGGGCACCAGGCGGCCAAGGAGACGGCCCGTCAGCTCGGCCGCGGCGGAGAGCTCAGCCCGCTGGCCCGCGCGGTGGCCAAGCGGGTCATCCCGGGACAGCGTCCGAGCGGCCCAGATCAGTGGCCCGAGGAGCACGCCCGCGACTTCGCCCGGACCCTCACCGCGGCTCCCCCGATCAGCCTCGCCGAACTCGCCCCGCTGGTCACCGAGGCGCACGCGTTCGAGGACGGGGCGGCCGTGGTGATCGTGAACGCGGCCGCGGGCCACCTGGCGCAGTCGGTGCACCAGGTGCGGGTTCCGGGCGAGCCCCTGCCCGTGGTGCTGTCTGGCGGGGTGCTCACCTACTCCGTGCCGGTTCGGGAAGCGCTGACCCACAAGCTCACCATGGGGACCGGGGCGCCGGTGATACTGGCCGGATGCACCGCCGGGGGCGCCGCCTGGCTGGCGGCGCTGCGTGCGGGAGCCGACGAGCGCGATGTGGACCTGCACGGAGTGTTCACCCGCTCCGGGGATGACCGGGGCGGGGTCTGAACTGGTCGGGCACGTTGGTCCGCCTACGGAACGGGCGAGGAGGAGAGCGCGGGGGTCGTGCGCGAGGGGGCGCGCGCCGACCTGACCGTCTTCGCCGGTGACCCGCTCACCACTGGGGCCGACGAGCTTCCGGACCTGCCGGTGGCCCTGACGATGGTCGACGGGCGGGTGGTGCACCGGAGTGCGGGCCAGGGGTAACGGCCCGGGCCCCGCCGGACCGTCTCCAGTGTGATCGGTTCCGGTTTGCCCAGTTCCGTCACGGTGTCCTACTGTGTGCCTGGTTAGGCTTACCTAACATAAACGAGAGGGGATGCCGTGACGGAGCGGCAGGAGCGTCCGAAGAGGACCGTGCACACCGGCCGGGTCGAGCGCGTGGAGCAGCTCACCCCGCACATGATCCGGGTGGTCCTGGGCGGTGAGGGGCTGTCGGAGTTCGCCACCGACGGCGCTACCGACAGCTACGTGAAACTGCTGTTCCCGGCACCCGGACCAGGCGACCCCGAACCCTACGACCTCGACGTGATCCGGGCCGAGCGCCCCCGTTCGGAGTGGCCGGTCACCCGTACCTACACCGTGCGTTCCTGGGACGCCCGGACCCGAGAACTGGCCATCGACTTCGTCCACCACGGCGACGTCGGCCTGGCCGGGGTCTGGGCCGCCGGTGCCAAGCCTGGCGACCAGCTGCGCTTCCTCGGGCCCGGCGGCGGCTACGCCCCCGACCTCGAGGCCGACTGGCACCTGCTGGCCGGGGACGAGAGCGCCCTTCCCGCCATCGCCGCCAGCCTCGAGGGCCTCCCCGAGGGGCGTCCGGCGCACGTGTTCGTCGAAGTGGAGAACGCCGCCGAGGAACAGCCCCTGGCCGAGCGCGACGACATCCACGTGACCTGGCTGCACCGCGAGGGCGGCGCCCCGGGTTCACGGCTGGTACCGGCCGTGCGCGGGCTGGAGTTCCCGTCCGGTGACGTGCAGGCCTTCGTGCACGGCGAGGCCAACTTCGTCCGCGACCTGCGCCGCCTGCTGCGGATCGAGCTCCGCCTGCCCAAGGAGCGCCTGTCGGTCTCCGGTTACTGGCGTCTGGGCCGCGACGAGGACGGTTGGCAGGCCTCCAAGACCGAGTGGAACCAGAGCGTGGCAGCTGAGGAGGCCGCCGCTCTGGGCACCGGGCAGAACACCGATCAGAGCTGACCCACCACGACCTCCGGCCCTCAGACGTCCAGCGCCTCCAGCGCGATCAGGTAGCCCTCGTTGAAGGTCGGAAACTGCGGGATCGTGTCACGCAGGGCACCGATCGGCAACCCCATGCGGATCGCGAGCGCGGCGGTGTGGATCCACTCCGAGGCCAGCGGACCGAACGCCCAGGCCCCCACCAGCACCCCGTGCTCGCGGTCGGCGACCAGCCCCAGCGTGCCGCTCGGATCGGTCTCCATGGTCCAGGGCCGGGCCAGGGCCGCGGTCAGGTCCGTCTCTGCGGTGGCCACGTCCATGCCCTGGGCCCGGGCCTGCTCCGCGGTCAGCCCCACCGCCGCGATCTCCGGGTAGGCGAACACCACCCGCGGGACGGCCGTGTAGTCGGCCACCTGGCCGTTGCCGAGGATGTTGGCGCTGATCACCCGCCCCTGGTACTTGGCCACGTGCGTGAACATCGCGCGGGCGGTGACGTCCCCGGCCGCCCACAGGCCGGGGACGACCCGGCAGTGCTCGTCCACCGGCAGTGCCTTGCCGTCCAGCTCGACTCCGAGCTCGGCGAGGCCCAGCTGGTCGCCCCGGGGCTCGCGGCCGGTGGCCAGGACCAGCACCTCGGCCCGGACCCGTTCACCCCCGGAGAGGATCGCGGCGACCCCCTCTCCCTGCCGGGCCACCGAGGTGACCTGGCTGTCCAGGTGCACGGTGATGCCGTCCCGGTCGAACTGCTCGCCGACCAGCTCGCACAGCCGGGGGTCCTCGCGGTCCAGCAGCCGGGGGCCGCGCTGGACGATGGTGACCCGGCTGCCCATCCGCGCCAGGAACTGGCCGAGCTCAACCCCGACCGCGCTGCCCCCGACCACCAGTGCGCTTTCGGGGATCTCGGTGAGGGTGGTCGCCTCGCGGTTGGTCCACAGCACGTCGGGACCCAGATCGTCCAGGCCGTCGATCGACGGCACCAGCACCCCGGCACCGGTGGCCACCACCACGTGGTCGGCGGTGTGCTCGGTGTCGCCGATCGCCACCCGCCAGGGGTCGCGACCCACGACCCGGGCCTCGCCCCGCAGCACCAGGGCACCGCGTTCCCGATATCCCTCGACCTGCTTCGCGTCGTCGAGGTGGCGGATCATCTGATCCCGGTAGGCGCGTAGGGCGGGCCAGTCCAGCGAGGGGTCGTCCACCCCGGCGGCGCCGACCGCCTCGGCGCGTACCTCGGGCGGGCGCAGCAGCACCTTCGTGGGGATGCACGCCCAGTAGCCGCACTCCCCGCCGATGAGTTCGCGTTCGACCACCGCCACCCGCCTACCCGCGGAGAGCAGGCGGTCGGTAACCGTCTCACCGCCCGGCCCCATCCCGATGACGATCGCGTCCAGGTGTTCCATGTGCCTCGCTCCGCCCGTGGTCCGGTGGCTGCCATCCCTGATGGTGTCCCGCCGGGCGGAGCTCGGGAAGCCCCGACACGCTTAGTCGTTCATCAGGTCCGTCAGGGCCCGCGCCGCCAGATCCGGGCGGGGATCTCGGTGATCGGGTCGCGCCCGCGCAGGACCTGGATCCGCCACGGCTCCAGGCGCAGGACCACGAGGCGGGCTGCCGTGGCGAGCCCCTCCGTGCCCGGAGGCCCCGGTCCAGGCAGGCCGCAGGCTGGACGGCACGGGTCAGGGGCTGGGCACCGAGGCACCCGGCCGCGCACCCGTGGGAGGCCTCACACCGCCGACGCACCGTAAGGGCGGTGGTCAAGGACGGTTTCGTGTTCTAATTCTCGGTTGGCACTCGGTCCGAACCGGAAGGAACGCCGCTCCCGGCGCACAGGTATGTCCACGCTCGACATTCTTCTCATCCTCGACCTCATGGGGATCTTCGCGTTCGCCCTGGACGGGTCGCTGACCGCGATCCGTACCGCCCGGGTGGACATCGTGGGAGTGATGGCGCTGGGGACGGTGACCGCCATCGGCGGCGGCATCATCCGCGACGTCCTCCTCGGCGAGACCCCGGCGACCTTTCAGGACTGGCGGTACCTGGTGACCGCGCTGGCCGGGTGCACGCTGGCGTTCTTCCTCAGCCGCCAGCTCACCCACCTGAGCAAGCCCATCCTGGTGTTCGATGCCGCCGGGCTGAGCCTGTTCGTGGTGATCGGTGCGACCAAGGCGCTGGAGTTCGGGTTCGGGCCGCTCCAGGCAGTGATCCTGGGCGTCATCACCGGGGTGGGCGGCGGCACCATCCGGGACGTGCTGCTGAACCGGGTGCCGACGGTGCTCAGCGCCAACTCCCACCTGTACGCCGTTCCGGCGATGATCGGGGCGGGGTTCGTGGTACTCGTGGACCTGACCGGCTTCGGCCCGGGCTGGATCGCGGTGGTCGGCGCGCTGCTGTGCTTCACCATCCGGATCCTGGCCCTGGTCTACCGATGGAACGCTCCGAACCCGCCCGGCGCCCCACCCCTGTAGGCACAGGTGGACGCCGTCCGGTTACGGCTGCACGAGGAGCTGCCAGACGTGGCCGTCAAGGTCCGCGCACAGCGCCGTGTACCCCCAGGGCTTGTGCTCGGGTTCGGCCGGCACCGCTCCCCCGGCCCGCCGGACGCTCTCGACCAGCGCGTCGACCTCGGCTTCGGTGGTCAGGGACATCCCCAGCAGGCACTCGCTGGTCCCGGGTGCGGCGAGTTCACGGCCCCCGCCGAGAACCCAGCCGAACCCGCCCCTGGGGATCAGCACCAGCAGGGCGCCTTCTTCCGTACGGAACATGAGTGGTTCGGGTACCCCGTCCTCGGCGGGTTCACCGACCAGCTCGAACCCGAAGGCGTCCCGGTAGAAGGCCATCGCCCTCACCCGGTCGTCGATCGGCAAGGCGACGGAAAAACTGGTGGCGGTCGCGGACATGGATGCTCCGTTCGTCGGTGTGTACGGCAAGCTCACCTGTATCGACCTCAGGCGCCTGAGGAACTCATCGCGTAGCGGGCGCCAGTTCCTCAGGCTGCGGGCGGCAGTGTGGCGCGGGGTGGCCCGCGGCGCCCCTTCCCCGACGTAACACGTGGCACGGCAAAGCCACACAGAACAAAGCCTGGCACAGAGTCGTGCTGAACGTTCTTCAGCGGACCCGACTTTGCGTTGATGATCAGTAGGGGCAGAGTGGGGACATGAGCACCACAACCGCGCCCGCCGTGCCCACGTCAGCCGACGTCCGCGCCGCAGCCGAGCGCATCGCCCCGTACGCCCGCCGGACCCCGGTGATCCGCGCCGAGCTGGACGGACGCCCCCTCACCCTGAAGTTGGAACACCTCCAGCGCACGGGCTCGTTCAAGCTGCGCGGTGCCCTCAACGCCCTGCTCGGCGGGGAGCCCGCCAACCGCGTGATCACCGCCTCCGGCGGCAACCACGGCTTGGGCGTGGCCACCGCGGCGCGCATGCTGGGTGTGCACGCCACGGTGTACGTGCCCGAGACGGTGCCCGCCGCCAAGGCGGAGCTGTTGGCCGCCACCGGCGCGGAGATCGTCCGAGTCGGCGAGCGGTACGCGCTGGCCGCCGAGGCCGCGTTGGCCCGCGCGGAGTCCGACGGGGTCCGCTACCTGCACGCCTACGACGACGCCCTCGTGGTTGCCGGTCAGGGCACCATCGGTCTGGAGATCGATGCCGACGCCCCTGAATGCGATTCGATCGTGGTCGCGGTGGGCGGTGGCGGACTGGCCGCGGGGGTGCGCCTGGGCGCCGAGGGCCGCCGTGTGGTCGCGGTCGAGCCTGAGGGCTGCCAGAGCATGCACGCGGCGATGGCCGCCGGTCACCCGGTGCAGACCCCGGTGGACTCGGTCGCTTCCTCCGCGCTGGGCGCCTCCATCCTGGGCCAGGTGCCCTTCGAGGTGCTGCGCGCCAATCCGGTCACGACCGCGCTGGTCAGCGACGCGGAGATCATCAGCGCGCAGACTCTTCTGTGGGAGGAGTTCCGGATCGCCGCCGAACCCGCCGCCGCGGTGCCCTTCGCCGCATGGCTGGCCGGGCGCGTTCCCGGCGACCACCCGTGCCTGGTCGTGTGCGGGGCCAACGCCAGCTGGCGTTTGGCGGGCTAAGGGAAGCCGACCCCGCAGGCCTGGTGCGGGAGCTGTACAGCCGAGTGTGGGGCCGCCCCTCGCTGGGTGGCGCGGTCCCGCGTTGAACTCCCGTTTCTCCCGGTACGTGACGTAGCGCACTCTGTGTGCGCCAAGCCATTATTACCGGCCAGTCACCATTACATTGAGGTCGGCTCCGTCCGACAACACAAGGGAGAAGCACGTGCTCTACGGTGCGTTGCGGCAGACCGCGTCGGTCCTCGCCAGGACCCTGTGCCGCCCGACCATCGAGGGCCGTGAGAACGTCCCCGCCACCGGACCGGTCCTGCTCGCCAGCAACCACCTGTCCTTCGTGGACAGCGTCGTGATCCCCCTGTCGGTCACCCAGCGCCCGGTGCGTTTCCTCGCCAAGTCCGACTACTTCGAGGGCCCCGGCCTCAAGGGCAGGTTCACCAAGACCGTGTTCAGCTCCCTGGGCGCCATGCCGGTCCGGCGCGGCAACGCCCGCGACGCCATGGTGTCACTGGAGATGATGCTGGACCGGCTCAACGACGGCGAGGCCTGCGTGGTCTACCCCGAGGGCACCCGCTCACGCGACGGCCGCCTCTACCGTGGCCGCACCGGTGTGGCGCATCTGGCCCTGGAGTCCAAGGCACCGATCGTGCCGGTCGCGGTCTCCGGCACCCAGCAGGTCCAGCCCATCGGCGCGAACCTGCCGCGCCCGCGCCCCTTCACTGTGCGCTTCGGCGAGCCGATGGACTTCTCCATCGGCTTCGACAGCATGGCTCCGGGCAAGGCCCGTCGGGTGATCACCGACGAGGTCATGGACGCCATCCACGCGCTGTCCGGCCAGGAGCGCGCCAACGAGTACAACAGCTTCGGCGGCGACGAGTAGGAGACCCGGTCGACGCGGTCGACCAGGAGCCGGTCCCCGTCGACAAGGCCGGGGCCGCGGCCACCACCGGGGCGGCGGCCGCGATCCGCCCGCACCCGGGGGCGGGGAACGGGCGGATCGCGCCGCTCAGGGACACGGCTGGCCAGGGGACTTTCCCGGCGGGTGCGGCCCTTACCGACAGGTACAGACCCAGCGGCGGTCAGAACCTGTCGGGGTGCAGGCCCTCGGCGATGTGCTCGACCGCGCCGATGTTGCCGAGGGTGCCGGGGAACAGGTTGGAGGCGGGTACCGCGACCAGGCGGTCCTCGGACACGGCGGCCACGTCGGGGAAGGTCTCGGCCAGATAGGCGCGGGTCGCCTCCTCGTGGTCGGCGTCGTTGACAGAGAAGACGATGGCCTCGGGGTCGCGCGAGGTGACCTCCTCGGGGGTGATGGTAGCGGCGAAGAAGTCGCTGAACGCGGCCTCGTCCGGGTCGAAGACGTTATCGCCTCCGGCGCGGGCGATGATGTCGTACTCGATCCCCCCACCGATGGCCATCAGGGTCGCGCCCTCCACGTACAGCTGCGCGACGCTGGGGGCCTCGGCCCCCTCGATCGCCTCCTCGACGGCAGTGAGGCGGGACTGTCCCTCCTCGGTCATTTCATCCGCCCGCTCGGGGAGGGCGAAGATCGTACCGAGGTTCTCGATGTCGGTGAACAGGTCGTCCACCGTGCCCTGGCTCCTGCGTTCCGGGCAGCCGCCGGTGGCCACGTAGGCGTCGGCACCGACCTCGGCGAGCTGTTCGATGCTGGCAAAGCCCTGCTCGGTGGTGAACTCGTAGGTGGTGGGCGAGTAGACGAAGTCGGGTTCGGCCTCCAGGAGCACCTCCCGGGTGGGCGGCGCGGCGTCACTGAGTTCGGGGACGTCGGCGACCGCGGCCTGGACCTGCTCGGGGAGCGGGTGAGTATCGGTCTGCGCCTGGCCGACGAGGCTGTCGGTCAGCCCGAGTTCGACCAGGAGTTCGGTCTGTGAGGGGCTCAGGCCGACCAGGCGGGTGGGTGCGGCCTCCAGAACCAGTTCCTCGCCGCAGTTCTCGACGGTGACCGGGTAGCCCTCGGCCGCGGCCGTGTCGGGCTCGTCGGGGGTCGACACGCCCGTCCCGCAGGCGCTCAGGCCGAACGCGGTGAGTCCGGCCAGGGAGATCGCAGCGGTCCGGAGCCGGTTCGGAGTGTGGGCGACGGTCATGAGTGGTGTCCCTTCGGGGTGACGGCGGCGGGCGCGGGCTCAGCCCGGACCACGCCGTTGAGGAGGATGTGCGAGCGTTCCCGCTCGGGGTTGCGGACGATGGCGGCCTCCACACGGAAGCGTTCGCGCAGGACCTGGGCGGTGAGGACCTCGCCGGGGGTGCCGGTCCGGTCGATGCGGCCGTCGGCGACCAGGGCGACGCGGTCGCAGTGGCCCAGGGCCAGGTCGAGGTCGTGCAGGGCGATGAGGGTGGTCAGCCCCGTCTCCCGGATGAGGTCCATGAGTTCGAGTCGGTGCGCGATGTCCAGGTGGTTGGTCGGCTCGTCCAGTACCAGGACCCGGGCCTGCTGGGTGATCGCGCGGGCCAGCAGGACGCGTTGCCGCTCCCCGCCGGACAGTTCGCTGACCTGGCGGTACGCGAGGTCTCCCACACCCACGCGGTCCATGGCCCGGGCGGCGATGCGGCGGTCCTGCGCGGTGTCCAGTGAGAAGCCGCGGTGGTGCGGGGTACGCCCCAGGAGCACGGCCTGGGAGACGGTCATGCCGAACTCGTCGTTGGTCTCCTGGGCGACGACGGCGACTCGGCGGGCGGTTTCCCGGGGGCTCAGCCGCCACACGTCGTCGCCGTCGAGCAGGATCCTGCCGGCGCTGGGGCGCAGGACGCGGTAGACGGCGCGCAGCAGGGTGGACTTGCCGCTGCCGTTGGTGCCCAGCAGTCCGAGCACGGTGCCCGAGGGCACCTCCAGGGACACCCCGGCCACGATGGTGCGCTGTCCCCGGGCCACGGAGACGTCGTCGAAGGAGACTCTCATCGGTCCATCCCGGCGTTGGAGGCGCCGTCACGGCGCATGATCCACAGGAAGAAGGGGGCGCCGACCACTGCGGTGAGGATCCCGATGGGGATCTCGGTGGGCGCGGCGACCGTGCGGGCCAGCAGGTCGGCGCCGGCCAGGAAGAACGCACCGCCGAGCACGCTCACCGGCAGCATGATCCGGTGGTCGCTGCCGACGGTGATCCGGGCGATGTGGGGGATGATCAGCCCGACGAACCCGATGCTGCCGCTGACCGAGACGACCGCACCGACCAGCAGGGCCGAGACCAGCAGGAGGACGGTACGCAGCCGGTCGACCTGGATGCCCAGGGCCGTGGCGGCCTCGTCGCCGATCAGGACCGCGTTGATTCCGCGGATGTTGAAGGCCACGACCACCAGGGCGAACAGCAGCGCCAGCGCGGGCACCAGCAGCGATCCCATGGTGGCCGCGGAGACCGACCCCAGGAGGAAGAACATGACGCTGAAGACGTTCTGCGCCTCCGTGGTCAGGGTCAGGTAGCTGGTCACCGCGCTGAACAGGGAACCGAGGGCGACCCCGGCCAGGATCAGCCGCTGGGGCGCGATGCGCCCGTTCTTGCGGGCCAGGAGGTAGACGGCCGCGGTCGCCACGGCGGCTCCCACGAAGGCCGCCGAGGACAGGGAGAGCCCGCCGACCGCTCCCCCGGCGCCGACGACGACCAGGACGGCGCCGACCCCGGCTCCGGAGGAGACGCCCAGGACGTAGGGCTCGGCGAGCGGATTGTGCACCACGGCCTGCATGAGCCCGCCGGCCAGGGCGAGGCAGGCCCCGGTGATCGCGGCGAGCAGGACACGTGGCAACCGGAACCGCCAGACCGCCTGGTCCTGGAGGGCGGTGTAGGTGCCGTCGGTCATCCAGGGCATGCCCGGGACCAGGTGTCCGAGGATCAGCTTGGCGGCGTCGAGGGTTCCGACGTGGACCGATCCGGTGCCCACGGAGACCAGGACGACCAGGAGCAGGCCGAGGGTGAGGGCGAGGACGACGAGGGTGTTGGAACGCGCTCTGCGCCGTCGTGGGGGTTCGGTCCGTTCGGCGGCGGGGGCGCTTTGAGCACTGACGCTCATGCTGTGGGTTCTTCCTGACCAGAGGGATGACAATGAAAACTATTATCATTTCTGAACCTTGGGCGCGAATCAGAACCTACTGGGCGCACCCCGGCGCCGGTGGCCCGACCGCGGGGAGCAGCGGCCGCCCCGTCAGGCACTCCTGCGGAACGGCGGACCCCACGCCGGGCACGGTGCGCAGCACGCCGCGGGGTCGCCACTCCGGCCAAGACAGGGCCCCACGACGGGGCCCTCGACTCTCGAAAACCGAACCAGCAGGCGAGGGGTTGATATGCAAGCACCCACTTGCCTATGGTGGTGCCGTGTCCGACCAACTGTTCAAAGCCCTGGCTGACCCGACCCGCCGCAGGATCCTCGACGAACTCAGCGAGCGGTCCGGGCAGACGCTGTTCGAGCTCTGCGCGCGCCTGGCCTCCCGGTACCGGCTCGCGATGTCGCGCCAGGCAATCTCCCAGCACCTGGCCGTCAAGGCCCTGGACTTCTACACGAACGTGCTGGGCTTCGAGAAGAAGCACGACGTGTCCCTGGGCGGCCCCGAAGGCGAGAACCGGTGGCTGACCGTGGTCTCCCCGGAGAACCCGCAGGGCGCCGAACTCCTGTTGGAGCCCGCGGGCCACCCCCGCGGTGGGCCCCTACCGGGAGGCCCTGGCCGACGACGGGATCCCGGCCACCCAGTTCGCCGTGGACGACGTGCGCGGCGAGTACGAGCGGCTGCGCGCGCTGGGGGTTGCCTTCACCCAGGAGCCGCTTGAGGCGGGCCCGGTCACCACCGCGGTGTTCGACGACACCTGCGGCAACCTGATCCAGATCGTTCAGGGCCCGTAGGGGGCTTCCGGGGGCGCGCCGCGCCCCCGGAATGGCGAGTTCCGGCTCCGGCCGACCACCACCCTCGCACAACCGGCCGGGGCCGGGGCTCCGCCGGAGCACTCCTGCGGGGCACGTCGGCCGGAAGGCGTCGAGCAACGGTCCGCGTTCGCCGCCGGCCGCTCGTGCCGTGCCCCGCGCGGACTCCCGCTACGTGGTCGATGGAGCGGTGCGCGCGGGCCCGGTGGCCGCGGCGGCGAAACTGAGGACGGTGGCCCCGAGGCGGTGCAGGCTGTCGAGGTGGTTGGCGCCGTGGCCGGTCTCCGGTGCGCGCCATACGGCGGCGCTGCCCCCGGCCCGGCGCAGCGCTTCGGCCACCGCCAGGGTGTCGGCGGCGGCCACGCGGGAGTCCTCCGCCAACACGATGCCGAGGAAGCGGGGAAGCGCGGTGCCGGGGGTGAGCGCCCTGGCCCGGTGCAGCGGTGATATCCGGCGCAGGTGTTCGATCGCCTCGGGGGTATCCGAGGCTCCGAACTCGCCTGCCCAGCGCTGTCCGAGCGGGTGGGCGCCGAGGTTGAGCAGGTCGAGCGGCGCCGCGGTGCTGACGACGCCGGCGCACAGGTCCGGAGCGCCCAGGGCGCAGCTGGTGACCAGGACCCCGCCGTGCGAGGCTCCTGCCAGGACGAGCAGATCGGGTCGGGTGAGCCCGGCCTCGACGAGGCCGCGTGCGATGGTGGCGAGGTCCTCGATACCGCGGCCCTTGGCGAGGCCGTGCCCGGCCCGCCGCCAGGCGGGACCGTGCTCGCCGCCTCCCCGCACCTGGGCGACGGCGTACCGGCCGCCGTTCTCGGCCCACGCCGGCACGGTCGGTTCGAACACCGGCAGACTCGGTACGCCGAAGCCGCCGTAGCAGGTGAGGATCAGCGGTGCGGGCCCCTCGGCGCCGGTCGGCGAGGTGACCAGGACGGGGACGCGCGAGCCGTCCCCGGCGGTGAAGACGTACCGTTCGGTGCGTGCCGGGCCGGTACGGACCGGATGGGCGCGTGCCAGAGGCTGTGTGCGGGCGGCGGCAGTCGGATCCGACAGCAGTTCCTCGGCGGGCACGACCCGTGGGGGCAGGACCGGACCTTCGATGAGGGTGTGGAAGCGGCCCGCGTCAGCGCTCACCCCGGTAGCGACAGCCGGGGACCCCTGGTAGACGACCTCGCGTTCGGCCTCCACCGAACCCTCGACGAGCCGCACGATGACGCTGCGGCCCGCGCGCACACCGACGGCGACGACCTCCTGACCGCTGGCGGCGAAGGAGGTGACCCGCAGGTCCGGATCGTCCCAGCACCACCTCTGGGCACCGTTGCCCGGGTCGATCCCCTGAAGACGGCTACCGTCGTCGACGACGACGTGCTCACCCGCCGACAGGATCCGGACGATGGCGGCGAACGCGGCGATTTCGACACCGGTGTCCCGGTCGATGAGACGGCTGGGGCTGCCGGGGCTGCTCCGGGCGAGCAGACCGCGGCGCCCTCCGGGAAAGAGTCTGAGCCGGGCGTCCGGGGACACGTCCGAGGCCGTCGTCTCCCCGGTCCGCGCGTCGATGCGGACCAGGCGGTGGGAGCGGCCCGCCACCAGTGCGGCACCGGAGGAGTCTGAGTCCCAGAGCACGGGGTCGTAGCGGCAGCGAAACTCCGGGTAGAGCCGCAGGGCTCCGGTCGCGGTGTCGACCAGCCCCAGCACGGCGTCCTCGTCAGCACGCTCGGCCAGTTGGACGCAGATGCTCCGCCCGTCAGGCGAGGGATCCATGCGCAAGAGGTGCCCGTCGGGTTCGAGCACCGGCGCCCCGGTGTCCGCCCGGTAGATCCCCTGACGTCGGCGTCCGGGCGGTCGGCTGAGGGTGAACCCGTTCCGCGGCAGGCCGGGGCGGCCGTGCCGCTCCCACTCGGTGAGCGCGTTGTCGAGGGTGGGGACAAGGGGCACGGGAAGGGTGGAGTCGGGCATCGCTACCGGCCAATGGTGTCGGTGGAGCGGCCCTGCCAGTACAGGTGCCCGCCCTCGTCGAGCGGACTGGGCACGGTGACGGTGTCGAGTCCGCCGTCGCGGAACAGGTGTAGCTGGCCGTCGCCTCCCCGGGTCACCGCGACGGTCGTCCCCGTCGGGTCGACGGCCACGGAGCGCCGCTGCGCGGGCGCGTCACCGACCGGGTCCCAGGGCAGGTGTCCGGGGGCGGGCGGGCACGACATCGCGGGGAGCGCGACCGTGTGGGCGACGCGCATCGAGGGCTCGGCCCGCTCGATGACGGTGAGCTCGTCCCCGTCGGGGTGGATGGTGGCGACGGCGGCCCGGGAGCCGCCGAGCGCGAAGCGGAAGGCCAGCCCGTGGGGCAGTTCCAGCCAGCGCGTTTCACCGGTGCTCAGGTCGGTGTCGACCAGGTGGTTCGTCCACTCCGTCCATGCCCTCGGGGAGGCGGGCCCGCCTCGGACCACTCCCACCGCCCGGCCGTTCTCCGGGTCCAGGCGCAGGTAGTAGGCGCGCCCGGGCACGGGCCAGGCGACGGTGTCGAGCATGCGCGGGACACCGCCGTCGACGACGAAACGCTCCAGTCCCCTGCTGGTCGCGGTCGCCGCGATGCCGGTGCGCTGGTCGACGACGTCGCCGTGTCCGTCGTCGGCGATTCCGCGGACGGCCTCACCGGTGATCTGCGGCACGTGCGCGGCGACGTCCAGACACCGGGAGAGGGGGAACGCCTCCAGGGCCCCGGGCTCCCTGTGCCGCAGCACGAGGGCGGGTTCGCCGCCGGCCTGGTCGGGAACGACCATGGCACCGGGTTCTCCGACCCGGGAGCGGAACCGTACGGACTCGCTGCGCTCCAGGTCGACCAGGGTGACGACGTCGCTCCACGGCTGCGTGTTCGCGCCCAGTCCGGTCGTCACCACCACGTAGCGGCCCGAGGCGTCACAGGCGATGTGCTCGCCGGGGATGGCCACGGGGAAGCGCTGCTCCCCCCGGTCCCCCGAGACCACGAGCGCACCGGAGCGGTCGTCGACGAAGGCCCATCCGGCAGGCCCCCGCCCTGTACCGGGCAGCGCCAGGAACCCGGCGTGCTCGGCGAGCACAGCGTTGCCGAGCTCTCTCACCGCGCCGTCCGCTACGGCGTACGTGCGGCCCGCGCGGTAGTCGGCCACGAAGAGGTTCTGGAAGTTCATTGGGCAAAGCTATTGGAAATGAAAACCATTATCAAGTACAGTGAGCGCCGTTCGTCCCCCACGAACACGTATCGGCGCCTATGACCGATACGTCATGCATTGAGAAGGAAATGACCTATGGACAACCAGATCGTCGCCGAGGTCGAAGAGACCGAGCAGCTCGCCCACCTGTCCGCCTCCCACTCCAACGCCCTCGTCGAGAACCCCTTCGACGTCGTCGCCGAGATCGAGGAGACCGAGCAGCTCGCCCACCTCTCCTCCACCCACTCCAACGCCCTCGTCGAGAACCCCTTCGACTAACTCTCGTCCCTGCGACGTAGGACGTAGTCATTGAGAACCACCCGGTCGGGCAGCCCCGCGCTGCCCGACCGGGCCGTTTGAGAGGTCGGCCATGCCCCCAGAACCATCCGTCTCCCCCGTGCCGGGAACCGGCGCGCACGCCATCGTCGACAGCGCGGGCACCGGTGTCGTACGCACCTCCTCAGGGCGCTTCCTGCGTCTGGTGTCCCCGCCGGACGACCTCCTGGACGTTCTGGGCGGCGCTTCGAGCGCTGACGGGAAAACCGACGCGTACGCCGAGGCACTGCGGGCGAAGGTGTCCGCACGCGAGGAAGAGGACGCACAGCACCGCTGGCCGGGTCCGCGACGCGAAGTCGCCCTGATCGGTACGGGCCCCCTCGTCGACGCAGTGGCCGAGGCCCTGACCGGCTGGGGTGCGGCCGTTACCCGCCACACCGACGGCGATGCCCTGCTCGACTCGATCGACGGGGCGGCCGCCCCTGACCGCCCGGACAGCGGCACAGCCGGGCTCCGCGGAGAGGACACTCCACCGTGGGGGCTGGTGATCGCGTACGCGGACTCCTCCGCCGAGCGCCTCGGCTGGGACCGGCTCGACGCGCTGCCGGGCCAGGGTGTCGCCTGGCTGCGCGCCTACCGCGAGGGCGAGAACTGCTTCGTCGATCCCCTCTCCCTGAACGGGGACGACCCCGGTGCCGAGCAGGTGTACCGGCGGCGCCTCGCGGCGAGCTTCGTCCCTCGCGAACTCGACACCTGGCGGCGCGCGGCCGTGGCCTCCACGCCCCCCTCGGCGGCCGCACACACTCTGATGACGGGCCGGCTGCTCACCCTGGCCCTCGCCTGGGCCCAGGGGGCGGACGCGTTGGAGGGCTACCGCGGCACGCTGTGGAAACTGGTCCCCGCCACCGGCACGATCAGCGAGCACCCGGTCCTGGCCTACGACCCACCGCCCTCCATCGACCTGGGTGCGCGTCGGCGGGTATGACTGTGGAACCCGGACGTGAACACCTCTGCCAGGGCGGGGACGGCGCAGTACTGCGCGGGCGCGTGTGGGAATGCGCGAACCCGGCGGGCCTCGTGGTGATCCGCACCCCCTACGACGTGGACCAGCACGCGGGGACGGCACGCTCATGGAATGCCCGCGGCTACCACTGCCTCGTCCAGGACGTGCGCGGACGGTACCGGTCAACGGGAGCGTGGTCCCCCTACTCCCATGAGGAGGACGACGGCGGCCGGGTGCTCGCTCAACTGACCGAAGAATACGAAGGGCTGCCGCTGGTTCTCTTCGGTGCCTCGTACGCCGCCCACACCGCTTTGGAAGCCGCTCGGGCCGCGACCGGTGACAACGCGCCCGCGGTCTCGGCGATCATCGCCCTCGTCCCCGCTCTCGGGCTGGCCGAGACCGCGTGGGACCACGAGGACTCCCCACAGATCCTGCACCGGATCGGATGGTGGCACGAACACGGGCGCCACCGGCGCTCCCAGCCCCCGCTGTCAGCGGCCGAGCTCGACCGACGCGTCGCACAGGCGCACAGCCGGGGCGTGGTCGAGGCCGCCGGGGACTGGGGCTGGTCGCCAGCGACGCTGGCTGGCTGGCGACGGCTGTGGAGCGCTGAGCGTGTGGACCTGGCGTCGCGCTACGGCCGCATCGACGCGCCGTTGCTGGTGGTCAGCGGCGATGACGACTTTTTTGACCATGACGCTCGGCGACTCGCGCGCGAATGGGGCGCCCCGAGCCACTTCGCCAGCGGCCCGTGGGGACACGGTCTGGTCGGCGCCATCGCCGACCGGGCCCTGCGGGCCCGCATCTCGGCCGCGGGCGGACTGGCCCACATCATCGATCCATGGCTGGCAGCCCAAGGACTGCCCGGCTCCGCGGCGGAATGGACCGGGATCCTCACGGCCGCGTCCACGTCCCGCACCCGGTCGATCCTCAATTCCGCGTCAGAGGCCTGGCGCCACGAAAGGACCTCACCTTGAGCACCACCACAACCGAGCGGCACCGCCCGGGTGCCACCGAAACCGCTAAGGCAGGGGCCGGGCGCCCCCTGCCCGTGGAGGCGCTGGTCGACCCCGAGTGCGGGATCATCCGCTCCGTGCGGGCCGTGACGCACCCCGCCGGAGCCCCCGCCTCCTACATGGGGCTGACGGCGGCCGTCGCCGACGCCCGGCAGCTCGGCGAGTGGCCGGCCGACCGCGTCTCGCTGGGCACGACGTTCGGTGACGTCGAGCAGGCCCGGATCGCCGCGATCGCCGAAGGGGTCGAGCGCTACTGCGGGAACTGGCTCCCCGCCGAGCTCCCCCACGACGAACTGCGCATCGGAACCCGTGCGGAACTACTGGCCGCGGGCCGTCGCCCGATCGCCCTGGACGACCTGCCCCGGTGCGCTCCATGGCAGTACAGCCGCGACGGGTTCCCTTACCAGCCCCTCACCGAGGACACCCCCACCCTCTGGACCCGCTGCGATGACCACGACGGCTCCGAGGTGTGGATGCCGGCCTCGCTGGTCTACCTCAACTGGCGGCAGTCGCGCTTTCGGCACCTGCCGCGCGTGCACCACCTGAACTACGCCGGGATCGCCACCGGCCAGGGGGCCGACGACGCGAGGGACCGCGGGGTCATGGAGGTCATCGAACGCGACGCGCTCGAACTGTGGTGGCACCTGGACGGGCCGACCTTCGGTATCGACCCCGCGAGCGTTCCCGGGCTCGCCGACGACCTGCGCGGCAGCTCCCTGGAGGTGTCCCTTGCGGTCATGCCCTCAGAGTTCGCCCCCGCCGTGGCCGCGATCGTGCACGACGGAGAGCGCGGCCTGTACGCGGCGGGGTTCTCCGCCGCGCTCGACCCGGTCAGGGCCGCCCGCAAGGCCGTGCTCGAAGCCGTCCACACCTGGGTCTACACCCAGGGCTGCACCACCTCCGACGGGTGGGTCTTCCGTGCCGTAGAACAGGGCCTGATGGCCCGCGGCCTCTACCTCGACTTCCGTGCCGACGCCAGCTACCTCGACACCGCCGGCCCCCAGTTCGAGCACGTCGTCGACCTGGGCGCGCACGTGCAGGTCTGGCTCGACCCCCGCATCCACGGCGAGGCCCGGCGCTTCACCGAACCCGAACTGGGCGTCCGTCCGATCAGCGAGGTCGCGCCCGTGTCCATGGACGAGGTCTACCGGCGGCTGGACGAGCGCGGGCACCGCGTCATCACCCGTGACCTGACGACGAGCGACGTGCGCCGCACCTCGCTGCGGGTGGTGCGCAGCTTCGTCACGGGGCTCGTCCCCAACGCCCCCGCGGCCTTCGCTTACCTCGGCATGCCGCGTTTTGAGCAGGCGGCCCTCGAACGGGGGTGGCGCACCTCCTGGGACGGGAGCCCCGCGGACCTCACCCTCCTCCCGCCCCCGCACATGTGAGGCCGCACCATGTCTCCCTCCCTCCCGCCCGGCCCCGCACCGCACGGTGCGGGGCCGGGCCCGACAGGGCCCCCGCCCCTGCCGCCCGCCCTGGCGCGCGCCTTCTCCGCCCAGGTTCCGGGCCCGCCCGTGCCCCCCGGACCGCGCGCCAACCCCTGGCACCGGGCCGGAGCCGTCCCGGTGGCGGTACCGGAGCGCGAACGCGCCCTACTCGACGGGCTGTGGCTCAGCCAGGGACACCACCGCCTGGCCGACGGGACGCTGAGCCGTGTGCACAGGCGGCCGGTGCCCTCCGCGGGGGCGGCCTACCCCGTGCACACCCACCTGGTCGTCGGCGCGGACGGCCCCCTGGAGGCGGGCCGGTACGCCTTCGACCTGGAGCAGGGCACACTGCTGCGGCGCGACGCGGACCGTGAACGGGACGCGGGCTGGGAGGCCCCCGGCGCCGCCGTGCGGGGGACCCACCTGGTCCTGACCGTGCAGCCCGGTCGTAGCTTTGGCCGGTACCGCCACCGGGCCTGGCCGCTGTGGATCGCGGACACCGCCTACGCCCTGGCCGCGGTGGAGTTCCTGTGCGCCCCGGGCCCCGCCGCGGTCCACCTGGGCCCAGGCCCACGGCTGCGCGAGCTGCTCGGCGTCCCGAGCGCCTCAGAGCACGAACGGTGGCTCGCACGCGGACTCGCACCGGAGATCGCTCTGGCCGCCGTTGAACTTCCCCGGACCTGGTCGGTGCTGCCCGATCGCCGCAACGCCTTGGCTGTGCGGCGCTCCCCGGCGATCGGCGAGTTCGAGGCTGCTGAGCGCACCCGCGACCCGCAGGCCGCGCACGCCGCGAAGGAATCCGGGCAGGCCTGGGTACTCGGGGCCCACCGGCTGCAGGCATGGTCCGTCGCGGTGGACACACCCGCCGCCGAACTCGCCCCGGCCCTGTGGCGGGCCCACCGGCAGGCGGCCGGGCTGTGCTACACCGGTGCCCTGTCTCAGCAGTGGCGCTGCCGCCCGGTCTCGGGGTTCGTCGCCGCGCACGGCCTCTGGACCGTCCACGCCCTGGCGATGCTCCCCGGCGCACACCACCTCGACAAGGAGTCAGCCGCATGATGATCGTCCCCCTGCTGTGGCGGGAGGCGACCCGATTCCCCGCTGCCCTGAGCCGCAGCGTGGCACTGCTCGTCCTCGTTTTCCTCACCCACGTCGGACAGGCCGTGGCGATCGCCTGGTCGATGTCGGCCGTCCTGCACGGCCAGGCCCGGGAGGTACTCCTGGCGCTGTCGCTGATCCTCGGGATCGCGCTGCTGCGCCTGGTGCTCTCCCTGGCGCAGGCATCGGCCGCCGCGTCCTTGGGCGGCCGGGTCAGGCAGGCGGTGCGCCGCCGTGCGATGGAGGCCGCCCTCGTGCCCGATCGGCTGCACGACACGGCGGCACGGGACGGCTCGATGCGGGCCAGCCTCGGCGACGGAGTGGACGGGATCGACGCCTACGTCTCCAAGTACGTTCCGGCCATCGTGCAACTACTCCTCACCTGCCCGATCGTCGTGGTCGCCTTGTTCTGGCTCTCCCCTTGGGCGGGTCTGTGCGTCGCCGCCGGGGTGGTGCTCGCGCTGGTAGGGCCCCTGGCATGGAAACGGATGATGGCCCGGCGCGGACTCGACCACTGGGACAGCTACGAGGCGCTCAGCGCCGACCTGCTCGAATCCCTGCGCGGCATGGCCACCCTGCGCGCGCTCGGCGACGTGTCCGGTACCCGCGAGCGGCTGGACCGCCGCTCGGAGGCGCTGCGCAGGGCCACCGAACGCGTGATGCGCGGATCCCTGGGCGAGACGTCCGTCACCGACGCTGCCGTCCAGGGGGGCGCGGTCGCCGCGGCCGCCGTAGCCATCACCCACGCACTCACCGGGCAGGCCCCGGCGCTCGAGGTCTACCTGATCCTCCTGCTCTCCTCCGAGGCGTTCCGCCCTATCCGGGACCTGTCCCGGCACTGGCACGCCGGATTCCTCGGCCTGACCGCGATCCCCGGCCTGAAACGGATCGGGGCCTTCAGCGAAGAGCACGACACCGCAGGCGGGCCCACCGCGTCCGCCCCCGAGGAGGCGCAGACGGGCGAGGCCCGGTCGGCGGACACACTACGGGTGAGGGGCCTGAGCTTCGGCTACCCCGACAGCGCGGGCGACGTCATCCACGACCTCGACCTGACCGCCCGACGAGGCTCGCTCACCGCGATCGTCGGAGCCTCCGGGGCCGGGAAGTCCACCCTCTTCGACCTCCTCCTGGGTTTCCTCACCCCGCGTACCGGAAGCATCGAACTCGACGGGCGGCCGCTGCGCGCCCGCGACATCGCCGTGGTCTCCCAGCGGCCCGTGCTCTTCGCTGGAACCATCCGCGACAACCTCGCTGTCACCGGGGCCACCGCGGAAGCGGACCTGGTCCGGGCCTGCCGCGACGCGGGCGTCCTCGACGAGATCCAGCGCTTCCCGCGCGGTTTCGACACCGAGGTCACCGAAGCCGGGACCAGCCTCTCCGGCGGCCAGCGCCAACGCCTGGCCCTGGCCCGCGCACTGCTGGCACGGCGCCCGGTCCTGCTGGTGGACGAACCGACGAGCGCGTTGGACGCCGACCGCTCCGCGGACGTCATCGACACCCTGCACCGCGTCGCCCGTGACCGCGTCGTCCTCATGATCAGCCACCGCTCCGAGACGCTCACCGAGGTTCCCGACGTGTTCAGCCTCGACTCCGGACACCTGCACAGGAGTACCCCGTGAACACCCTTTCCGCGTTCCGGGCCTTCCGTGAACTGCTGCCCGTCCTGCGCCCCGAGTGGCGGGGGATGGTCTGGATCTACCTGCTCGGCACCACGAGCGCGCTCGCCCTGGCCGCTCTGACCGTCCTCACCGCGTGGGCGGTCGGCCACGCCGTCGTGGAGCGCACACCGCCCGGCCCCGTGTGGTGGGCCCTGGTCCTGGGGCTCGTGGTGCTGCGCGTACTCCTGACCTGGCGGGAGATGGATGTCTCCCACGCCCTGGCCTACCGTGTGCTGGCCCGGCTGCGGATGGCGCTGTTCGACGCCTACGCGCGCAGTGTCCCCGGGCGGCGCCGGGAGCACTCCGGACGCGCCGCGGCCGTCGCGATGGACGACATCGAAAAGCTCGAGTTCTTCTACGCCCACACGGTCGCTCAGCTCGGCGCCTCGCTCACCCTGTTCACCGCGTCCCTGGTCACGGCGTCCCTGCTGCTGCCCGAAGCCGCACTGGTCATGCTCCTGGGCGCCGCCGTCGTGGCGAGCAGCGCACTGTACTGGGCGCGGATCGCCCGGCGGCTGGGCGAGCGGGAACAGCGGGAGCGCTCTGATTTGTCCGCGCACATCGTGGACGCGCTGGGCGCCCTGCGCGAGGTACTCGCCTACGGGATCGCGCCCCGCATCATCGCCCAGACCAGCGCCGCCACGGCCCGCGCCACCACCCTCGCGCAACGGCGCGAACTGCTGTCACAGCTGGTCACCGCCCTACGGGAACTCATCCTCACCGGCGTGGTCATCGGTGTCATCGCCACCAGCGCCGCCGCGGCGGGCGTGCTCTCCGAGGGCGCACCGGTGCGGCTGGCACCCGCAGAACTGCCCGCGCTGGTCGCTCTGGCCCTGGCCGGCATCGCCGCGGTCGTGGACGCCACCGACACACTCACCCGACTCCATCCGCTCGTCTCCGGAGCCGAACGCGTCGCCGCCGGCATCAACCGTCCCCCGGTCGTCGCCCTGCACCATGCGCCGAGGCAGCTGCCTGACGGGCCGCTCGGCCTCCGGTTCCGGGACGTGTCCTTCTCCTATGAGGGCCGACGGCCAACGCTCACCTCCTGGTCCGCCGACCTCGTACCGGGAGAGCACGTCGGCCTGGTCGGCCCCTCCGGGTCAGGCAAGAGCACGGTCATCGCCCTGGCCGCCCGCCTCTGGGATCCTTCTGCGGGCGCCGTCGAGCTCGTCACGGCGGACGGCGAGAGCGTACCCGTCGCAGAACTGGACGACGGGGCGCTGCGGGGCGCGGTGGCCCTGGTCGACCAGGACGCCATGCTCTTCCACGGCACCGTCCGTGACAACCTGCTGCGCGGCTGCGGACCACGCTCCGACAGTGAACTGACCGCTCTGCTCGAACGCGTCGAAGCCACCGCCTGGATCGGTCTCGACGACGAACTCGGAGAGGCAGGTGTGCGGCTGTCCGGCGGACAGCGCGCACGCCTGTGCCTGGCCCGTGCCCTCGCCCGCCGACCGCGCATCCTCCTCGTGGACGAGGTGACCGCCAGCCTCGACCCGACCACCGAACGACTGGTCTCCGACGTCATCGCCGAATTCCACGGCACCGTCCTCATCGCGTCCCACCGGGCCGAGACCCTCGCCCGCCTCGAACGCGTCGTCGAGGTCGCCGCGACCGCGCGGGCCGCCCGGGGGTAGCTCGGCCGGGACCGCCCCGGCCCCGGGGAAGCATGGGAGACAGTGGCGGGAAGGGCCCCTGAGGCCTTCCCCGTGACCCCGCACGGCTGCGGCTCATGCTGCCCGGGGCCGAGCCGATGGCACCGACCGCGCGAAGCCAACGGCCGAGCTCTCCGGTGAGGAGACGGGGGTGCCACCGCCACCACAGGTCAAGGCCGGGCAGGCTGTGGAACTGAGCGATTGCCAGGCCGTTCCGTGTCTGTCAGGTGCAGTCCTTTCAGATGCGAAGAACCTTTCTCACGGCGGAGGAACCGCAGCGGGTGAGAAGTTCTGGGATCCGCCCCGAAGCGCCCTCCTCCGCGAGCCCGGAAAGCGCTTCGGCTGCCCCTCCAGGGCAGCTCACCTGGAATTCAGCAGAGGCCTGAGCAGCCGCACTCCCGACATGTACGCCTCCCCCTTCCGGGAGGTGAATTTCTTCGTTACGAGGATATACCAAAGACGGACACGCACTTGGAGGCCACCGCACACGTTGACGCCGGAGACAGGGCTTCAATGTTTTTATCAAGGCCATGCGGTTCAACCAGCCCCCATCCGAGAACCCCCTGAGTATGCCCTCGCGCCTTCCCGGAAAGACCCAACCTCCCTGTTCACACCCTTTACAGACCTCGCAAAACTTCCCAAACCAGTAGATTAACGACACCACGTCAAGCGCAGTAAAATGCCACGCCAGAGGCCTGCCAACGCTTCGACCTGCTTTTATCAGACACCTCCGAAGCAAAGGGGTCTTTCGGCCCTGGAAGTGACAGGGAGGACCCCGTACGCACCCCGCAAGCCACACTCGCGTCGAACCTGGCCACAGGAGCCGCGAATACGCAGATCAGGACCGAAGAAGGACGTCTTTTTCGCCCCGTAAGTTAATGCCGAGTAAAGGAAGACCCGAAAAATTACAGGCAAAGGTATGGACATGGAGATAACCAACATGCCACCATCTGGAAGGCCGCTGACCAATTAAGCCGTGAGGGAGTTCGTATGATCAAGGGGTACGGTGTGTTCTGCGACGCCGACCGCTATTTCTACGACACGCCCCACCGCATCTGGGCTGGTTCCGGCACCTCCGGAACGGTCGGCGAACGCGACCAGGTCTTCGCCAGAGCGGAGTGGCCGGCACCCGAAGGATGGCAGAGGAACCGCACCGGTGACTGGTTGGCGCTGCGTCCCCTTGAGCACCGGCTACCGGACCAGGGCTGGAAGATCCACGTCTCCGCCTGCCTGGACAACGCGGAAACGATCCTGGCCCGGGTCTGGGACTACTGCGTGGAACGGGACGTCTCCTTCAAGTTCGTCCCCACCCGGTACCTGCTGCACAACCGGAACGCCAAGTACGCGGATCGCGGGGGCAGCGGGAAGTTCATCACCATCTACCCGACCGACGACGAGTGCGCCTCGGTCGCCGCCGGCCTGGACGCACTCGTGGGCGGCGAACCCGGCCCGTACATCCTCAGCGACCTGCGCTGGAACGCGGGGCCGGTCCACCTGCGCTACGGGAGCTTCACCCGACGGCACTGCTACGACGAGCACGGCGAGCCGGTGCCCGCGTTGGAGAACAACGAGGGCGTGCTCGTGCCGGACCAGCGCGGCCCGGCCTTCCACGTGCCGGAGTGGGTGACCGTCCCCGACTTCCTCCGTCCACACCTGGAGGCACGCGACGCCGTGGACGTCACCGGTCTGCCCTACGACATCGAGCGCGCCCTGCACTTCTCCAACGGCGGCGGTGTCTACGCCGGGCGGGACCGGCGCACCGGTGAGCCCGTGGTACTCAAGGAAGCCCGGCCGCACGCCGGCCTGGCCGCCGACGGCGCCGACGCGGTACACCGCCTGGAACAGGAGCGCACAGCCCTGGAACACCTCTCCGGACTGTCCTGCACTCCCGAGGTCAAGGACTCCTTCACCCTGGGCGAGCACCACTTCCTGGTGATGGAGTTCATCCACGGCAAACCGTTGAACTCCTACTTCGCCCACCGGCACCCCCTGGTCGAGGCCGACCCCGCACCGGAGGCGCTGAGGGAGTACGGCCGGTGGGCGATGCGCCTGCACGGTCTGGTGGAGGAGGCCGTCGAGGCGGTGCACGCGCGCGGCATCGTCTTCAACGACCTGCACCTGTTCAACATCATGGTTTCCGAGGACGAGTCCTCGGTGGTGCTGCTCGACTTCGAGGTCGCACGGAACATCGACGAGGGCAGCCGCCAGACGGTCGCCAACCCGGGTTTCGTCGCCCCGCGCGGGCGCCGGGGCTTCGACGTGGACCTGTACGCCCTGGCCTGCCTGCGCATCGCCCTCCTCCTGCCGCTGACCAATGTGCTGGCGGTGGACCGGAGCAAGGCCCGGCACCTGGCCGAGGAGGCCGCGCGTGTCTTCCCCGAGGCCCGGGAGTTCCTGGAACTCGGCGTGGCCGAGATCCTGCGCGACCCGGACGGTGCCGCGGGCAGGGGGGCGTCCACGCGGAAGGGGCGCACCGCAGTCAGCGACGCACACGACCCCTACCCTCCGGTCGAGCCGGGAGACTGGCCCCGCAGCCGGGACTCGATGGTCAGCGCCATCCTCGCCTCGGCGACCCCCGACCGGGAGGACCGCTACTTTCCAGGCGACATCACCCAGTTCACGACGCCCGGCGGCGGGCTTTCCTTCGGCTACGGGGCCGCCGGAGTGCTCTACGCCCTCGCCGAGAGCGGCGCCGCGCGGTGCCCCGAGGCCGAGCAGTGGCTGGTGCGGCACAGCAAGGAGCCCGGCTCGGGGACCCCCCTGGGTTTCTTCGACGGCCTCTCGGGGCTGTCCTGGACCCTGCACCGCCTCGGTCACGGGGATGCTTCCCTGTCACTGGCCGAGCTGGTCATGGCGCAGCCGTGGGAGGGGCTCGGTCCGGGCCTGCACGGCGGGACCGCCGGAATCGGGCTGGCCCTGGACTCCCTGGGCACCGAGACCGGGGAGTCGGAGCTGCACTCGGGCGCGCTGCGCTGCGCGGAGCTGGCCGCAGAAGGCTTCCTGGCGGCTGCGCCCGAGCGGCGCCGCGCCGGGCTGCTCCATGGGGGTGCGGGTGTGGCCCTGCTCTGCCTGCGCCTGTACGAGCGGACCGGGGACACCGCGCTGCTCGACCTGGCCGAGCGCACGCTGCGGGCCGACCTCGACCGCTGCGTCACCAGCGCCTTCGGCACGCTCCAGGTGGACGAGGGGTGGCGGACCATGCCCTACCTGGGCGAGGGCAGCGTCGGTGTGGGCATCGTGCTCGACGACTACCTGGAGCACCGTTCCGACGACGTGTTCGAACGGGCCCGCCCTGAGATCGTGGGGGCCGCGCGGTCCGGTTTCTACGCACAGCCGGGCCTCTTCCGCGGTCTGGCGGGCATGGTCCTGTACCTGAGCCGGACGACGGCTCCCGGGCCCGGCACCGAGCCGACACAGGTGCGCCGCCAGATCGACGCCCTGACCCGGTACGCCATGCGCTACCAGGGCCACCTGGCTTTCCCGGGGGAGCAGCTGATGCGGCTCTCCATGGACCTCTCCACGGGCACCGCGGGCTGTCTGCTGGCGCTCGCCGCAGCGCAGAGCGAACAGCCTGCCCGGCTGCCCTTCCTCCCTCCGCTGCGGCGGACCCAGAACCGGCCACTGCCATGGTCCGGAACAAATGAATAACGGAGAAGCGAATTCCGATCGAAAGGATAACAGCTATGACCCTGCTCGACCTGCAGTCCCTGGAGACCGCCAAGAACGAGGCCCACGGCGAGGCCGGGGGCACCAGCACCGCCAGCCTGCTGCTGTGCGGCGACAGCAGCCTGAGCATCACCACCTGCTAGGGAGCCGGCCGTGGACGAACGCGGTGTGAGCGAGCCGTGGGGCCGGTACCCCGCGACCCCACGGCTCCAGGTCCGGTGAACACGGACCCCCTTCGGCCCGGCGGCGCCCGTGGGCGCCGCCGGGCTCCGCCACGAGCCCCGCAGGAAGGCGACCGGATGGTGTCCACCCGCCCGCGTGACGGCAAGGCCGACCCCCGCGCCGCACGCTCCGCGGACGCCCTGCTCGCCCGGGTGACCAGGGCGAGCGCCGGACGCACCGCGGCAATCCTGCTGTGCGCCGCCGCGGCGGCGGCCGCGTCGCTGACCCTGCCCGCCGTGCTCGGCCTCACCCTCGACCTGCTCCTGGAGGGCCGTCCGGGCGCCGGACGCGCGCTGGCGGCGACGGTGGCCCTGACCGCGGCCGAGGTCGCCCTGGGCGCGACCGTCGCCCTGCTGGCGGGAACGGTCGGCGCACGATCGACCGCCTGGCTGCGGCTGCGTGCGGTCCGACGGCTGCTGGCGGCCCCGCCCAGGAGCGTGAGCCGGTTCTCCCCCGGCGATGTGGCCACGCGGCTCTCGGTGCACGCCACCGAGGCCGGGGCGGCCCCGGCCGCCGCAGCCCAGATCATCACGGCCGTCCTCGCCCCCGCCGGAGCTTTGGTCGCGCTGTTCGTGATCGACCCGTGGATCGGGTTGGCCTTCCTCCTGGGACTCCCCGCCCTGGGCCTGCTGCTGCGTTCCTTCGCCCGCGACTCCTCCGACACCGTCTCCCGGTACCAGCGGGTGCAGTCCCTGCTCGCGACGCGGCTCACGGACGCCCTGGGCGGTGCCCGCGCCATCGCCGCAGCCGGGACCACGGACGAGGAACGCGCACGAGTCCTGCGGCCCCTGAGTGAGCTCGGTACCGAGGGGCGGCGCATGTGGTCAGTGCACGGCTCCGCGATGGCGCGCAGCGGAGTACTCATGCCCCTGCTCATCACCGCCGTACTCGCCGTAGGCGGGTTCGGCCTCGCCGAGGGGAGGATCAGCGTCGGCGACCTGCTCGCGGTGTCCCGCTACGCCGCACTGGCCGCTGGGCTGGGGGCGGTGGCCGGCCCGCTCGGAGCGCTGATCCGCGGCCGCACGGCCGCGCGTCGTGTGAACGAGCTCATCACCGTCCCACCGCTGGCCCACGGGCGTAGGGAGCTGCCTCCCGAAGGCCCCGGGACACTGGAACTGCGCGGGGTCGGAGTGGCACTTGACGGCGTGTGGGTGCTGCGCGGGGTCGACCTGCGCGTGCCCGGAGGCCAGACGGTGGCCGTCGTGGGACGTTCCGGCTCCGGCAAGTCGACGCTGGGCTCCGTCGCGGGAGGGCTCACCACCCCCGACGAGGGCGAGGTCCGCCTGGACGGCGTACCCGTGGGCGCGGTGGCGTCCGACCTACTCCGCAGGGAGGTCGGATACGCGTTCGAGCGGCCCTCGCTGCGGGGCGCCACCGTCGCGGACGCGATCGCCTCGGGGGTCCAGACCCCGTCGGCCGAGCGCGTACGGGCGGCCGCGCGGGCGGCCGGAGCCGACGACTTCGTCCGGGCGCTCCCCCGCGGGTACGCCACCGCGCTGGAGGAGGCACCGCTCTCAGGCGGGGAACTGCAACGGCTGGGACTGGCCCGGGCGTTCGCCCACGCCGGGCGGCTGATGATCCTGGACGACGCCACCTCCAGTCTCGACACGGCGACCGAACGGCAGGTGGACCGGGCCCTGGCGCGTGAGGTCCGCCCGGGTACCCGAATCGTCATGGCGCACCGGCTCTCCACCGCGGCGCGCGCGGACCAGGTGGTGTGGCTGGAGGGCGGCCGTGTCCGGGCCGTGCGCACGCACGCCGAACTGTGGCGCGACCCCGAATACCGAGCGGTCTTCGACTGCGGCGACGCCCGCGGTGAGCGGGTGGACCGGTGAGGCCCGCAGCGTTGGCGGAGGAGGCCGGACCGGCGCGGACAGCCGGGTCGGCTAGCCAGCCCCCACCCCGGTCCGGCCACCACCGGGGCGCGATACGCCGGCTGATGCCGCACGCCCGGCCCTTCCTGTGGCGCCACAGGCGGGTGCTGCTGCGCCTGGGCGCCTGGTCGTTGCTGGAGTCGGCGCAGACCTTCCTCGTCGGGATCTGTCTGGCGCGCGCCCTGGACCAGGGGTTTCTGGCGGGGCAGCCCACCGTCGGCCTGGGGTGGCTGGCCGTCGCCGCAGTCTCGATCCTGCTGGCCGGGCCCGTACTGCGCGGTGTTTTCGGTCAGCTCTCCGGGCTGGTGGAGCCGCTGCGGGACGGGCTGGTGCGGCGCGCGGTCCGCCAGGCGCTGAACCGGGCCGTGGCCGATCCGGCACGGGCGGCGGGTGCCCGGCGCGCCGCGGTCTCGCGGCTCACCCAGCAGACGGAGATCGCGCGGGACAGCTTCGCCGGCCTGGTCCTGACGGTGCGGTCCTTCCTGTTCATCGCGGCGGGGGTGCTGGTGGGGATGTTCGCCCTGGCCCCCGCACTGCTGCTGGTCGTGCTACCCCCCATACTGCTCGGGCTGGTGCTCTTCCTACTGACCCTGGCCCCCATGGCCGCGGCGCAACGCCGGTTCCTGGACGCCGACGAGGCGTTCACCGATCGTGCCGGAGGTCTGCCGGGCCAACTGCGCGACCTGGTGGCCTGCGGGGTCACAGACACGGCGAACGAGGAGACCAGAGCCCTGGTCGAGGAGGCCGCCGCGTCGACGCGGTCCCTGGCCCGGTGGACGGCCGTGCGGACCCTGACGCTCGGAGTCGCCGGCCACCTCCCCGTACTCATGCTGCTAGCCGCCACGCCGTGGCTCCTGGGGCAGGGCGTCACCACGGGCGCGATCATGGGGGCCCTGGCCTATCTCGTGCAGTCCCTGCTGCCGGCGCTCCGGGCGATGATGACCGCCGTGGGCGCCGCGGGCAGCCGTCTCGTGGTGGTCCTGGACCGGTTCGTGTCCGTGGATGCGGACGGCGCGGACACCGCGGGCGGGGGAACCCCCCGGGCGGCGGAGCCGGGTGCGCGCGGGGCGTTCTCCTTCCCGGGCACCGGACCGGGGCCGGTGCCGGCGGTGTGGTGCCGTGGTGTGCGGGTGTCCTACGGGGCGGGGACACGCCCCCTGGTGGAGGGTTTCTCACTCTCGGTCGGGGCGGGGGAGCGCATCGCGGTCGTCGGCCCCAGCGGGATCGGCAAATCCACGCTGGCGCACGTGCTGTCCGGACTGCACGCCCCGGACGAGGGAACCGTACGGCTGGCGGGACAGCCGATCGCCGGGCGTTCTCCACGGGAACTGGCCCGGATGCGGGTGCTCCTCCCCCAGGAGGGCTACGTCTTCGCCGGTTCGGTCAGGGAGAACCTCGCCCAGCTGGAGCCCGGTGCCGGGAACGACCGTATCGTCCGGGCGGTGGCGGCGCTGCGGCTGGAAGCGCTGGTGGACCGCCTCGGCGGCCTGGACGCCGACGTGGATCCCGCGAGCCTCTCGGCCGGGGAGCGGCAGGCGCTCTGCCTGGGCCGGGCCTACGTGTCCCCGGCGCCGCTGCTCATCCTGGACGAGTCGACCTGCCATCTGGACCCGGCCGCCGAGGCGCACGCGGAGGACGCGTTGGCAGACCGCCCGGACACGACACTGCTCGTCATCGCGCACCGGCTGTCGTCGGCGCTGCGGGCCGACCGGATCCTTGTCCTGGACGGCACGGGCACGGCGTTCGGCACACACCGGTCTTTGCTGCGCGACTCCCCGCTCTACCGGGACCTGACCGGGCACTGGAACGCGTCCGGCTGAGCACGCCGGGCCCCGTGTCCGGGGCAGGGCTCCTCCACCCCCGCCGGCGGTCCGGGGCCGCGCCGACGGTTCGCGGTCGCAGGGGTGCGCGCCCCTCCGTGTGCGCGGGAACCGCGGTCCAGGGTTTCGCGGAACGCGGCCCGTTGACTGCGGCTGCACGCGGCCGTCCGTGTGGCCCGGGCGCGAACCTGAGCCACCCGTGCTCCCGCGTTCCCCGGGGTCAGGCGGGGCGGACCACCACTCCGCCCTGACCTGCGCCGCACCCCGGAAGGCGACGGCCGTGTACAGGGCGGTGGCCAGAGCCACCACCGCGAGCAGCCCGAAACCGAGCGTGTAGGCGCCGGTGGCCTGGAAGGCCACCCCCATCACCAGAGCCGTGCTGGTGGGAAGCGCCTCGCTGCTGATCCTGCTCGCCCTCGGCCTCCACCTCCTCCTCGGCCGGGAAGCCGCTCCGTATTCCTGGTGGCGCGTCACGGGGTTCGATACCCAGGTCACGGTGCACGCCTCGGGGGCGGTCGACATGGTCGAGACGGTTACCTACGACTTCGGTGACGAGCCGTCCCACAGCCTGGCCCGGGAGCTGCCCGAGACCGGGTGGATCGACGGCTACGGTTGGCGCGACTTCGGCCTCACCGGTATCCGGGGAGAGGGACCAGACGGCCTGCGGTGGATATCAGCCACCACCGCAAGGAGAGCCACGGAGAGAGCACGACCCTCGTGCGCCTGGGCAACTTCGAAGCCGATCCGGCTCTGACCGGTGAGCACGTCTTCGAGATCGCTTACACCTATGAACGCCTGACCACCCTGGGCGGTGACGGCACGCCCAACTACTACGCCGACATCATCGGTACCGGCTGGAGAGTTCCCGTCGAGTCGGTCGACGTGGCGTTGCTTGGTGAAGATGTTGTTCATGTGGCGGGCCACCGTGTGCTCGCTGATGTGCAGCTCCGCGGCGATGGACCGGTTAGTCCGGCCCGTCGCGACCAGTCGCAGGATCTGTGCCTCGCGCGGGGTCAGCCCGTGCGGCAGACGGGTGACGGGTCCCAGGAGCCCGGACACGCGCTCGGCATCGGCACGGGCCCCCACTGCAGCGAACTGCTCGCGCGCCTGTGCCCAGTCCTGTCGGGCACCGGGCAGGTCGCCCCCCTCAACACGGGCGGTCCCGGCCAGTATCCGCGCCTGAGCGGCCTCGAAGGGCAGGCCGATCCCCGTCAGCGCGCCGTGCGCGCGGCGCGCGGCGCGCGGAGACCAGCGCCAGCGCGGGACGGCCCTCCATCAGGCGCAGCCGCGCCGTGGTCAGGTCCGCGGCGGCGCCCTCCAGGGTGCTGCGAGCGTACTCGGCCAGTCCGGCCGCGGCGGACTTGAGCGCGGGCAGATCGCCGCGTACGTGTGCGACCTCGGCCACCGCGGCCAGGTGCCGGGCACGGCCGGTCGGGTCCATGCCGGACACGGGCCTGCGTCCTTCGAGCATGTTCGCCGCCGCGTCAGGGTCTCCGAGCGCGAGCCGTACGAGGGCGAGCCCGGGCTGGCCTTCACCGCCCAGGTCGCGGGCGCGGGCGAAGGACTTGTCCGCGTCGGCGGCCGCGCCGCGGCGACGGAGGATCTCACCGAGTACGGTGTAACCCTCGGCGGCCGAGGCGGGCTGGTAGGCGAGGAGTTCGTCGCAGGCACGGCGGCACTCGCGTTCGGCCCCGTCCAGGTCACCGCGCAGCGCGTTCAGCTCCACCCGCTTGATCCGGCACATGCCGCGGTAGGGAGCCTCCGGCTCCAGACTCTCACACCAGGTCATGGCGGCCTCGGTCCACTCCTCGGCACGTTCCAGGTCGCCGACGGCGAAGCAGTCGGACACCACCAGGCAGTGGATCCAGCCGGTGAACAGCGGGGTGGTCTCCTCGGCCAGGACGGCGCACATGGCCTCGTCCAGCAGGCCCAGGCCCTCCTCCACTAAACCCTCGGCGACACGGACGCGCCCCCTGACCACGGTGCCCATCGCCGACAGGTCCGGGTCGCCGTGCCTCTCGCCCAGATCCACCATCCGCGCGGCGGCCTCCCACGCGGCGGCCAGGTCCGAGCAATGGTAGGCGCCCTCGGCGTCGGCGAAGGCCAGGTAACCGTGCACAGCGCACTCCGGCACGCCCTCCAGGCGGCTGCGCACGCACCGCAGCCATCCGGCGGCCACCCGCTCCCTGCCGTACATCAGGTGGGCGTCGAACAGCCGCCAGGCGGCCATGGCGGCCTCGGGCGCCGCTCTGGCGGCGTGGTGGGCGGCATAGGCGCGCTGGCGCGCGGCGATGGACTCCTCCAGGCGGCACCGCCACCAGTGGGTGTCGGCGAGGTCGTCCAGCGCGGGCCCGTCCAGTTCGGCGGGGTCCAGGTCGCGGAAGCACCGCTCGGCCTCCGCCCACCGGCACGCGAAGGCCGCGGCTCTCGCCGCCTCCACCCTCGGCTCGTTCGCCACGACCAGGCACCTCCCCCAGGAGACTCTCCCCTTGTGCCACCGATCACATCGCGCTCCTGGGCGCGAAGCAGGCGCAGCGCTTGTGTGCGTTCGTCCGGCCCCTTGGGGTAGGCCGGGCAGAAGGCGCACACGCTGCCCTCGGCTGTGGTGAGGAGCATGAGTTTGGACCCCAGAAGAGTTCCGAGGTCGGTTGTCACACACTGATCCCCGACGCCCTTCGCCATGCGCGCGGTCGGTTCAGGGGGTCACGTGTCACCCGCCTCACCGAACAGCACATCGAGTCGATGTGTGACGGGCAGACCTGCACCAGCCAGTGGGAACCGGTTCTCCCCGCGTGTACTGGGCTCACAATCAACGACCTGCGAATGCAGCGTACGGCGGAACAGGGTCGCCAAGGACACCGGATGACCGTCGCGGTCGCGGAGTTCGCAGGTCAGATGAGGCGGTGCGGGCCCCAGGGCCCGACGGCAGCACAGCGAACCGACAGATAGCGCCGTTTTCCTACCGTACTGGCGCCCCGAAAGCTAAAATCACCAGTGAGGGGCTCCCCCGCCCCTCCATCCGCGACGTCTCCGGAACGCTCTGGCCCGGCCCCTTCCCTGGACGTGCTCCCGCTGCGGCGACAGATCCCGTCGAGCTCCCACGCTCCAGACCACACGGCGGCAGGTATGGCGAAGCTTCCAGCGGCACGTCCCCCCGCGACACGAGAACCGGTGCCCGCACAACCCCACTCTCACCCCTGGATCGCGGACGAGGGCTGGCACTCCCAGAGTCTGATGGCCTCACTCACCGCGCCCGAACGAGCCGCGTTCCTCTCCTTGGGGACCGCGCGCGGTTTCGACCGGGGCTCGCTCCTGATGCGGTTCGGGGAAACGGGCCGGGAAGCACACCTGATCCTCGGAGGCTGCGTCAAGGTACTCGGCGCGGACTCCCAGGGCCACACCACCCTGCTGGCCATTCGGATGGCCGGTGACATCGTGGGAGAGCTCTCGGTGCTGGACGGGCGACCGCGCTCGGCCACGGTCATGGCGGCGGCGCCGACCCGGGTGCGGACTATCGGCGGCACCGTGCTGCGTGACTTCCTCGGGGCCAGGCCCGCGATCGGCAACGCCGTGCAGAACAGCGTCAACGCCAAGCTGCGCGAGGCCATCGGGCACCGCACCGCCGCTACCGGCGCCCCCGTGGTGACACGGCTGGTCAGGGTGTTGGAGAAACTCGGCCGCTACTGCGGTCGGCGCACCGACGAGGGCCTGGTGATCACCGCACCGCTCAGCCAGGCCGACCTGGCCGCGCTCGTGGGCACGACCGAGCAGAGTATCCGGCGGGCTCTGGGAACCCTGCGGGGCTCCGGCGTCCTGATCACCCGGTACCGACAGGTCGTCATCACCGACACCGCCCGGCTGGCGGCGATGTCGCAGGACTGCCCCGGTGACACCGGGGGGCGGGAGTGAGTGCGGTGCCGCGCGGGGAGCGCCGGGTGTGCCTGGTCACCGACGTCGAGTCCTACAGCAGCCGGAACAACACCGAACAGCTCGCTCTGCAAAAGCGCCTGCGCGAAGTGGTCAAGGACGCCCTGAGCGTCGCCGGGGTGCCCTGGCGCCGGGTCGACCAGCAGGAGCAGGGCGACGGGCTGCTGATCTTGCTGCCGCAGAAGGTGGACGAGCCACGAACGGTGTCGCGGCTGTGCAGTGCCCTGGGCGTGTCCCTGGGCCGGTCCAACCGCCGGGTGATGGCCTCCCGCCGGATGCGGATACGTGCGGCGATCGGCCAGGGCATCACCCACCGCGGTGCGAACGGGTGGGCCGGAGACGGAGTGCTCGAGGTCTGTCGCCTGTGTGACTGCGAACCGCTGCGAGCTGCCCTGAGCGAGAACCCCGGCCGCGACCTGGCGGTGGTCCTGCCCCACCACATGTACCGGGACCTGGTCGAACGCGAGGACTATCCGGGTCTGAGTCCCAAAGACTTCTCCCGGGTGAAGGTCGCTACCCGCCCGGAGCGGTTCTCCGGGGACGCCTGGATCACCCTGCCCTCCGGCTCGGCGGAGGCGTCGGCGCCTTCCGGCGGTGCCCCGGACGGCGAGCGGTCGCGGGCCTCGGGCATGGCCCGGTCCGTGAGCGAGGGGGCGGTCAGCGGGGGCGCGGCGGTTCTCGGCGCCGCGGCGGCCGAGTACGTGGTGGAGCGTCTCTCCTCCCCGCCCTCCGAGCGCGAGGGTACGGCCTCCGGCGCGGGCCGGGGCCCGGAGCACGACCCGGAGCACGGCCTGGACGCCCCGGCCTCCGACACCGAGTTCCATGTCGGTGTGGAGGGCCGGGTCGATCTCGGCGACGGGGCCCACCCGGAGGAGGGCGCTGAGGCCGAGGGGGGCTCAGGCGCAGAGGGCGGGGAGAGCTTCGACGGGTTCCCGGACGTGTTCTGACCGGTGCGGTCAGCACCGCTGACCTCACCGGCTCACCGGACCAGCGCCCAGTCCTTGACCACCTGGGCGGAGCGGCGCCGCACCTCGTCGAGGGCGCGCCGGTGGACCGTCAGGTTCCGCCTGCGCTCCTCGGCGGTCTGCTGGGCCTCGTCGCGCCGGTTCAGCGCGAACCGTACCTGGTCGCGCACGGAGTTGATGGAGTCAGCGAGCCCGCGGTCGACCCGCTGTCGGTGGGCGTCGAGTTGCCGGTGCACGTCCCCGGCGATCGTGTCGGCCAGCACGGGGGCTTTGGACCGCAGTTCCCTGGAGACCTGTTCGGCGGCGGTGCGCACGATCTTCTCATTGAGTTTGTTCATCTGGGCGAAGGTGCGTACCGCCCCCACCCCCGCGGCGGCGGCGAAGATCACGCCGGGGCCGAACCCGAGCAGTGCCAGACCGACCATGACCGCCAACTGGGGTACGAGTTCCTTGAGCATCGCCTTGAACCCGAACTGGGACCCAATCAGGGCGGTGCCCGGGTTGAACAGCAGTCCCGCGCCCGCGCTCGCGGTGCGGGAGAACGTCGAGGGCAGGTGTTCACGGCCGTCGGTACCGGCGTTGAGCAGGGCGGTGCGGATCTTGTCGAGGTCCTCGGCGAAGGCCACGAACCTCTCACCGACCTGCTCCTGCAGTTCGGTGGCACGCTGGTCGAGCAACGTCGTCAGTTCGCCCTTACGCCAAGTGTCGGCGTGTTCCAGGATGCGGTCGGACAGTGCGTTGTTGATCTCCTCGCTGAGGGCCTCGGCGTTCCTCCCGGCCCGCCACAGCGCCAGGTCGACCCGGTTCTGGTGGGCACCCCCCGTGCCCAGGACACACAGGAGTCCGCGGCTGACAGCAGCATGCGTTCGGCGGACTCCGACACCTGCTGGCGGGTCGCCTCCAGGTGGTTGCCGATGATGCGGTCGATGGTGTTGCGTTCCTCCCAGAGCCGGTCGAGGGGGCCCTGCTGGCGCTCGTACTCCCCGGTGAGCTCGGCGAGGTCCTTGTCCATGAGCACGTACAGGTCATCGATGTTCTCCCGAGCGGCCGACGCCAGGTCGCCGATCTCGGAGGCGGGCACCACGATCTTGATCCGGCTCTTCTGTTCGGTGAGGAAGCGTTCCAGGCTGTGCTCGAACTCGACCAGACCGGAGGCGACGACCCGGTCAGGGTCGTCGGCGGAACGCCCGAGCAGGGCCGAGCGGGAGTCGATGAACAGCACCCGGTCCTCGTCGAGCCCCCAGTACTCCTTGGCTCGGGCGAGCAGGTCGGCTCGGACCTCCTCAACCTCGTCCTCGACCTGGTTGATCCGGTTGACCAGCAGGTAGAGGTTGTCGTGCTCGAACATACACAGGTTGTGGTCGATGACCTCGCGTTCGCTCTGCGACAACCCCTGCAGCGCGCTGACGACGAAGACCACAGCGTCGGCGCTGGTGGTGTGTTCGAGAGTGATCCGTGAGCGCGCCTCGTCCTCGTTGAGGCCGGGCGAGTCGATGATCTCCACGTTGTTGCGGCACAGGTCCAGGGGCCACTCGACCTCCGCCCGCCCCCAGGTGCGGGGGGCTGTGGCGCCGGCGTCGATGGTGATGTGGTGGTGGAGCTCGTCCGGGTCGACGGGCTTCCCCTCCTCGGGCCGGTCACCGGGTTCGAGGGGGTAGAGCGTGGCCCTGCGCTCCTGCCCCCACTTGACGACGGTGAGCACCGCCGTGGTGGGCTTGCCGCTGACGGGCAGCACCTTCTCGCCGAGCAGGGCGTTGACCGTGGTGGTCTTGCCGGAGTTGAACTCGCCCATGATGATCACCGAGAAGCTGTCCCTGCTGATCCGGTCGCGGAGTTCGGTGACGGCGGTGCTGAGGGTGTCCTGGTCCAGTTCGCCCGCGCTCCGTCCGAGGGTGTCTGCCATGTCGAGGAGTTCGCCGCGCATTTGCGCGAACGCCTCGTAGCCGCTGATGCCCCGTGCGTTCTGTGTCATCGTGTGGTTCCCTTCGTCTCCACGGGCCCTGCCTCGCTGAGGAGCTCGGCGGCCAGTCGTTCGGTGCGTGCGGCGATCCCAGACCAGTCCGGTCCGGGGGCTGCGTGTGGGACCGGGGCCTGGCGCGTGTGCCATTCCTCGCGCAGGCGCGTCACCTCGTCCTCCATGTACTGGTAGAGGTGTTGGAGTTCGCTGCGGACGGTGGCGGCGCAGGAGTCCACCTGCTCACGGACGATGCCGGGCAGTTTGTCACCGACCGCGTCGCGCTGTTCTCCGACGAGGGCGCGCAACCGCACCTCGCTCAGGGTGGTGCCGACCGCGGAGGCGGTCAGGGCCAGGACCGGACCGAAGCCGGGCACGAGCAGGGCGGCGACCAGGGCTGCGCCGCTGGGCGCCAACCGGTACACGATGCGCCGTTTGCCGAGGTCGGTGAGGCCGGGGTCGTCGGGGACCGCGACCTCGATCTCCTCGAACCCGGATTCGGGCGGCTGCGGCGCACGCAGGTGCAGGTCGAAGGCCTGGTGGACCTTGCGGTCGATGTCGCGCAGCTCCCGGGCGGCAGCCGGTTGCAGGAGGGCGCGGACGCTCTGGTTCCAGGCGATGAGCCTGTTCCGCAACCGGTGAGGGAGCTCCGTCGTCCACCACACCCGCGGGTTGCCACTGGAGTACAGAGCGTGCTGGAGGTCCTTGGTCAGCGCTGCGCGGATCCGGTCGCGTTCGTCCCGCAGACGGCCGTAGGCGGCGTTGCGATGTGCGCGCACGTCCTCCCGGAAGTGGTCAAAACGGCGCAGCCGTGCCTCGTGCGCGACGCGTGCGGTTTCCGCCTCCGCTGCGCGGCGGCGGCGTTGTTCGGCGGCCTCCCGTTCGCCCGCTCGGGCGAGTTCCCCGATCCGGTCCAGGCAGTCGGCGAGGCGGTGGGCGACGTGACGGGCGCGGGCGTTTGTGGGCCGGGTGGTGACGGTGCCGGTGATCCAGGAACGGATCTCCGTGAGGAACTCGCCGTTGTCGCTGGAGGTGCGCTCGACGGCCACCGCCAGTTCGGAGGAGAGCTCCCGGGTCCTCTGGTGCACGTAGCGCACGACATCCTCGCGCTCCTCGTGGTCCACGAGTTCGGTACGGGTGAGGCCCACGAGGATGTGATCGGCGGGCAGGCCGTGTTCCAGCAGGTCCTGGAGGAAGGCCCGTTCGGAGTGCGTGACGGCGGCGGTGGCCAGGACCGGCAGGATGACCGCGTCAGCGGAGTGGGGTGCCTCTCCGCCGCCGGGGCTGCTGATGAGTTCGAGGCCGAGCCCGGTCTGGGCGAGGGCGGTGGAGCTCACTCGCACCGCGGTGACCTCGCGGCCGGGTCCGGTGTCCGAGGCCGCCCGGGCGACGGAATCGGTGGAAGCGGTGGGATCGGCGGTGGGCGGTGCGGAGTGGACGCTCCACCCCTGTGCGGTACGGGTCTCCCAGGTGTCGTAGGCACCGGGGATGACCAGGACGGGAATGTCGTCGCCGATGCCAGGCGGCAGTACACGGTCTCCGACGAGGGCGTTGACCAGGCGGTTGCGTTCGCGGGCGGTACAGCCCGCCACTGCGACACGGACCAGGGGCCGGTCGGCGTGCGCGGAGACCTCGGAGAGTTCGTCGAGCAGCCCTGTGGCGGCCCCGGCCCGGTCGGCCAGTTCCCGGGTCTGGGCCAACCGCTCTCTGAAGGCGGGATACGGGGGTGTCTCAGTCATCGAAGCCTCCGAAGGGGTCCGTGGTGGTCAAGGCGGCGGCGCGCCGCAGGCGTGTGCGTTCCTCCTGGACCTCGGCGCCCCTGGCGAGGGCGCGGGAACGCCCCTGGGCCAGCCTGCGGCCGCGATCGCGCAACCGCTCCTGTTCGAGACGGTGGCCCTCGTGCAGCTTCTCGACGTTGCTGGCGTAGGTGTCGCGGTAGCGCTGGGCCCGCAGGCGCAGTTCCGCCTCTGCGCGGCCGCAGCAGGCCGTGATGGCCGAGAGCAGGTGGGTGCGCAGGGAGTCGACCCTTTCCCGCACCGGCCCGATCGCCCTGTCCACGGCTTCCCTGCGCACGGTCTCCGTGTCACGGACGAAGAAGGCGTTGCTGGCCAGCACACCGACGAGACCGCCCACGACCGTGCCCACGCCGGGGAGGATGAGCGTCCCGATCAGCGCTCCGGCTCCCGCGCCGCCGCCCAACGACACGGTGTCCCGACGGCTGTTGTCACTGAGGAACCTCTGCGTTTCGCTGAAGCTGTCTCCGGCCAACCGGATACCGAGAGATCCGCTGTGGGCCCCGGCGGTGTCCAGGGGGTCCCCGCTGACGGGGCCGATCCGGCGGAGCTGGTCGTAGGCCGTGGAGAAGGCGGCGTCGAGGTGGGACGACGCGGACTCCAAGGACGCGGTGAAGCGGTTGTTGATCGTGGTGAGCCACTGGTCGGCGAAGGCCTGGACGGTGGCGGCGGCCCTGGGCGGGACGTCCTCGTCGAAGACCCTCCGGAGAACGGAGTCGTTGGAGATGCCGGAGACGGCCTCCTCCATCTGCTCCCGCACTGTGCGCACCGTCTGTTCGGCGGCCTCGGGCAGAGCCGCCCGGAGCTCCCGGCTCTGCTCGTGCAGGTCTTCCAGACCCGCCCGGACCTGGCGGGACAGGAGTTCGTCCATGTCCGCCGGAGCGGTCGCCTCCAGTTCGCCGCGACGGTGTTCGAGGTCGGCGACGCTTCGCCCGAGGTCCTCCTCGAGTTCGGCGAGCACGTCGGCGACCACTCGCAGGGCGGTGTCGGCGACGGCCGCGGGGCGGCGGGTCTCGGCGATACGGCGCAGCCAGGCCCGGGTGAGGTCGAAGCGCTCCGCCCAGATACGGTCGGCCCCGGGGTCCCCGTCCTTGGCCTTGAGCACGTGCAGGGGCGCGCTCCAGACCAGGGCCGGATCGATGCGGAGCCGGTCGGCGACGCGTCGGCGGGCCGCGGTGTCCAGGTCAGCGAGTTCCTCGGGCTCGGCGTTGTCGGCCCTGGTCACCACGAACACGCACCGCGAGCGCAGTCCTTCGTCGAGTGCGTCGTTGAGGAAGGCGACCAGGGAGTTCGACAGGATCTTGCCCTGCTGGTTGACGATGACGGCCGCGTCGGCGTCGGTGACGGCCCGGCGGGCCAGCTCGGCGCGTTCGTCCGTGTAGGCGGACTCGCTGCCGGGGGTGTCGATGAGTACGAGGCCACTGGCCAGGAGCGGCGCGGGGAGTTCGACGTGCACGGCGCCGATGGCCGGTGCGACGGTGGGGTCGGTCATCACCGCGCGTAGGGCGTCACGCAGTTCGAGCGTGTCGAGCCGCTGCCCGATCTCGGCTCCGCTGAGGCCCTCGCCGATCATCTCGTCGGGGGCTCGGACCGGGCGGATCCGTCCGTGTCCGCCCGGTACCGGCCCCTCCCCTCCCCACCGGTTCCCGTCCCGGAACTCGACCCGGACGGTGAACCGGCGACCGTAGGCGATACGCACGATGGCCGTGGTCGCCTCTCCTGCGCTGGAGGCCAGCAGTTCGGTCTCCAGCAGGGCGTTGATGAAGGTGCTCTTGCCGCTGTTGAACTCTCCGATGACAGCGAGGTAGTAGCGCTGCTCGGCCAGGCGGCTCCTGGCCCGGGCCAGCGCTTCCTGCCAGTTCGCGCGACGCGGGTCCGCCCCCTCATACAGGTTCAGAAGCTCGTCGGCGAAGTCCAGTTGCTTCTCGGCAACACCCGTGCCCTCGATCGCGCGCATGGCGCCCCTCTCTCCGCTCAGAGGAAGCAGACCACGGGCGGAGTAGGCGCAAATAGCGCACATGTATGGTTTCGCGGGGTGGATTGGGTGGGGCGCCTCCGGGCCGGGGCGCCGCTCGGTGCGCAAGCGCATCCGCGTTCCAGAGCCGGCCCTGGGCCGAGACCGTGCCCACGTGCGCGGGGCTCACGCTAAGGTCAACCATCAACTGGGAGAGTTTCACGGGGCCCTTCGCTGGTGGTGGGTGGCGGGGGTCCGGGGGAGGGTTTGGCCCCCTCTTCTCCGTAAGGCTTCTATGTCAAGCGGCGGGCTGAAGAAAGACATCAGCCCGCCCTCGCGCCACTTGATCAAGGGCCTTGACCCTGGATCTCGGACACGCCGAACCCGACAGGTGTCGGGAGGAAGCGAGAATCAGGGCACGGCCCGCAAGACCTACCCCGAGGAGTTCCGCCGACAGGCGATCGACCTCACTGAACGACCTTGGGCCTAAGCCGGGGCCGGGCCGAGCGCGGACAGGGGGTCATGTGCGAAACGGGACTCGGGCAGACCGGTCTCACGGCTGAGCGCCCGAACGAGGCCGCTGCGGGTCAGGTAACCGGAGGCCCGGGCGGCCTCAGGCAGGCCGTACCCGGCGCGCAGACTCGAGACGGCCGTGTTCAGCCGAGCGCGCGTCCGCCAACGGGTGAACGGATATCCCGTCTGTTCGGCGAAGAGTCGCTGCACGTGGCGGACGCTCGTGTGGTGGCGCCGTGCGAGCTCCTCCAGCGTGGTGTCGCGATCGAGTGCCTCGCGTGCGATCGCCCGGGCCACCGGGTGCTCGGGGACCGGGACCGGGAAACAGGGCCGGGGCAGGCCCTCCAGAACGGCGTCGAGCGCCTGCCGGAAGGGGTGGACCTGCTCAGCGGTGGCCGGTGCGGCACCCAGAACGGTCATCATGACCCTGGTCAGGGCGGGAACGACGCCGAGGCGGTGGACCCGTTCCGGCGGGAGCGTAGCCGGTGAGAGCATCGGCCCCAGAGCCATGCCCGCGTCCCGCGGACGCATCGAATGGGGGACGCCCGGGGCCAGCCAGAGGTTGTAGCGGGCCGCCAGGGTGATCTGCTGCCCCTCGACCACCAGATCCGCGGTGCCCGTGACCACGTGGATCAGGTGGGGGACGTCGTGGGCGTGGGTGTCGTGTCCCAGGAACCGGATCGAGTTCTCCGGCACGACCCGGCAGAGCTGTTTCGGCGTCATCCTCGCTCCAGGGAACATGTCGTCTCGGGCGCCTGCCGGTGTCACCTGGGGCACCACCAGCGGCGACAGGAATATTAGCCTAGCCTTACCTTATATTCACCCCCGGTTGTCCGAGCGCCCGCTCCCCTGCCCCAGATCGAGGTCCCATGCGATCCACCCGTCCCTTCCCCCTCCCTCTGGCCTGCGCTCTGGCCGCCGGAATCCTCCTCGTCTCCGGTTGCGGGTCCGCCGACGGCGCCTCCCCCGGCCCTGCGTCCGATGACGCGGAGACCCGGACCGTACAGACCGACCAGGGAGAGGTGACCGTCCCCGACGACCCACAGCGGGTCGTGGTCCTGAACTACGCGCTGGCGGGATACCTCTACGGACTGGACGTGCCGGTGGTGGCCACAGTCCCCGAGGACGCCGACGGTGAAGGCGCCTACTCGGACTTCTGGGCCGAGGACGCCGAGCAGGACGGGACCGAGTTCCTGCCCTGGAGCACGGACGGCTTCGACCTCGAAGCGGTCCTGGGAGCCGAGCCCGACCTGATCGTCGCGGGCGGCCTGGGCTTCCCCCTGTTCCAGGCGATCGAGGTCTACGACCAGCTCAGCGAGATCGCTCCGACCGTGATCGTCAGCGGCTCCCACGCCACCTGGCAGGAGCAGTACGGGTTCCTCGCCGAGGAGGTCTTCGACGAGGGCGGGCGCTACGAGGAGCTGGTGGCCGCCTACGACGAACGCGTGGAGAAGGTACGCGAGGCCATCACCCCGCCGCCCGGCCCGGTCACGTTCCTGGTACTGACCGCCGACCACACCCCCTACGCGCTCATCGAGGACACCGGGCTGCCCCGGACCTTCGAACGGCTCGGCTTCGAGACCGACCCCCTGTTCGCCGAGAACGACGTCGAGCCCTACACCACCGGTGGCGACATGTTCGAGCTCTCCACCGAACAGGTCGGCCAGATGGTCACCGCTCCCACGGTGTTCGTGCTCGGTTTCAACGGTGACACCGCCGACGTGGCGACCGTGTCGGAGTCCGACGTGTACTCGGCCCTGCCCGCGTTCGAGGGCGGCCGCGCCTACGACCTGCCGCACTGGGTCCTGCGCGGCGACTACGACGAGGAGATGGCCCTCCTCGACATCGTCGAGGAGCAGTTCTCGTGAGAGGGGCACGAACAGCACCCGGCATCGGACTCGCGGCCACGCTGACGTGCGCGGGACCGTGACGGCCACCCGGGGGCCGGGCGAGCGGCACGCGCCCGCAAGCGCCGCGGCCGCAGCCGGTACCGGTGACCGCACCCTGCGCCGACGCCCACTGTGGCTGGCCCTGTGCCTGGTCCTGCTCGCCCTGTCCTGCGCTGCCAGCCTCCTGGTGGGGTCGGCCCGGCTGCCGGCGGCTACCGTGTGGGCCGCCCTGGTCTCGTCCGACCAGGGGATCGACCACCTCACGGTGCTCTCCCTGCGGGTGCCGCGCACGGTACTGGGGTTGCTGACGGGAGCCGCTCTGGGGGTGGCCGGAGCCCTGGCCCAGGCCCTGACCCGCAACCCGCTGGCCGATCCCGGCATCCTCGGGGTCAACTCGGGCGCGGCCTTCGCCATCACCGTCGGTGTGGCGGCCTTCGGGGTGACACGCCTGGACCAGTACCTGTGGTGGGGCCTGGCCGGGGCCCTGGGCGCCACCGTGCTCGTGTACGCGGTGGCCGCCCGCGGACCGGGCGGTGCGACCCCGCTGCGTCTGACCCTGGTCGGGGTGGCGCTCGGCGCGGTCTTTGCCGGGGCCGCCTCGGCCCTGTCCCTGCTGGACCCCCAGGCTTTCGACCGGATGCGCTACTGGGGAGCGGGCACCCTCGCGGACCGTCCGGACGGCACGGTGGAGACCATCGTCCCCTTCGTGGTGGCCGGGCTGGTCCTGGCACTGGCGCTGGTGCGGCCCCTCAACGCCCTGGCCCTGGGCGACGAACTCGCCCACGCGGTGGGGGCGCGCGTCGCGCTGACCCGCGTGCTCGGGGTCGCCGCGATCACACTGCTGTGCGGATCGGCCACGGCTGCCGTGGGCCCCATCGGCTTCGTCGGGCTCATGGTGCCGCACGCGGTCCGCCTGGTCACCGGCCCGGACCAGCGGTGGATCCTGCCGTTCACCCTGGTACTGGCACCCGTGCTGGTGCTGCTCTCCGATGTCCTGGGGCGCCTGGTCGTGTGGCCCGCCGAACTCCAGGTCGGCGTCATCACCGCCCTGTTCGGGGCGCCCGTGCTCATCCTGCTGGTCCGTAGCGCGAAGACAGGTGCCCTGTGAACGACACGATCGTCCTGAGGGCAGGGCGCGTGAGCCTGCGCTCCTCCCGGCGCGCGCTCCTGGCCTACGGCCTGCTCCTGCCCGTCCTGGTCGGCTGTGTGCTGGCCGCCTTGTCGATGGGGTCGCGGCCGCTGTCGCCCGCCGAGGTCCTCGGCGCCCTGGCTCCGGGCGCGCACGGACCCGACCGGCTGGTCGTCGTGGAGTGGCGTGCGCCCCGGGCGCTGGCCGCCGCGCTTTTCGGCGCGTGCCTGGGGTTGAGCGGCGCCCTCTTCCAGTCCCTGACGCGCAACCCGCTGGGCAGCCCCGACGTCATCGGACTCACCACCGGCTCCTACACCGGTGTGGTGTGCGCGATCATGCTGGGCGGCAGCGGGTACGCGGCCATGGCGGGCGGAGCGCTGGCCGGGGGGCTGGGCACGGCGCTGCTGGTGTACCTGCTCGCCCTGCGCCAGGGGATGCGGGGCTTCCGGCTCATCATCGTCGGCATCGCGGTCAGCGCCATGCTGACCTCCGTCAACACCTGGTTCTCGGTCAAGGCCGACCTGGACCTGGCGCTGCGCGCGGCGGTCTGGGGCGCCGGAACGCTCAACGGTGTGGGGTGGGCCCCGGTGGGGTTCGCCGCCGTGGCCGCTGGCCTGCTGACTCTGGCCCTACCGGTGTTGGAGCGCCGGACGCGGCAGCTGGAACTGGGCGACGACACCGCGTCCATGCTGGGTGTTCCGGTCGAACGGACGAAGGCGCTCCTGGTGGTGGTCGGTGTCGGCTTCACGTCGGTGGTCACCGCGGTCACCGGTCCGATCGCGTTCGTTGCGTTGGCCGCACCGCAGATCGCGCGGCGGCTGACCGGCCGGGGCGGGGTGGTGGACCTGACGGGCTCGGCCCTGGTGGGCGCGGTGCTGCTGTCCCTGGCGGACCTGGTCGCCCAGCACTCGTTCGCGCACACCTCGCTGCCGGTGGGCGCGGTCACCGTGTGCCTGGGCGGCGGCTACCTGGTGTGGCTGCTCCTGCGGGAGTCCGGCAGGTCCTGAAACCGGTGTGCGGGGCCCGCGCCCCTCTCCCCCGTGACGCTTCTTGCTACCAGTAGCGAAATCGGCGCCGAACTTGCTACTGGTAGCAAGATCACGCGGGATAGAGGGGTTGCGGACGTACGGCGGAGTAACAGGAACCCGGTCAGACTCAGAGCGCGCTCTGAGGACGGGAGGCGCTGTCCGCTGCCCGTCCCGCCGGAACGCTCTCGCCCGTGCCCGCCTCGCGCAGCATCGCGTAGAGCGTGGGCCCTTCGGGGACGGTGATCTCCTCCGTCGTGCGGAACCCGAACCTCTCGTAGAAGGGCAGGTTCTCGGCCTTGCTGGACTCCAAGTGAACGGGGAGTCCGCTCTGGTCCGCGCGGCGAAGGCCGGAGCGCAGCAGGGCGACCCCGGCTCCGGCGCCCCGCACGTCCGGGTCGGTGCCGAGCTCGGACAGGTACCAGTGCGGGGTGCTGGGCGCGCTCGCCCCGAGCATCCCCATCCCCTTCATGATCACGGGCAGCCTGCGCGGTTCGAAGAGCCCGGCGAAGTGCGGGGCGGAGCGCAGGAGGGCCATCGCGGAGGCCGTCCGCGATGCCTCGGGGTCACCCCACATCGCGGCGCCGACCACTTGTCCGTGGAGCTCGGCGACCTCCACCCGCCCGTGTGGGAGGTACTCGAACCCCGCCTCGATCGCGTAGAGCCGCCTGGACCTGCGCGGCAGCTCATCGGGGTCGGGGAACATCCACGCGTTGACCGGATCCTGCTCAAAGGCCCGACCCAGGACCCGGGCCACCTCCACCACGTCCGAGGCTCCCGCGGCCCTGACCTGGGCTCTGTCCTTGCGCTGGGTCCCGTTGCCCATTCTTCTCCCCCTCAATTAACCGTCTGGACGGTACAGTACCGCAGGCAGGAGCCGTGAACCCCGTGACATTCCCCATGGGGCAAGGGGATCTCGGGACGGTTTCTCAGGGAGCGGGGGGACGCACGAGCACGTCGTAGGTGTCGGTGGTGCGCTCCAACTCCACGCCGAGCCCGCGCGCCCAGGCGTCGAGTTCGTCCTGGACGGCGGGTCCATCACGATCGTCGTCGGCGAGCACCTCGAGCTCGACGAACACCCCGGCGCCCTCGACGACGTCCACGCACACACCGATCGGCCCGGCGTGCCCCGTCCGGCGGTCCTTGACGATGCGCACGGCGGGCTCGTATCCCAGTGCCAGCAGCGCACCGTGCATCTGTTCGCGGTCCGCCACCACGGTTTCGTACTCGACGCATTCCATGGGGTTGGCCAGCGGGGTCTTGGTCGTCATGGTGTGGGTACCGCCCTGGGTGCGCAGCCGGGCGAAGGTGTGCCCGACCTTGCCGTGTGCGGGCTCCCACCCGGCGGGCGCGTAGGCCTGGTCGTCCTGGTAGGCAGGAGCGCTCATCTCCACCCCGGCCTCCTTGAGCGCGACCAGCAGCGCCTCCAGGTCGACCACACGGTACTTCGTCTCGATTTCCCGCAACACGTATCCCCAGCGCCTCGGCCCCACCGTCCCGGCGAGCGTACCGGGACAGCCCGCCGTATGTGCCGCGTTCGCCGCCGAAGGCACCCGGCCCAGCTGTCGGGTGCATCGACGAAGACCCGGTCTTGATAGAAAAAGTGCAGACCAGAGATTGATATGCAAGCAAACACTTGCCTATAGTCGGACTGTGTCCGACGAACTCTTCAAAGCTCTGGCCGATCCGACCCGCCGGAAGATCCTCGACGAACTCTCCGAGCGGTCCGGACAGACCCTGTTCGAGATCTGCGCGCGACTGGTCAGCAAACACGCGGTCAGCATGTCGCGGCAGGCGATCTCCCAGCACCTCGCCGTCCTGGAGACCGCCGGCCTGGTCGAGAGCCGACGAGAAGGGCGCCAGAAGTTCCACCACATGAACCCGGAACCACTGAGGCACATCACCGAGCGGTGGCTCAGGCCCGATGAACGAAAGAGCAGCCCATGAGAATCCACCTGAACAGCGTCTTCGTGGACAGCCAGGTCAAGGCCCTGGACTTCTACACGAACGTGCTGGGCTTCGTGAAGAAGCACGACGTCCCCCTCGGCGAACCCTCGGAGGAGAACCGTTGGCTGACCGTGGTCTCACCCGAGAACCCGGAGGGCGCCGAACTGCTGCTGGAGCCCTCAGGCCACCCCGCGGTGGGACCGTACCGCGAGGCACTGGCCGACGACGGCATTCCGGCCACCCAGTTCGCCGTGGACGATGTGCACACCGAGTACGACCGTCTGCGTGAGCTCGGTGTCCGCTTCACCCAGGAACCGCTGGAGATGGGGCCGGTCACCACCGCGGTGCTGGACGACACCTGTGGCAACCTCATCCAGATCATGCAGGAGGGCTAGGCCGAAGCGAACTCCACCCGACACCGACCGGGTGTGACCGGTGTTCGGGACGACGGCCCGGCGCTGCGCGGGGGACCACGGAACGGGTCAACCCGCAAGGAAAGGCCCTGAGCCGGTGGACTCGCGCCAGAGCACCCGCTGGAGCGACTCCCCCTCCCTCGGCGGGGGCGTATCGCGGACAGCGCAGACCAGGCGCCGCATGGCGCGGGCGCCCACCTCCTCCAGATCCACATCCACCGTGGTGAGGGAGGGCGGCATACAGGCTCCCACCGGGTCGTTGTCCCAACCGGTCACGCTGAGGTCGCCCGGCACGCTCCAGCCCCGTTCCATCGCTCCGCGCACCACACCAGCGGCCACCACGTCGTTGGCGGCGATGACCGCGGTGACGCCGCTGTCCACCGGGAGCGCACGCACGGCCCGCGTTCCCGAGGCGGCCGACCAGTCGCCCTCGACCACCCCGTAGGACTCCAGGCCGAACTCCTCCACCGCCTCCAGGTAGGACCTCCTGCACCCCCGGGCGGAGGCGAACTCCGGTGGGCCCGCCACGTGCAGGAAACGACGGTGACCGGCCCTGGCCAGACCCGCGACGAGCGCGCGCACGGCAGAGCCGTCGGCGATCTCACCGAGCCCCCTCATCTGGTCGTCGTAGTCGGCGGACACGACCACCGCCGGACCCTCACCGTGGCGGCGTCCGCTACCAGCCGCGACCGGGGCCAGGGCGAGGATCCCCTCCACCTGACCGGAGTCCCGGAGTTCTGTCAGACGTTCCGCTCGTGCGGCGGTACCGCCCTCCAGGCTGAGCACCTCCACGACGAAACCCTCCTCGCGTGCGGCCGCGGCGGCGCCGGCGATCACCCGGTTGGGACTGGGGAAGCTCACCTCCGGCAGCAGAATCGCCAGCCGACCGGTCCTACGCGTGCGCATGGACCGGGCCACGAGATTGGGGCGGTAGCCGAGTTCGGCGATCGCCGACTCGACGCGCACACGAGTCGCCTCCTTCAGCCCCGCGCCGCCCGAGCGCAGGTACCGCGAAACGGTCTGGTGGGAGACCCCGGCCTCACGTGCGACGTCCACCATGGTCGGCCTCGACCGCGTCACGCTCGGTTCTGCCACGGGGAGGTCCTTGTCGTCTGGGGGTGTTGACAATGCTCTCGGATGCTCATTACCTTAGCGCGACAGAAAAAGTGAACGTTCACTTTGTTCCTCCGAACGAGGATCCCCCATGGTCACTCCCCCCTCACCACCGCGACGAGTAGCGGTGGTCGGCTGCGGCGGCATCAGCCGCGGAAGACACCTGCCGGACCTGGCCGCACTGCGCGAACGAGTCCGCCTGGTCGCGCTGGTCAACGTCGACCACTCCCTGTTGGAGGACACCGCGAACGAGTGGGGCGTGCCCGGGCGCTACACCGACGTCGCGGACATGCTCCGCGCGCAGTTCCCGGACCTGGTGATCGTGTGCACACCACCGATCGCGCATAAGGAGGCCGTGATCGCCAGCCTGGACGCGGGCGCCTGGGTCTGGTGCGAGAAACCCCCCGCCTTCTCCCCCGCGGAGTACGACGAGGTCCTCGCCCACGAGGACGAACAGGGACCCTTCGCCTCCTACGTGTTCCAGCAGCGCTTCGGTTCGGGAGCCGAACACCTGCGCGACTTCATGGCCGAGATCGAGGACAGCGTCGTGGACAGCAATCCGCCGCCGGTCGGCGCGGGCGAGGTCGTGACCATCAACAACCGGATCGCGCAGGACCTTGACCTTCGGCGAGCTGACACCGGAACAGGCCGCCGCACAGTTCATGGCCAAGGTGGAGAGCTTCATCGACACCGGCGAGTGACCCCCGGGCTCGTGGACCCTCCTGGAAACCGGGACTCCCGGACCGCTCAGGGGCTCAGGGTTCAGGGACGCAGGGTTCAGGGGCTCAGGCGACGCGCTCCGCCCGCGGTAACCACGCCACCGGTAAGAGGTCAGGATCGGTACGGGGTCAGGGGACCAGACGAAGAAACCGCAATGGCGCGGTCCCGCGGCACCTGCCCTTCCCATGCCGAAACCGTGGCCCGGTTCATCACTGGGCCACGGTTTCGGGCTGGCCTCGGACCTTAGAAGGTCCGGACCCTACGGTTCACACCTGGTGCCTGTGGCTCTTGGCCTCATGGGCGCCTGCCGTGCCCCACGAGGGCGCCCGCGCCGCGTCGGCCATCCCCGCGGCCCGCACCGACCGCTCGGTGCCGAGCTTGAACACGGCCCACACGAGGATGAGGGTCGCGATCCCCGTCGGCACGTGGAAGGCGTAGTCGACCATGATCAGCGCGTTCAGGTCGTGCCCGATCGACATGTGGAAGCCGATGTGCGGCCACCAGCTGACCAGCAGAAAGACAAAGCTGGCGAACACGGCGACGGCGGTACCCGTCGATTCGGGGAAGGCTCGGCGGACGTAGGGCCACCCGAAGACAGCCACGGCGACACCGAGGCCCAGGAGGATGGCGTCCCACGCCCCCAACGCCATGAAGTTGGCCATCTGGCCGGAAGTGGGCTCGGGTCCGCCCTCCGCGGGAGGGAAGACCATCGGAGCGAGCAAAAAGGCCGGGACCGCCACGACGACGGTGACAATAGTGAACTTGAGCCAGGTAGGCATGGGGAACGCCTCCTCAAAGAGGTGAACACCCCGGCACCCCAGTGTCAGAGCGACTTACGTCAAACACTAGTTCCGATGTGGCTGCCTGCGCCTTCCGGTGAAGCGGATGGCCTGTAGTGGCCGTAGGGGAATGTGTGCCGCGATCGGCTGCTGGTGCCTTATTCCCCCACACGCGAGGTGATCGCCCTTTCAGGGCGACAGAGCCCGCGCGGTGACCCTCACAACGGGGGCGTATCGCTGACCCCTGGCTCTGAAACTGCTGGCGCTTTCGTCCTCTCCCCGCTGCCGACCTTGGGAACACCCGCAACACCAACGGACCCGGATCCGATATGGCGGGCCGGATCAAGCAGACCCAAACCGGCGTGGCCGGGGCCACGCCCGACGAACGCTTCGCCCTGGTCCGCGCCGTGGCGAGCCCAGGCGGACGCCGACCCGCGTTCAAAGTATTGACGGGCTGTTGCGACCACCGGTCGAATAGCACGGTGATCACATCTGGGAACGACGCTTCGCACAACGAAGAAGCAGCCGGGCGCACCAGCGGCGACTACAGCTACTCGGAGGTAGGAGCAACACGCGCCTTGACTCTTCCTTCGGGCTACAAGCACCTTCGCCAGACAGGTCCTGCGGGGCGGGGCATGGACGACTTCCACGCTGCGGCCGAGGCGCTCATGTGCTGGGACGTGCATCGCGATGCGGGCCTGACGGTGCGGTCCGGCAGTGGTCGGGCAAGGGTAGGCGCCGATGTGGTGCTGGAACTGGGCATGGGACCGTTGCGTGTGCAGGCCCCGTGCCGGGTCATCTACACGGTGGACGAGCCGCGACGTCGCGGCTTCGCCTACGGCACCCTCGACGGCCACCCCGAGCGCGGCGAGGAACTGTTCTGCGTCGAGATCGACACGGTGGGGAACGTCAGATTCTCCATCACGGCTTTCTCCGCCCCGGCCCTGTGGTGGAGCCGACTGGCATCACCGCTCTCGCGTGCGGTGCAGCACCGGATCACCGACCGGTACCTACAGGCGCTGGCACCGAAGGGCTGAGTCCGGCGGCGGCCCGGCTGGGGCGCGCGTACCTCCCGCGCCCGGCAGGTGGGGACGCCAACGGAGGTCAGTGGGCTGCCGGGCGGGCCCAGGAAACGATCAGAAGAGCAGGGCAGTAGCCCTCCGCTTGCCAGTCAGTCCTGCTGGTCCTGAACAGTGACGACCTCGACGGCGTTTGGCGGGATGATGTAGCACTCCCCGTCGGAGTCGGTGAAGGTGACCGGGTGTCCTGCTTGTAGTTTCTCCGTGAGCTGCCGGATCACCTTCTGCCGGTTCTCACCGTCACCGGGGCGAGCGACCTGGTCACCCGTAGTCTCGTAGCTCTTGCCCGACAAAGTGCGGATGAACACCCGAAGCCTCATGCGCTGACCTCCTTGGGGACGGGGCCTCCAACATCTCACTGCACCGAAGCCTTGCGGGCTCCGCCGCGCCGACGGCTGCGATCGTGTCCCGGATGGCGGAGACGCATTCACCGGACCGTGGTGGTCGGTTCACCCCCGCGTGCACGGGGAGCAGCCGGTCACCAGGTGCGGGCCGAGCAGCGCGAGGACGATGCCCTCATCGACGTCAACGACATTCAGCTCGGTCACGACACCCTGGTGCGGCGGAACGCCGACGGCGAGTGGGCGTGCTCACGGAACCGAGTCCATGAGCCCTCGATCACCCAGAACCTGCGAATCACGTCGAACCCGGGCAGGGGTCCGCATCGCTTGCCTTCAGTGAGAGCGCCCCGGCCAGGCCCTTGCCCGAGGCCCTGCGCCGCCTGCCCGCCCTGACCCGAAACTGGGCCGCGAGCCCCGGTCCTTCCCCTCACCTCCCTGTCCGGGGCGGGTTCCGCCCCGGACAGGGCCGCTCAGATTCGGGGCGGCCCGCCCACCCTCTGGGGTGTGCGGTCACGCGTGTGTGCAGCGAATGCCCCTAGGGCGACCGCTCCGAAAAGCGCCGCCCACCCCAGGCTGAGGAGTGCAGATGTGAGCGGGACGGTATCGGTGAAAGCCCCTGCCACACAGACTTGCATCGCTCCGTACCCGGGTAGGAGGAGAACGGCGTCGGCGTCCGCGGTCGGGTTGATGATGGGGTTCTGCAGGGCGTTGTCGATCACCGTCGCCACGATGATCACGAATGTGCCCTCCAGTTCTTCCGGTAGGAACAGGGCCAGGAAGAGCCCGATGGCACCGTAGGCCGTCCCGCCCAGGAAGAGGCCCGCCCACAGCCCCAGTGGTTGCTCCGCGGTCCAGTGCAGGGAAGTCCAGGCGGTGGCGTAACCGCTGACCGTTGCCGAGGCCACCACCAGCATGGTGAGCTTGGCCAGGATGAGCGCCGTGCGGGGGTAGCCCACCCGGGCCAGGCGCCGATCGAAGTCCGCCGAGCGGTGCGCCGCGGTGAACATCGCGAACCCCACCAGCAAGGACACCAGGTTGAGTACACAGCCCAGGGCCGTGACCTGGTGCCCCAGCGCCTGGATCCGCGTGTCCGTGGACCGGTGCACGAACTCGACGGGTTCCCCGGTCACCACCGAGTCGACCAACCAGATCAACAGGGGTACGAGGCAGACCAGCACCACTACCGCGAGACGGTTGCGAGCCAGCTCCAACAGCGAGTACCGGGTCGCCACCAGATAGGCGTTCACCGGCTGCGCCCGAGGTCGCTCTGCTCGAACGTGCCCGCACGCAACTGGTACAGGGTGTCCAGACGGTCGACGTCGTGGGCCAGGTGGGAGATGACCACGATGGCGCGTCCTTGGGCCCGCAGTTCAGCGGAGATCTCCCAGAACCGCAGGTAGGTCTCCCAGTCGAAGCCCTGGTAGGGCTCATCCAGCAAGAGGACGGCCGGGTCGTGCATGAGGGACAGGACCAGGTTGAGCTTCTGCCGTGTTCCGCCGCTCAGGTGCCGGACCCGGGTGGCACCGTACTGCTCGAACCCGAGTCGGCCGATGAGGGCGCGAGCCCGGTCCAGGCGGCGCAACCGGTAGGCGACGGCGAAGTAGCGCAGGTGCTGGTCCACGGTCAGCTCCGGGTTGGTCACCGAGTGCTGGGGACAATAGCCGATCCGACCCTCGACCCGCACCCGGCCGGAATCGGGCGCGAGTTCACCGGACAGGATCCGCAGCAGGGTGGTTTTGCCCGCTCCGTTCTCGCCGACGACCCCCACCAGCTCTCCGGGCGCGGCCCGCAGGCTCACCCCGCGCAGGACACGTCTCGTCCCGAAGGCCTTGTGCACGTCCGCCACACGCAGCATCAGACGCTCTCCTCGCTCAGGGTGCCGCCGAAGCTCCTGCGCCGTCCCGCGTAGGCGTTGACGGCGCGTACCAGGTGGGAGCGGTCGAAGTCGGGCCAGAGAGCGTCCTCGAAGACGATCTCGGCGTAGGCGGTGTGCCAGGGCAGGAAGTTGCTGGTGCGCTGCTCGCCGGCGGTTCTGATCAGGAGGTCCACGTCGGGCAGGTCGGGATCGTAGAGGTACTCGGCGAGGCCGGACTCCGTCATGCGCGTCGGGTCCAGCCGCCCCGAGAGTGCCTCGGCCGCCGTGCGTTTGAGCGCGTCCACCATCTCCTGGCGGCCTCCGTAGTCCAGGCAGGACGTGAACGTGACCCCGCTGTTGCCCGACGTCAGCTCCTCGGCCCACTCCAGCCGTTCGCGGAGTACCGCCTCGACCCTGTCACGGCGGCCGCACCAGCGCATCCGAACGCCCCGGGCGTGCAGGCGCCCGGCCAACCCCGGAACGCCCCGGGTGAACATCCTGAACAATGAGGACACTTCTTCGGGAGGGCGCAACCAGTTTTCCGTGGAGAAGGCGAAGGTGGTCACGTACTTGATGCCCAGCTCCCCGGCGGCGTCCACCAGACGGTAGATCGCCTCCTCTCCCGCCGAGTGCCCTTCCACGGCGGCCAGCCCGAGTGCCCGGGCCCACCGCCGGTTACCGTCCATGATCACGGCCACGTGCTCGGGGACCGTGACGGGAGGGCCCCCGGGGTCCGGGGACGGGACGGAGGATCGCCGTCGCCGCAGCCTGGGGACGAGTGGCAAGACTCCGACAGGTGTCTCTCGGGTTTGTGACAACCGGGCGGGAACGGCTGTTCGCTGTGGAGCACCCGGTAGGCCCGTTGGAAGGTACTCGCACTCGTCCAGGCCCGTTCGTAGCCCGGCCACCATGGATGCGAGGAAGGGACGGCTGGAAGGGTGCGCGGCATCGACCACCTCCTGCCCCCGGTCCAGCAGTCCGCGTGCCCGCTGCACCTGCAGGGCGATCAGTTCCCGATAGGCGTTCGTGCCGCGCGCACCGATCAGGCCGTCCGCGTCCAGGCCGAACCGCTCCAGGTCCTGGCGGGGCAGGTAGCAGCGGCCCTGTTCGAGGTCTTCGGGCAGGTCGTGGAGGATGTCGATGTACTGGAGGACTTCGCCCAGCAGCGACATGAGTTCCGGGGCGTCCTCCCTGACCGGCTCCAACACGGTGCCGAGCAACTCCCCGACGGTGCCGCTCGTACCGCGCATGTAGCCGCGTAGGTCGGCGAAGCCGGGAAAGTCGGGCGGTCGGCGACTGTCCTGTTCGAGTGTGGTGAGAAGCTCCTCCAACACAGGTACGGACATGTCCCACGCCCGCACCGTGTGGACCATGGCGCGCTGGACCGGCGGCAGGCGGACGGGTGTGTTGGGTCCGTCGGCCAGCGCGGTCAGGATGTCGGTGCGGAAACGGGCCAGGGCCGGTCCACGCTCGGAGACCTCCCCTTCGTCGGCCAGCCGATCGGCCCATAGCCCTAAGGCGACCAGTGCGTGTACGTAGGGGCGCTTGTGGGCGGGCAGCAAATCGACGACCTGCGGAGAGAGGTGGTCCGCACCCGTGTGGATCCTGCGGCAGACCTCGAAGGCACGCGCAAGGTAGGTGTCGGTGCCCCGCTCCGCGATCAGCGGGGAACCCGTCCTCGTGTACCCGCTCATCGCTGGTCCTGCGCGGTGGCCGCGGGAGTGCGCCCTCGCACCCGTGAACCGTTTCCAGCGAGGGGGGCCGCCTGCACCCACATCCCGGACAAAACTGAGGGGAGTTGAATAATCACGAAGAGTAGCCTAGTGGTTTCCATGCCCGCCTAGAACTGCGGACGGTGGTCTTCAGGGCTGCTCTCCCCACTGCTCTGGCCACGAACGCGCCCAGGAGGGCCATCGAAAACCGCCGACCGGGGCCGGGGACGGTGGTCACTCCGATCACGGGGGTTCAAGGCGGCCTTGGGCCTTCACCGGCCGAGCCACGGAGGCCGGGCTTGCGCCCTCGATGGGATTCCGGGACTGCTACGACTGTCAATCTGTTTCTTCCGGGTCCATCCCCGCGTGCGCGGGGCTCACTTGGCCGAACCGATTCGACGCCCCTAAGCGCTGGGTCCATCCCCGCGTGCGCGGGGCTCACGTGGTCGTGCGCTTTCGGGCTGAGGCCCGGGGCGGTCCATCCCCGCGTGCGCGGGGCTCACAGTTAACGACCTGCGACAATGCGGGCCGTTATCTTCCCGCAACCTAGCCTTAAGCCACGGTCTCCGAGATCTCGGCCCTGCACCGAATCACATGATAGAGGGCCTTAGTGGGCCAGGCGGGGGTGATATCGCCCGGCCCTTGCTGTTAGCGGATGGGAGCGAGGGCCTCGCGCAGAGCGGTGGGAGTAGGAGCGGTGACGAGGTCAGGCGGGCATGGGCAGCTCCGGCGGAGAAGTGTCGCCACGAAGACCGGTTTGCCGTTTCGGTTGTGGAGTTCGTAGATCAGGTGGTGCGGGAACTCCTTGCGGAGCTGCTGGATCTCTTGGCTTGGGAAGACGCTGTAGCCGACCATCCTCACCCCCGGCCCAGGGGCGGACTGGTGAGCACAGCGAAGGAACCGGGTTTCGGTAGCGGGTCCGGAGACTCCCAGTCGAGGGTGAAGAACACCGCGGAACCGTTGCGGGTGTGCTCGCTGCCCCAGGTGCTGGCGAGGGCGTTGACGATGTGAAGTCCCCGACCGTGTTCGGCATCGGGCGTGGCCGGGAGCACGCGCAGGTGAGGTGCGCGGGTTCGGGTGGTGCTCCCGCCACGGATGGAGACGCGCATGCAGTGGGTGTAGAAGAACGCCGAGACGACGAACGCCCCGCGCTGGCCCGACGGGGGCGAGTGCAGCAGGGCGTTGGTGGTGATCTCGCTGGTAATGAGCAGCGCGTCCTCGGTGATGGGTGCGGGTATCCGGGCTGAGGCGGGCCGGAGGTTCATCCGCCGTCGCAGCCAGTCGCGCACCTCCTTGACGGAGACGGCGTGCCGGGGGAAGCGGCCGAGGTGGCGATGGGGTTCGGGCCGGTTCGGGGAGGGAGGCTTGTAAGCACTACGCTCGTACATAGGTCCGCACCTGCTCCTAACAGGTTGTGGGCTCAGGCCCTGGCCGGGTGTAGGCGCACCCGGCCAGGGCCGTTTTGTTTGGCGCACAGGGCAGGGAAGTTCGAGAAGCCAGCCCCGGCCGTGCGCTTGGTCTCTATCATCAACACCGCAGAGTGTTAGCGCAAGGAATCTTTAATAGTTCGTCGCATTTTTAGTTCACGCGAAAAGTTGAGGGCTGGCAAGATGGGCCGACGTACATCGAACGACACACCGAGTGGAGTGAGTATGAGGACGCGGCTCAGCCTGTCAGTCCGGGGGAAGCGGCTGTTGCGCGAGCTGAAGCGTCTTCGTGACGAGCGGCGGATGAGCCCTGAAGACGTCGCTGGACAGCTGGGCTGGCACAAGACGAAGCTGTACCGCATCGAACGCGGTGAGAGCCGTCTGATCCTTGACGACCTCGACGAACTGCTTGAGCTGTACGGGGTTCGCTCACCAGAGCGAGAATCACTCTTCAAGCTGGGCAAAGACGCGTGGAAACGCGGGTGGTGGCTGGCCTATCGGGATCTGTACCAGGGTGAGAGCTTCTTCGTCATGGAGAACGACGCGGCCCGAATCGGCATCTACTCCCCCAGTCAGCTTCCGGGCCTGTTCCAAACCGAGGACTACGCGCGAGTCGTCATCAGCACCATGGTTCCTGAGGCCACCACAGAGGAAGTCGAACGTCAGGTGACAGCGAGGATGGAACGCCAGGGGATCCTCGCCCGGAAGGAACCACCCCAGGTGGTGGCGGTGCTGGACGAGATCGCTCTGCGCCGAGGGGTTCGCCCGGAAGCAGTACAGAAGGATCAGCTAGCGCAACTGGTTGAGCTGGGAAACGACCGAACATCACCATCCGGATCGTCCCTTTGAACGCCGGTCTGTACATGGGCCAATGGGGCCAGTTCACCCTCTTCGAGTTCCCCGACGTGGAAGACACTCCTGTTGCCTACCAGGAAGGCCTCTTCGGTGACGTGTACGTGGAAGACCCCGGTGACCTGGCCCGGTATAGGGTGAGTGCCGCGCATACCTCCGATGCGGCGCTGAACCCCACAGAGTCCCAGGCGCTGATCGAGAAGCTAGCTGAGGAGAGTTACGGGTGAGTGACGTCGTGTCCGAACGTTGGCGGAAGAGTAGCTACAGCGGTGGCGGCAAGGACTGCGTAGAGGTCGCTGAGGCCTCGTCCAGGACACTAGTGCGGGACTCCAAGCAGCCTGAGCTGGGGCACTTGACCTTCGCCTCAGGCAGCTGGAACGCCTTCGTCTCCTCCGTGAAGGCTCCGCGCGCCGACTGAGCCCCGCCGCCCCCTCAACACCTTGGGCCCCGGAACCGTCGAAATGGTTCCGGGGCCCAGTTGTGAGACCGCATCACCCCAGCCGGAGCAGGCCCGCCCGGGTGGGTTCGAAACCGCAGGCCTCGCGGTAGAACTCCTCAAGGTGCGGCTCGTAGTCCACGTGCAGCCACTCGGCGCCCAGGTCGCGGAGGTCCTCGGTCAGGGCTGCGACGACGCGCCCGCCGATCCCCCGGTGCCTGTGGTCCGAGGCGACGGCGGTGTCCAGCAGAAACACGTGTTTTCCGCCGTCCCACACGGCGTGGACGAAACCCACCAGACGGCCGCCGCTGAACGCACCGGCCCAGGATCGGCTGTGGCGCTGAAGCCGCTCGGCCCAGGGAACTAGAGTGAACTCGTGGCCGAAGGCCTCGGCGTGCAGGAGGGAGAGCTCCTCGTCGTCGACGGGGAACCTCACCCTGACCTCCACCAGCGTGGGCACTACTCGTCGTCCTCCTCGTGGTGGTCGAGGTTGGCGGTGCCCCGGCGCCAGTAGCCGTCGACCTCACAGGTCTCGTTGCGTACGAACCCGCGCTCCTTCAGCAGGCGGCGGATCGGCTTGAGGGTGTCGGCCTCCCCCGCCGCGTAGACGAAACCGTCTCCCTCGGGCAGCTCCAGCGCCCGGAAGGCCTCCAGCAGCAGGTCGGTGCTGCCGGGCTGGGCTTCTCCCCGGTGGAGCCAGGTGATCTCGGTGTCCTTGGGTGCTTTGAGCCGCTGCTCCTCGTCGGCGTCGACGACCTCGAAGAAGGCGCGTACCTTGGCGTCCTCGGGCAGGTCCTCGATGTAGCGGGCGGCGGCCGGGAGGGCGGTCTCGTCGACGAGGAGCACGTGGTAGTCGAAGTCCCCGGTGATGTAGGCGGTTCCGCGCGGGCCGAGTACGCCCAGCTGGTCGCCCTTCTCGGCGTTGATCGCCCACCGGCCGGCCGGGCCGTGGTCGTGGGCGACGAAGTCGATGGTGAGCCGCTGGGCCTCGGTGTCCAGGGCGCGCACGGTGTAGTCGCGGAAGACGACCCCGTCCGCGCGGAAGTTCAGGCAGCGGTCGTCCTCGACGACGGGAAGCACGTGCTCTCCGGCCTCGTTGGGGAACCAGAGCTTGACGTGGTCGGCGAAGTGGTCGCTCTGGAGGCCCTCGAAGTCGGGGCCCTCCAGGTGCACGCGGATCATGCGGGGGGTCACGCGCTCGACGTCCGCCACTTCGAGGACGCGTCGCTTGAGCGGGTACATCTCGATGAGGCGTTCGTGGGTCACTGCTTCTCCTAGGGCTACTGCGGTGTGGGGATTGTCGGACTACTGCTCGGACTGGTTCTGAGGGATGGGTTCGGGCTCCTGGAGGACGCGGGCGGTGCGCAGCCCGGCGAAGGCCACCGCGAGCGCTCCAACGCTGACGACGGTGAGCGCTCCCCCGGCCATCATGGCGCCCGCCGCTCCGATGAGCGGTGCGAGCCCGCCGAGGGTGAGGGCCCCGGCGGAATCGCCGACGGTGGACTGCGCGGTCCACACCGAGTTGACGCGTCCGCGCAGGTGGTCGGGGGTGTGGGACTGGAGCAGGGCGTACCGCAGGATCTCCTCCACCACCTGGCCGAAGCCGAGGAAGACCAGGAACATGAAGGCGACCGGCGCCCAGGTGCTCGTCCCGAGGCCGAGGACGGCCAGACCGCAGAGGGCGACCGCGACGAGCAGGAGTGTGCCGGTCCGTCGGGCCCGTCCGGCCCAGCCGCTGGTCAGCGAGCCGATGAGCGCGCCGACGGCGGGTGCCGTGTACAGCAGGCCGACCATGGTGGGGCCGCCGCCGAGGACCTTGTCGGTGAACTCGTTGATGAGTACCTGGGGTGCGGCGAACAGCATCTGGGCGAAGCCCAGGAGCAGCAGCGGGCCGACGACGCGGTGTCCGAACGCGAACCGGCCCCCTTCGCGCAGGGCCGCCAGGGCCGGTTGGGTCCGGCTCTCCTCCGGGGCTTCGAGCCGGGGAAGCCGCCACACCAGGATGGTGGTGAAGAGGGAGAGCAGGGCGGTGATGACGTAGTTGCCGCCCATGCCCGCGGTGGCGATGATGATGCCGCCGAGGGCGGGCGCGAGCACGGATCCGAGTTCGCCGTTGAGGGCGAGCAGGGCCCCGGCCGCGGGGAGTTTGTCGCGCGGTACGAAACCGGGTGCGGCGGCTTGGAGGGCGACGGCGCTGAAGGAGCCGAAGAAGCCGTTGAAGGCGGCGACCGCGTAGATCACCCAGAGCCAAGGTTCGGCGGGCGCGAGGGTGTTCACGGCCAGGACGCCGAAGCCGATGACGGCGGAGGCCCGCCCGATGACGATGAGGCGGCGCCGGTCGCCGCGGTCGGCGAGCATGCCGCCGACGAGGGTGCCCGCCAGGACGCTGACGGCCGAGGTGGTGTGGACGGTCGCCACCAGCAGTGAGGAGCCGGTGATCCCGTAGACCTGCATGGGCAGCGCGACGGCCGCGAACCCCAGCCCGAAGATGGAGATGAGCCGTGCGACGAAGACGATCCTGAACTCGCGGCTCAGGCGCAGGGGGCTGATGTCGACCATCAGCTGGGAGAGTTTCACGGGGTCCTTCACGGGTGGCATGGGTGCTGTGGCGGACGGTGGATGCCGGTGTCCGGGGAGTGGCGGTACTCAGGAACGGGGATTGGTGGAGCCCCCGGGCGAAAGGGGCTCCACCACACCGTCCCGGTGTCCCTGGGCTCAGGCGCCGGTCGGAGACACCGGTCAGGCGAGCGCCTCGCGCAGGCTGCGCGGGCGCAAGTCGGTCCAGTGCGTGTTGACGTAGTCCAGTGCCTCGTCACGGGAGACGGGGCCGTGGACGGGGGTCCACCCCTGGGGGACCTGGGCGAACCCGGGCCAGAGCGAGTGCTGGTCCTCGTCGTTGACCAGGACGAGGAAGCTGCCTTCGATGTCGTCGAAGGGGTTGGTCATGGTGACTCCTTCGTTGGTGTCGCGGGGCACGGATGCCTGGGGGTCCTGGGGTGGTGCTCCGGTGCCGGTACCGGAGGGATCACAGGTCCTGGAGGACCTCTTCGACCTGGTCGAGGACGTCGTTGGCCTGGACCCAGGTGCGGGAGAAGCTGTAGCGCAGCGGGTGGACCTGGTCGTTCTCGACCGCGGGCAGGCTCTGCCAGAGGCCCTGGTCGAGGAGCTCGGCGGTGAAGGGGTCCGGCTCGTAGGACACGTCGGTCTCGTAGAAGATGACGTCGGCCTCCTCGAGCTTGTCGATGTTCTCGTAGGACTGCTGGGTGGCGAAGTCGCCGTCGGCCTCCTCCACGACCGCGGTGGACCGGGCACCGAGCTCGTCGAGGATGTAGGCGCCCCAGGCGTTGGTGTTGACGACGGAGAACTCGCTGTCGACCCCGAACACCACGGCGAAGGTGTTGTCCTGGAGCTGGTCGGAGTAGGTCTCGCTGAGTTCGGCGACGCGCTCCTGGTAGCGGTCCCTCTCGGCCTCAGCGCCCTCGGCGTTGCCGATGGCCTCCGCGAGCTGGATGCTCATGTCACGCAGTTCGGGACCGGCGCCGTCGAAGTCGAACAGGACCGTGGGAGCGATCTGCGAGAGGTCCTCGAAGTGCTTCTCGTAGTCGCCGTGGCTGATCTCGCGCACCCCGCCGATGATGAGGTCGGGGTCGGTGGAGGCGATGGCCTCGATGTTGAGCTCCAGGCTCATCTCCTGGACGACCGTGGCCTCCTCGAGGACGCTCAGCTGCTCGGGGGTGTAGAGGCTGGGGTTCGGGTCGATGACGCCAACAGGCGTGATTCCGGCTTCGACGACGACCTCGTTGCCGAACTCCAGGGCGACGATGCGCTCGGGGTCGACCGGGACCTCGACGGGGCCGTAGTCGGTCTCGACCGTGGTGGTCTCCTCGGCCGCTCCAGCCTCGTTGGCGGAGGAGTCATCGCCGCATGCGGTGAGGGCGAGGAGCAGGGCGAGGCCGCTGGCGGTGAGGGCGCCGCCCCGGAGGTGGGTCGTCAGCTGGGTCACGGTGTTCGCTTTCGTGGGAGTGGGGAGCGGGGTCGGGTTCAGGGGCTGCCGGGCTGGCGCGGGGCCTACCCGAGGCATGGGTCATGGGGCCTCATGTCCCTGTGAACGGGGAGGAACACGAAGCATCACTAAGGCTAGCCTTGCCTTATTCCCTATGGGAACCCGGGGTCGACTTTTTCTTAGGTGAGGCTTGCCTCGCCCACCCGCCCGTGTCGCCGCCGTGCACGCGGCCCTGTGCAACGCACAGGATCCCTTCGTGTACCGGGAGACCGGTGCGGGGCGAAGCAAGGCAGGTCAGGGGGACGCACCGGCCCCGGCCGCGGAGCGCGCCCCGCACGTGACGCGGGCGCCGAGCGCACCGGGACGGCCGGGCATCCGCGCCCCGGGCCGCCGGCCCTTTCAGCGCCGGGCGAGGACGACCGACTGCGGGGGACGCTCCAGGTGGCGCACCGAGATGCGGTCGTACCCGGCCCGCTCCAACCACTGTTCGTAGTCCGCGACACCGTGGGCGTCCCCGCTGTCGGTCCAGGCCAGCATCTGCAGCCCGAACGCCGCGGTGACCTGGTCACGGTCCCCCATGTAGCTGACGATGGCGAGACCTCCCCCGGGAGCGATGACCGACCGGAGCCGGCGGTACAGGGACTCGTTGGCGGGGCCGTCGAACATATTGGTCACGGTGGAGCAGAACACCAGGTCGTAGGGCCCCTCGGGGAGGCTTGCGTGCAGGTCGCCCGCGAACAGTTCGACACCGGCGTCCCGTAGGCGTTCGTCCCCTTCCGCCAGGGCGATCAGCGCGGGAAGGTCCTGCACGGTCGCCTTCAAGCCGCGCCGGGCGAACTCCAGTGCGTGCTCGCCGTGTCCACCGCCGAGGTCGAGGACGCTTTCGGCGTCGGGGAACCGCTCCAGGCAGACGTCGACGACGGTCCGGGTGAGACGGCGGGCGTTGACGGCCAGCAGGTTGGGCACGGTGGGCTTGGGGGTGAGCGGTCGACCGGTCAGGCCCTCGGGCAAATACGTGCGCACCTCGAGCCTGGGGCGGATCAGGGCGGCCCAGCGGCGGATCGTCGCCGCGTGGCGCAGGAGCACGGCGTCGTCCGGTGCGGCGGGCGCCTGCGGTCCTTCGCGGTAGCGTCCGGCGGTGTCCTCGGTCACGATCCCCCAGACCGCCAATTCCCTGAGCACGGCGCGCAGGGCGCCCTCGTGCAGCCCGCACCGGGCGGCCAGCTCCGAGGGGGTCCCGGGCAGGACGTCCAGCATGCCCGTCTCCGCCGCGGCCTCGTAGGCCAGGGCCAGGCGCCAGTCGACGAGTTCCCGGGCAGGGGCGAGAAAAGACAGGTCGCGATCCCGCCCCGCCCACGGGGGCAGAGGAGGATGTGCGGCGGCCTCGCCGTCTTCGTCGAATCCATGGTGGGCGTCGTCGTGCTCAGGCGTCCTCACGGGAGTCCTCTTCTGGTGCGATCCGGTGTGTCCGGTCGGTCGGAGCCGCCCGCGGGGGCGGGACCGTGGTCGGGCCGCCGCCCCTCGCCCGTCCCGTGTACGGGGGCGGGCGGGGCAGGGCGGGACCGAGGTTTTCGTGAAGCACGGAACAGCACAAGATTTTTTTGCCATTTCGACAAATCCGCATCGAGCGCGGCCGTGCGCGCCCCTGGCCCGGCCCAGCAGCCTCGCCCTCCCCCACCGGCAGACCGGGGAACGCCTGGTTCAGACCGTGGCCTCGTGCAGACTGCGGGGGCGCAGGTCGCTCCAGTGCGTGTTGACGTAGTCCAGCGCCCCGTCCCGGGAGACGGGGCCGTGGACGAGGGTCCGGCCGGCGGGGACCCGGGCGAACCCGGGCCACAGTGCGTGCTGGTCCTCGTCGTTGACCAGGACGAGGAAGCTGCCTTCGATGTCGTCGAAGGGAGCAGCCATGGTGACTCCTCCATCGGGGGTCGGAGAACGGTCGTGACGGGCGGCGGGCTTTCCCGGCCCGGCCTCAGCCGCGATCCCCACGCAGGACGCGGTCGAGAACGGGGCCGATCACCGCCAGTGCGGCCGGGCCGGTCATGTCGTTGTGGTGGTGGTCAACGGGGGTGTCGAGCACCTGTCCGCGGACGTGCTCCTTCCACAGTTCGGCGGTGATGCCCGAGTTCGGATCGCGCTCGGCAGTGGCGGAGAAGAAGTGCAGGTCACCTTCGAAGGCCCGGTATCCGGTGCGGTACATGACCTCGTTGGTGTACATGCGCGCCCGGACCACGCGCTCGATGGTGGCGGTGTCGAAGTCGGCCCAGACCCCGTCGCTGTCCCGCATGAACTCGACGACCTCCTCGCGCTTGTAGGGCTTACTCAGCCAGGAGGGCAGCTCGCGCTGGGAGCTGGAGAGCAGGAAGTCCAGCGCCTCCTGTTCGGCCTCGGCGTCAGGCATGGCCCCGCCCGCCCGCAGGACGGGCTCGGAGTCGGTGGGGTAGGTGTCGAGCATGCCGAGGAAGGCCACCCGCTCCCCCTCGGACTGCAGGAGGGTGGCCAGGCAGTGCGCGATCTGTCCGCCGAAGGACCAGCCCAGCAGGTGGTAGGGGCCGTCGGGCTGGACGGTGCGCACCAGACGGGCGTAGCGCTCGACGAGCTCCTCCATGGTGGGGGGCAGTTCGTTCTCGCGCAGACCCGGGAACTGGATGCCGACGATGGGCCGCTCCTTGTCCAGGTGGGGCGAAAGGCCCGCGTAGGACCAGCTGAAACCGCTCGCCGGGTGGAAGCAGAACAGCGGCTTCCTGCGTCCCCCCGCACGCAGGCGCAGGACCGGGGCGAGCAGGTCCTCGCGGCGCGGGGAGTCCAGGTAGTCGCGCAGCCGGGCGACGGTGGGCGCGGCGATGAGGTCGCCCGCGCGCAGGCGCTGGCCGGTGCGCTTACGGATCCGGCCGACCAGGCGCATGGCCAGCAGGGAGTGGCCGCCCAGGTCGAAGAAGTCGTCGTCGATGGTGAGGGGAAGTGCCTGGTCGGAGCCTTCGGCCTGCGCTGTCAGGCCGAGCACGGCGGCGAAGTCGGCGCACAGGGCGCGGTCGGCGTCGTCGCGGGGTGGGCGGCCCGTGGTGCCCTGGTGGGCGGGGGCGGGCAGTGCGGAGGCGTCGAGTTTGCCGTTGACGGTGAGCGGGAGCCGGTCCAGGACGGCCAGGGCGGAGGGCACCATGGCGTCGGGAAGGTCGCGCTGGAGACCGCGTCGCAGGGAGTCGGTGTCGATGTCGGCGCCCGCGGCGGGGACCAGGTAGGCGACCAGGCGTTTGAGGCCGGGGGTGTCCTCGCGCACGACCACCGCGGCCTGGGCGACGTCCGGGTACTCCTCCAGGGCGGCCACCACCTCGCCGGGTTCGATGCGCACACCGCGGATCTTGACCTGGTCGTCGGCGCGGCCCAGGTAGTCGATGAGGCCGTTGCCGTCCCAGCGGACCAGGTCACCGGTCCGGTACATGCGGGACCCGGGCGGGCCGTAGGGGTCGGCGATGAACCTCTCGGCGGTCAGGTCGGCGCGGCCCGTGTAGCCGCGGGCCAGTCCGACGCCGCTCACGTACAACTCGCCCGGAACGCCGGGGGCGACCGGGCGCAGGGCCGAATCGAGCACGTGCACGTCGGTGTTGGCGATGGGCCGCCCCACCGTGGGGGTCGGGCTGTCACCGGTGCCGCCACCGAGGGTGTTGATCGTGTACTCGGTGGGTCCGTACAGGTTGTAGCCGAGCACGTTGTCGGCCTCGCGCAGGGTGTCCCAGACGGTGGCGCTGACCGCCTCGCCGCCGAGCAGGACCAGCGGCGGCCGGTGCGCGCCGGGGACAGGAGCGGACGCGGCTCCGGAGCCGCGGGCTGAGTCCTGGTCCGCTGTCTCCTGCCCCGGTGTTCCCAGGAGGCCGTCCTCGATGAGCTGTCCGCAGTAGGACGGGGTCACGTTGACGACGTCGATGTCCTGGGTCGCGCAGTAGGCGACTAGGGCGGCGGAGTCGCGGCGCAGTTCCTCGTCCATGAGGTGCACCTCGTGGCCGTCGATCAGCCACAGGAGTTCCTCCCAGGACATGTCGAAGGAGAACGACACGGTGTGCGCCACCCTCATCACCCGTCCGCCCTGGGCCCGGACCACCGGGTCGAAGATCTCCGTGCGGTGGTTGACCAGCATGTTCACCAGGCCGTGGTAGGGGATCTCCACGCCCTTGGGTCGACCGGTGGAACCCGAGGTGAAGATGACGTAGGCGAGGTGGTCAGGCCGGTGCGCGGCCGGGGTCCGGGGCCGGGAGAGGTCGGCCCCGGCGAGGGCGTCGAGGGTGTGCGGGTCGTCCAGGTAGAGGCGGTGTCCGCCGGTGCTCCGCCCGGTCGCGTCCTCCCCCGGCAGGTTCTGGGCCGCTCGGGTGGTGGTGACGGTGACCAGGGGGCCGGAGTCGGCGAGCATGTTCCCGAGCCGGGCCGCCGGGTGCTCCAGGTCCAGGGGAACGTAGGCGGCACCCAGTTTGAGGACCGCGAACAGGGTCACCACCCAGTCGGCGGAGCGGTGCAGGGCGATGGCAACCCGGACCTCGGGGCCCACACCGAGTCCGCCCAGCAGCCGGGCCAGGCGTTCGGCCCGCTCGTCGAGCTCGGCGAAGGTGAGGCTCTCGTCGCGGGTGACCAGGGCGGTGCGCGCGGGGTTGCGGCGGGCGGACTCCTCGAAGACCGCGGCGAGGGTGGTCTCGGGCAGTTCGCGCCGAACGCCCTCCCCCAGGGTGAGGGCGGCACTCGCGGTGCGCGCGGAGAGCGGGTTCAGGTCGGCCACGGGGGCGTCGGGCTGCGCGGCGATCTGTTCGAGCAGGCGCACCACCCGGTCGTAGAGGTCCTGTGCGACCTGTGCTGTGACCACGTCGGTGCGGTAGGCAAGGCTGAGGCGCAGCTCCTCGCCGGGCTGGGCGACGAAGGTCAGCGGGTAGTGGGTGGCGTCGTTACCGGTGACCGATTCCAGGCCGGTCCGCTCGCGCACGCTCTGGTAGCGCTCGTCGTCGCGGGGGATGTTGCGCTGCACGTAGAGCGAGTCGAAGAGCCGCTGTCCGCCGACCGCGCCCTGGATGTCGGCGAGGCTGACGTGGTGGTGCGCGAGCAGATCGGCCTGTTCGCCCTGGAGGCGGACGAGGAGCTCGCGGACGGTCTCGGCGGGGCGGACCCGCACCCGGACCGGCACGGTGTTGAAGAAGACGCCGACGATCGAGTCCACCCCGTCGATCTCGGGCGGGCGCCCGGCGACGGTGCTGCCGAAGACGATGTCGTCGCCGCCGGTGTGGGAACGCAGGACGAGCCCCCAGGCGGCGAGGAAGAGCGTGTTGGGGGTGACCCCGGCCTCTCGGGCCAGCGCGGTGAGGCGGCCAACCAGGTCGGGGGCGACGGTCCCGTCCACGGTGCGGGGCATGATCGTGGTGTCTCCGGCGTCGGCGGCCGAGACCAGGGTGCCCTGCTCCACACCGTCGAGGGCGGCGCGCCAGGCCTCGACGGAGCGCTGGTGGTCCTGCCGAGACAGCCACACCAGGTAGTCGCGGTAGGGGCGGGGCGCGGGCAGGCCGGTGTCGTCGCCGCCGCGCAGGTACAGGTCCATGAGCTCGGCGTTGTAGAGCTCGCCGGACCAGCCGTCCATGACGATGTGGTGGAAGGTCAGGATGAGGACGTCGCGCTCTTCGGGCAGGTGGACGAGAACGTGCCGGATGAGCGGCGGCCGGGCGAGGTCGAAGCGGCGTTCGCGCTGGCCGACGCGGATGTGTTCGAAGCGGCGCCGGGCCTCGGCGGGCGGCAGGTCGGTCAGATCCGTCTCGTGCCAGGCCGCCGGGACCTCGCGCGGGATGAACTGGACGGGGCGTTCGACGCCTTCGTGCATGAACCCGGCACGCAGGGCGGGGTGGCGGCGCAGGAGGGTCTGCGCGGCGGCGTGCAGGGCGGCGGCGTCGACCCGGCGGGTGAACTCGAAGACGTTCTGGACGGTGTAGACGTCCAGGTGCTGTTCGTCCTTGACGGAGTGGAACAGCAGCCCTTCCTGGAGGGTGGCGAGGGGGAGCACGTCCTGGATGTCGCCCGGGCCCTTGGCGCTGGCGTTCATGGGTGTCCTCTTCTTGTCGGTACTGGTGTGGAGGTCCGGGTGGGGCCGGGGCGGGGTGCACCCGCTCCGCGGGTTCCCCGGGATTCAGTCCTGGGTGTTCCAGAGCTGGTGGAGCTGGTCCATCTCGCCCGCGTCGAGCAGGTCCGTGAACTCCTCTCCCTCCGCCGGTGCGGGATCGGCGGATCCGGTCTGCGCCGCGGCGGGCGGGTGGGGGCCCGGCGGTGCCAAAGCGGGCTCGGTCTGGTCCGCGGCGTGTGCGGCGAGGCGCTCGGGGGTGCGGTGGGTGAACACGTCGCGCACGGTGAGATCCAGCCCTGCGGCGCGGGCGCGGCCGACCAGTCGGATGGAGGTGACGCTGTCCCCGCCCAGGGAGAAGAAGTCGGCGTCGGCCCGGACCTGGTCGCCGGGCAGTCCGAGGAGATCGGCGACGGCAGAGCACAGGGTGAGTTCCGCTTCGGTGGCCGGGGCCCGGCCGGACGCGGTGGCGGGTACGGGTGCGGGCAGGGCCTTGCGGTCGACCTTGCCGTTGACACTCAGGGGCAGGCGGTCCAGGACCGTGAGGGTGGCGGGGACCAGGGCCTGGGGCAGTGCCGAAGCCAGTCGGGCGCGCAGGTGGTCCGGGTCCGGGGTCCGGCCCGGCGCGGGGACGACGTATCCGGCCAGGGCGGTGGTAGCGCCTGCGGTGCGGACGGCGACGGCGGCGTCGGCGACACCGTCCAGGGCGCGCAGGACCGCTTCGGCCTCGCCGGGCTCGACCCGTACCCCGTTGATCTTGACCTGGTCGTCGGAGCGTCCGAGGTAGACGAGGGCGCCGTCGGCGCGGCGGCGGACGAGGTCGCCGGTGCGGTAGAGGCGCTCGCCGGGCTGACCGGTGGGGTCGGCGACGAATCGGGACGCGGTGAGGTCGGGGCGGCCGACGTAGCCGCGCGCGAGCTGGACCCCGCCGAGGTAGAGCTCGCCGACCGCTTCGGGCGGGACCGGACGCAGAGCGTGGTCCAGGACGTGCAGGGTGGTGTTTGGGACCGGGAGTCCGATGGGAACCGAGCCGCCCGGGTCGGGGACGGCCTCCGCGGCCGGTTGCCCCGGGGTTGCGGCCGGGTGGGAGGTGACGTCGATGGCCGCCTCGGTGGGACCGTAGAGGTTCTCCAGGGCGGTGGTGGGCAGAGCGGCGGTGAAGGCGCGGGCGAGGTCGCCGCTGAGCGCCTCCCCGCTGGCGATGACCAGACGGAGACCGGCCGGATGGCCCGCTGGAGCGGCCGCCGGGGGGAGTTCATCGAGGAACAGGCGGAGCACGGCCGGGACGAAGTGGCAGACCGTCACGTTCTGCGCGGTGAGGAACTCGACCAGGTAGGCGGGGTCCCGGTGACCGTCGGGGCGGGCCGGGACGACGGCCGCGCCGACCGCCAGCGGCCAGAGAAACTCCCACACCGAGACGTCGAAGCCGACCGGGGTCTTCTGTGCGACCCGGTCCTGAGGGGTGAGCCGGTAGGCGTGTTGGGTCCACTCGATGCGGTTGGCGATGGCGCGGTGGGAGATCCCCACGCCCTTGGGGCGGCCGGTGGAGCCGGAGGTGAACAGGGTGTAGGCGAGCTGTTCGGGGTGCGGCTGCGCCCACGGCAGGGGCGTGAGTTCGGTCAGGCGGGCCCGGGTGGCCGGGTCGTCGAGTTCGATCCGAACGATGTCGGCGGGCAGGTCGGCGAGGGCCTCCCGCTGTGCCGAGGTGGTGACCACGACAAGCGCCCCGGAGCGCTCGGCCATGTCGGCCAGCCGCGCGGGCGGGTGGTCCAGGTCGAGCGGCAGGTACACCCCGCCGCTGCGCACGGCCGCCACCAGCGCGGTGACCAGTTCCGTTCCGCGTGGTAGGGCCACTGCGACGGCGCTGTCGGGGCCGACTCCGTGTTCGCTGAGCAGGCGGGCGAGGCAGGCGGCGTCGCCGTGCAGCTGCCGGTAGGTGAGTTCGCGGTCCTCGGCGACGACGGCGGTCCGGTCCGGGTGGGCCCGTTCGGCGGCAGCGAGCTGCGCGGTGATGGTGCTGTGGGTGGTGGCGTGAGCGGTGGAGTTGTGGCGGAAGAGTTCCGCGCGCTGATCCGGGGTGAGCAGGTCGAGCTCGCGCGGGGTGCGCCGGGGGTCGGCGCAGACCTGGGTGAGCAGGTGCTCAAACAGGTCGAGCAGCTGGCGGGCGGCGGGCTCGGACACCGCTCCGGGCAGGTGGTCCAGGCGCAGCAGGGTGCTGCGGTCCGGGCCCTCGTCCGGCAGGACCGTGAGCGTGGCCGGGTAGTGGGTGGCGTCGCGGACCCGGATGTCCCCGGCGCGGACACCGGCGTGGTCGGCCCGGGCGGCGGCCTCGTCGAGCGGGTAGTTCTCGACGACCAGGAGGGTGTCGAAGAGGGTTCCGCGCCCAGCGGCGCGCTGCACCTCGGCCAGACCGGTCCACTGGTGGTCCAGGAGGTCCGCCTGGTCCATCCGTACCCGGGTGAGCAGGTCCGCGAGGGGCTCGGCGGGGTCGGGGGCGATCCGGACCGGGAGGGTGTTGGTGAACAGTCCGATGGCGTCCTGGGACCCGGGGAGCTCGGGCGGGCGCCCGGAGACGGGCTGGCCGAAGACGACGTCGTCCCGGCCGGTGCGCGCGGCGAGCGTCAGCGCCCAGGTGACCTGGAGGACGGTGTTGATGGTGACCCCGGTTTCGGCTGCGAGGGCGCGGAGCCGCTTGCTGGCAGCGGCCCCGAGAGCGGACTCGACACAGGCCGGGGCGTGTTCCGGGCCGCTGGCGGCGGGGGCGAGCAGGGTGGGTTCGGGGAGGGTTTCCAGGGCCGCGGCCCACGCCTTGCGCGCCGATGCGTGGTCGCGGCCGTTGAGCCAGGCCAGGTGGTCGCGGTAACGCGGGGCGGCGGGCAGGGCCGCGCCGTCGCCGTTCACCTCGTACAGGCGCAGGAGGTCCCGGACGAGGATGGGCAGCGACCAGCCGTCGAGCAGCACGTGGTGGGCGGTGACCACCAGGACGGTACGGCTGGGGCTGGTGGTGAGGGCGTGGAAGCGGATGAGCGGCGGCGCCGACAGGTCGAACCCCTTCACGAACTCCCGCTCGGCCACCCGCTCCTCGACCTGCTCTGGTTCCGCCTGGTGCGCGGGGCCGGTACCCAGGTCGGTGTGGGTCCAGTCGAGGTCGGTGTCGGCGGGCACGAACTGGACCGGTTGGTCGAGCTCCTCGTGCAGGAAGCCCGCGCGTAGGTTGGGGTGTCGGCCGAGCAGCGCGGCAGCGGCCCGGCGGAGGCGCCCCGGATCGACCCGGCCGAGGAGTTCCGCGCGCAGCTGGATGCCGTACACATCGCCTTCGCTCCCGGCGAGGGCGTGGTGGAACAGCAGCCCTTCCTGGAGCGGGCTGAGCGGCAGGACGTCGGCGATGGCTCCGGGGGCGGGCGTCGGGCAGGCACCGGAAGCGGGTGTTTCGGGTGCGGGGGTGGTGTGCTGGGTCATCGCCGCTTCCTCCACATCGATTCGAGCTGGTCGAGCTGGCCGGGGGCCAGGGAGATCAAGGGTTCCTCCGGGGCGGCGGGTTCGGTTTCTGGTGGGGAGGCGGGCTCGGCCACGGCGGCCAGGTCGGCGACCACGGGGTGGCGGAAGACCTGGCGGCCGGTGACGGTCCACCCGGCTTGGCGGGCTCCGCCGACCAGGCGCAGGGTGAGCACGCTGTCGCCGCCCAGGGCGAAGAAGTCCTCGTCGGCTCCCACCTCCTCCAGGCCGAGGACGTCCGCGTACACCGCGCACAGGGCGCGTTCGGCCTCGGTGGCCGGAGCCCGTCCGGCGGGGCGGTCGCCGGCGGTGGCCGCCGGGTCGGGCAGCGCCTTGCGGTCGACCTTGCCGTTGGCGGTGAGCGGCCAGGAGTCCAGCGGGACGAAGGCGGAGGGGATCATGTAGCCGGGCAGTTGTGCGGAGAGCGCGGCCCGTAGGTCGGCCGGTTCGGGTACGGCCTCCGTGGCGGTGAGATAGGCGACGAGGCGGTGGTGGCCGTCCGCTCCCTCCTGGGCGGTGACCACGGCTTGGGCGACGCCGTCGAGGCGGGCGAGTGCCGTCTCGATCTCGCCGAGTTCGATCCGGAAACCGCGCACCTTGACCTGGAAGTCGGCCCGGCCCAGGAAGTCCAGGGTGCCGGCTGTACGCCAGCGGGCCAGGTCGCCGGTGCGGTACATCCGAGATCCCGGCCGGTCCGGGGTCGCGTACGGGTCGGCGACGAAACGTTCCGCTGTGAGGTCGAACCGGTGGTGGTAGCCGAGCCCGACCCCCTCACCGGCGATGTACAGGTCGCCGGGGACCCCGGCCGGGACCGGCTGCAGGTCGGCGTCGAGCACGTACACCCGGGTGTTGGCCATGGGACGGCCGATGGAGACCGGCTCCTCCGTGCGCACCGGGGATGTGGTGGACCAGATGGTGGTTTCGGTGGGCCCGTAGACGTTGGTGACCTGCGGAGCGTGCACGGCAAGGTCGTCGGCCAGCGCCTGCGGCAGGGCCTCGCCGCCGACCAGCACGCGAAGACCGCGCAGGACCTCGGGCTTGGTCTCCAGGAGCATCCGCCACAGGGTGGGGGTGGCCTGCATGATCCCGATCCGGCCGCCTTCCAGCAGGTCGGCGAGGGCCACCCCGTCGCGGACGGTGTCCTTGTCGGCGAGGACCACCGTCGCGCCGGACAGCAGCGGAAGGTACAGCTCCAGGGCGGAGATGTCGAAGCTGACCGTGGTCACCGCCAGCCAGCGCTCACCCTGCGAAAACGGGAAGCGCTGACCCATGTCGGTGAGGAAGTTGGCCAGGTTGCGGTTGCTGATCACCACACCCTTGGGCTTCCCGGTCGACCCCGAGGTGTACAGGATGTACGCCACCGAGTCAGCGTGCGCGGGGACACCGTCCAGCCCTGGGGCAGCGGACCCTACCTCGGGCAGGGCCTCGGGGCGTGCTCCGTTCAGGTCCAGGGCCGGGGTGGTGACACCGGCGGGGGCCTCCACTCCCCCGCCGGTGAGAACAAGGACCGCACCGGAATCGGCGAGCATGTACGCCAACCGGTCGGCCGGGAACTCCGGGTCCAGCGGCAGGTACACGCCACCCACCCGCTGGACCGCCAGCAGCGACGCCAGCATGTCCACCGAACGCGGCATCGCCACTGCGACCGTCTGGCCGGGTTCGACGCCCCGGCACCGGAGGAGGACCGCGATCTCCACCACCCGCTCGAGAAGGGCGGCGTAGGTGTGGGTTCCCGAGCCGTCCTCGACCGCGATCGCCTCGGGGGTGCGCCCGGCCCAGTCGGCGAGGGCGTCGCAGGGACGGGCCGCGGTAATGGCGGTTTCGGTGCGGTTGAAGCCCTCGATCAGCTGGTCGCGTTCGCTGTCGCCGAGCACGTCGATCGCGCCGACGGCCTGCTCGGGTGCGGCTGCGACCCGGCTCAGCAGCCGCACGAGGCGGTCGGCGATCATCTGGGCCGTTGAGGCGTCGAACAGGTCCGCGGAGTGGTTGAGCGCCAGCCGGGTTCCCTGCTGCGGGTCCTCGATGTAGGCGAACTCCAGGTCGAACTTGGCGGTGTCCAGCGGGGTCTCGAGCAGGTGGGTGGTCGAGCCGAAGAGCTGGTCGGCGCCTTGCGGCCTGCGCTGGTAGGACACCATCGTCTGGAACAGCGGGTGGCGGCTGACCGAGCGCTCCGGACGCAGCGCCTCGACCACGGTGTCGAAGGGCGCGTCGGCGTTGGCGAAGCCCGCCAGGTCGACCTCGCGCACCCGGGCGAGGAGCTCGGCGAAGGTCGGCCGTCCGGACAGGTCCAGGCGCAGGACCAGGGTGTTGAGGAAGAACCCGACCGCGTCCTGGAGGCCCTCGTCGGCGCGGTCGGCGACCGGGCTGCCCAGGGGGATGTCCTCGCCCGCGCCGAGGCGGTGCAGGAGGGTGGCGACGGCAGCCTGGACCACCATGAAGACGGTGACGCCGTGGTCGGCGGCCAGGTCGCGCAGGGCCGCGTGGAGTTCGGGGTCGACGGGGGTCTGGGCAAGGCCGCCGGTGTGCGAGGGGACGGCGGGGCGGGGGCGGTCGGTGGGCAGGGCGAGTTCGTCGGGGATCCCATCCAGGCTGCGGCGCCAGTGGTCGAGCCGCTGGCTGAGCGGGCTTTGGGGGTCCTCTGCGGTGCCGAGCCAGTCCGCGCGGGAGGCGGCGTAGTCGGCGTACTGGAGCGGCAGCGGCGCCCAGCCGGGGGCGTGGCCCGCGGCACGGGCCCGGTAGGCGGTGTCCAGGTCGCTTAGGAGAGGCCCGAAGGACCACTCGTCGGCGACGATGTGGTGCAGGACGATCAGCAGGACACAACCGGAACCGGGGCCGGGACCGGGACCGGGACCGGGACCGGTGAGCAGGCGGACCCGCAGGGGCGGGCGTTCGGCGAGGTCGAAGGGCTGGGCGGTGATGCGGGCGAGCGCGGTGTCCACAGGCTCGCTGATGTGCTCCGCCGCCACGTCGACCAGAGCCGAGGGGTCGCCGGGGTCGGCGTCCAACAAGTGCGGGACGGGGGTGCCGGGCCGGTCGGGGTCGACGCGGATGACGGTGCGCAGTACTTCGTGGCGTCCGACCAGGTCGGCGACGGCGGCGCTCAGGGTGTCAGGGTCCAGAGAATCGGCGACACGCACCGCGAGGGGCACGTTGTAGGCGCCGCCGGACTCGTGGAGCCGGTCGACGAGCCACAGTCGGTGCTGGGCGTGGGACAGCCGGCGTGGCCGATCCGTGGCGCGCGGGGTGATGCTGGGCCGGGTAGAGGTGGTGTGCTCGGTGCGTCGGGCGAGGGCGGCCGCGGTGGGGGCTTCGAACAGGTCGCGCACGCCCACGTCCGCGCCGAGAAGGGTACGGACCCGGGCCACCACACGGGTGGCGAGCAGGGAGTGCCCGCCCAGGGCGAAGAAGTCCTCGTCCGGTCCGATCTCCTGCCTGCCCAGGACGTCGGCGAGGATTACGCAGAGAATCTCCTCCCGGGCGGTGGCGGGCGCCCTGCCCTGCTGGACGGGGGCACCGGGGTCGGGGAGGGCCTTGCGGTCGACCTTGCCGTTGGCGGTGAGCGGGAGGGCGTCCATGAGGACGAAAGCCGAGGGGAGCATGTACTCGGGCAGCTGGGCCGCCGCATGGGCCCGAAGGTCGGTAGCCGTCAGGTCCGGGGCGATGGGGACCACGTGCGCGGCGAGCCAGGCGTTGCCGGACTCGTCCTCACGGGCGGTGACCACAGCCTGGGCTGTGCCCGGGGCGGACAGCAGGGCGGTCTCGATCTCGCCGAGCTCGATCCGGAAACCCCGCACCTTGACCTGGAAGTCGGCCCGGCCCAGGAAGTCCAGGGTGGCGTCTGTACGCCAGCGGGCCAGGTCGCCGGTGCGGTACATCCGAGATCCCGGCGGGCCGAAGGGGTCGGCGACGAAACGTTCCGCGGTGAGGTCGAACCGCTGGTGGTAGCCGAGCCCGACCCCCTCACCGGCGATGTACAGGTCGCCGGGCACACCCACGGGGGCGGGCCGCAGGGCGGTGTCCAGTACGTACACCCGGGTGTTGGCCACGGGGCGGCCGATGGTGACGGGACCGGTGGTGTCCAGGGGGATGGTGGTGGACCAGATGGTGGTCTCGGTGGGCCCGTAGACGTTGTGTGCGCCCCGGGAGTGTTCGGCGAGCAGGGCGGCCAGGGGCGGTTGCACGGCTTCCCCGCCCACCAGGACGCGGAGCGGAGCGAGGGCGGCCGGATCGTGTTCGGTGAGGGAGCGCCACAGCGACGGGGTGGCCTGCATGATCGTGGCACCGGAAGCGGCGGCCAGTTCGCCGAGCAGGCGGGGGTCGCGGACGGTGTCCTTGTCCGCGAGGACCACCGTGGCCCCGGAGAGCAGCGGCAGGTACAGCTCCAGAGCGGAGATGTCGAAGCTGACCGTGGTCACCGCCAGCCAGCGCTCACCCTGCGAAAGCGGGAAGCGCTGACCCATGTCGGTGAGGAAGTTGGCCAGGTTGCGGTGGCTGATCACCACACCCTTGGGCTTCCCGGTCGACCCCGAGGTGTACAGGATGTAGGCCACCGAGTCAGCGCCGACCGGTTTCACCGCCGTGGCCGCGCTGCCTGAACCCTGCTCGGTGGCCGGGGCCGCCGCGGCGCCCTCAGAGCGCTCGGGGCCCTCGGGGCCCAGGGCAGACAGGTCCAGCACAGGGGTGGTGACACCGGCGGGGGCCTCCACTCCCCCGCCGGTGAGAACAAGGACCGCACCGGAATCGGCGAGCATGTACGCCAACCGGTCGGCCGGGAACTCCGGGTCCAGCGGCAGGGACACGCCACCCACCCGCTGGACCGCCAGCAGCGACGCCAGCATGTCCACCGAACGCGGCACCGCCACGCCCACGACCTGGCCGGGGTGCACCCGGTTCGCGCGCAGGAGAGCCGCGATCTCCTCCACCCACACGTCGAGTTCGGCGTAGGTGTGCTCGCCCTCGGTGTCGACCACGGCCGTGGTGTCGGGGGCCCAGGCGGCCCAGTCGGCGAGGGCATCGCAGGGGCGGGCCGCGGTGATGGCGGTCGCGGTGCGGTTGAAGCCCTCGATCAGTTGGTCGCGTTCGGTCGGGGTGGTGGTGGCGATCTCGGCGACCGAGCGCTCGGGTTGGTCGGCGATCTGGTTGATGACCGCGCGCAGGCGGTCGAGGAGCGCCTCGGCCTGGTCGGCTCCGACGGCGTCGGGGCGGTGGCACAGGCGCAGGCCCAGGCTCTGGCCGGGGAAGACGTTCAGGGAGACCGGATAGTGGGTGGCGTCCTCGACCTGGACGTCGGTGAGGCGGACCCCGGCGTGGTCGTGGTCGGCCAGGGCGTCGCGTGCCGGGAAGTTCTCGAACACCAGGAGGGTGTCGAAGAGCGGTGCGTACCCGGACAGTTCCTGGGTGCGGGTCAGGCCGGTGTGGTGGTGCTCGGAGAGGGCGGCCTGGCGGCGCTGGAGGTCGGTGAGCAGTTCGGCGAGCGGGGTGCCGGGGGCGGTGCGCACGCGAACCGGCACGGTGTTGATGAACAGGCCCAGGGTGGACTCCACGCCGGGCAGGTCGGCGGGGCGGCCGGAGACGGTGGCGCCGAAGACGACGTCGGTGCGTCCGGTGGCCGTGCCCAGGACCAGGGCCCAGGCCACCTGGACGAGGGTGTTGGCGGTGACGCCGAGGGCCCGGGCGGTGGCCGCCGCCCGGTCGGTCTCCTCCGGGGTGAGGGCGGCGGTGATGATCTGCTGTTCGCGGCCGCCGTGAGCGGGTGCTTCGGGGGCGAGCAGGGTGGGACCGCTCAGGTCGGCGAGTTCGGTGGACCAGGCGTGGTCGGCGGCGCCGGTGTCGCGGTCGGCCAGCCAGGCGAGGTAGTCGCGAAAGTGCGTGCTGGGCGCGGGGGTGTCCGGCCGCGCGTAGCGGTCGAAGAGCTCGCGCAGGAACAGGGGTGTGGACCAGCCGTCCAGGAGGGTGTGGTGGTCGGTGGTGACCAGAACGTGCCGGGCGGGGTTCAGCCGCACCAGGGTGAAGCGCAGCAGCGGCGGGTGGGCGAGGTCGAAGGGGGTGGCGAGCTCCTCGGCGCGCAGCTGTTCGAGAGCGGCGTGCGGGTCGGGGTGCTCGGACAGGTCGACGCTGCGCCAGCGGGGTTCGAGGGCGGCCGGGACGAACTGGATCAGGTCCTCGCCCTCGGTGTGGAAACCCGCGCGCAGGCTGGGGTGGTGCTCCAGCAGGAGCGCGGCGGCACGGCGCAGGCGCTCGGGGTCGAGGGTGCCGTCGACCCGCACGGCTGACTGGGCGGTGTAGGCGTCGTGGCCGGAACTGTAGAGGCTGTGGAAGACCAGGCCCGACTGGAGCGGGGTGGCGGGCCAGAGTTCGGCCACGCGGGCCGCGGGGTCACCGGAAGTCTCCGCCCAGGCGCGCTCGACCTGCTCGATCCGGGAGGGTTCGAGTTCGAGGAGGGGCAGGTCGGAGGGGGTGAGGGTGTGCGGGCCGGGGTCGGCGGCGGCTGCGGCCAGGGCGCGCAGGGCGGCGGTGAGGTCATCGGCCAGAGTGCGGACGCCGTGGTGGTCGTGGACGCCGGGCGCCCAGCGCAGGGTCAGGTGCAGGCGGGGGCCGCCGGGGCCCTCGTGGGCGATGGCGCCGATCTCCAGGCCGTGGGTGAGGGGTTGTTCGGGGTCCTCGCCGAGCATGACCCGGGTGGTGACGGGGGCCGACTCCCAGGGTTGGGCGGCGGGGGCGCCGAAGCGGCCGAGGTAGTTGAAGAGGACGTCGGGGCGGGCGCGGCCGGTGAGCCGGGGCACGGTCTCGGGGTTGAGGTGGCGCAGGAGGCCGTAGCCGAGGCCGTGCCCGGGGGTGGCGCGCAGGGTCTCCTTGACCCGCTTGAGGGTGCGGACGGGGTCGGCGCCGGGGGTGAGCGCAACCGGGTGGGAGGTGGTCAGCCAGCCGACCGTGCGGGCCAGGTCCGCGGGGGCGGGGGCGGGGGCGGGGGCGCTGGCGGGGGCGTTCGAGGGCATGGCGGGATGGGCGGAAGCGGAGCTTCCCCCGAGTTCAGGGTCTCCTGGGCGGGAGGGATCCGGCAAGGCGGGGGGGTTCGGGCTGTGGACAACCGCGGGGGCCTGCCCGGTGACGGGGCTGGTGGTAACGAGGAGGTCGCGGCGGCCGTGGCCTTCGAGTTCGACCAGGAGGCGCTGGTCGGTGGCGAGGGTGAGGGCGGCCAGGAGGACTTCCTCGGCTCCGACGCGGTAGGTGGCGCCGATGCCGGTGAGGATCTGGTGGGTGAGCTCGGGGTCGAGTTCGAGTTCGAGGCTGTGGCGGGTGGCGACCACGTCGTGGTCGGGGTCCAGGTCGCGGGCGCCCAGGCGGTGGTGGCGGGCGGGGTCGGTCTGCTCGGTCCAGTGGTCGAGTTCGGCGAGGCGGCCGGGGTGGCGGGCCTCCTGCTGGAGCAGGGAGGTCCAGCGGCGCAAGGATGTGCCCGCGCCGGGCAGCTGGACGGCGCGGCCCGCGCTCAGGGCGGCGACGGCGTCGGCGAGGTCGGGGCCGATGACTCGCCAGGACACGCCGTCCACGGCCAGGTGGTGGACCTGGATCAGGAGTTGTCCCATGCGGTCGGGGCCGCTGTCGAACCACACGGCGGTGAGCGGGCGGCCCTCGGTGAGGTCGATGCGGGTGTGGACGCGGGCCGCCTCCCGCTGGACCAGGTCGGTCAGGGCGTCTTCGGTCAGCCCGGCGGCGTCCACCCGGGTGAGAGGGTCGAAGCCGCGCAGTTCCCTGGCGGGCAGAACGTCCATCCGGCCCTCGCGCAGGCGCAGGCGCAGGGCTCCGTGGTGGGCGACGACGGCGCGCAGGGCGGCGGTGAGGACGTCCCGGGTGATCCCGGCCGGGGTCCACAGCACCTGGGACTGGGTGAAGCGGGGGCGGGGTCCGCCCTCGGCGAGGAGTTCGGCGGTGACGGCGGTGGGCTCGACCTCGCCGACCGGGTTGTCGGGCACACGCGGGGCATTGACGGCGGTGCCCGCGCGGCTGGCGAGTCCGGCGGCGGTGGGCGCCTCGAACACATCGCGCACGGCCAGGGCCAGTCCGGCGGAACGGGCGCGGTTGACCGCCTGGATGGCGAGGATGCTGTCGCCGCCGAGGCGGAAGAAGTCGTCGTGCAGGCCGAGGTCGGTACCGAGGACCTCGCGCAGGATGCCGAGGAGGGCGTGCTCGGCGGGGGTCCCGGGCTCGGTCACACTGGCGCCGGAAGGCAGGGCGGCGGGTTCGGGCAGGGCGCGGGTGTCGACCTTGCCGCTGGAGTTGAGCGGCAGCCGGTCCAGGGTCACCACGCGGGTGGGCACCATGTAGTCGGGCAGTCGCGCGCAGAGGTGATCGCGCACCTCCTCCTCGGTGAGTTCCGCGGCTTGCCCGGCCGACTCCACGGAGCCTTCCGCGTCGGACGGCTCCTTCGCTCCCGCGACCACGTAGGCGACGAGTTGGGCGGCTCCGGCCGGGGTGCGGCGGACCACGGTGACGCACTGACCCACCCGGGGGTGGGTACGGGCCACCGCGTCGACCTCGCCGGGCTCGACCCGGTAGCCGCGGACCTGGACCTGGCCGTCGGCGCGGCCCAGGTAGGCGACGTTGCCGTCCTCGCGGAGCAGGGCACGGTCGCCGGTGCGGTACATGCGGGTGCCGGGCGGGCCGTAGGGGTCGGCCACGAAGCGTTCGGCGGTCAGGTCGGGGCGGCCCGCGTACCCGCGGGCGAGCTGGTCGCCGGACAGGTACAGGTCGCCGGGCACGCCGGCCGGGACCGGGCGCAGGGCGGCGTCCAGGATGTGGGCGCGCACACCCGCGACGGGGCGGCCGATGGCACTCTCATCGCTGTCGCGCACATCGCAGACCAGGGCGTCCACGGTGTTCTCGGTGGGCCCGTAGAAGTTGAGGGCGCGGGTGCCGGGCAGGGCGCGCAGCCGGTCCCACAGGCGCTGGGGGCAGGCCTCGCCGCCGAAGGTGATCAAGGCGGGCGGGTGGTGGAGCTCGCCGGAGTCGAGCAGCCCCTGGAGGTAGGTGGGAGTGAAGTCCAGGTGGTCGAGGCGCTGCTCGGCCACGTGCGCGGCCAGGCGGGCGTGGTCGAAGAGCAGGTCGGAGTCGAGCAGGTGGAGTTCGTGGCCGTGGACCAGGCCCAGGAGGGTGTCCCAGGAGGCGTCGAAGGTGAACGAGCCGGTGTGACCGATCCTCGCCCGCTCAGGCAGGTACTGGCCAAGGTGGGCGCGCTGGGTGGCGGCCAGGGCGGCCAGAGAGCGGTGTTCGATCACCACACCCTTGGGCTTTCCGGTGGAGCCGGAGGTGTAGATGAGGTAGGCGGCCGAGCGGGGGTCGGGGGCGGGGAGCGCGCCGCCGCTCTGCTGGGCCAGGGCGGCGCGGACCTCGTCGGTGTCGAGTTCCAGCAGGCGGGCCTCGGCGGTCTCGGGGAGGCGGTGCGAGGTGGTGGAGTCGGCCAGGACGAGGGTGGGTCGGGCGTCAGCAAGGACGTGCCCGATCCGGTCGGCGGGGTGTTCGGAGTCCAGGGGGACGTAGGCGGCGCCCGCGCGCAGGACCGCGAAGAGGGCGACGACCAGTTCGACGGAGCGGGGCAGGGCGAGGGCGACCACGTCGCCGGGGCCGACGGTGGCATCGCGCAGCAGGTGGGCGAGGCGGTCGACCCGGTCGGCGAACTCGGCCCTGGTCAGGTGGGTGTCACCGTGCACGAGCGCGGTGGCGTCGGGCTCCGCGGTGGCAGCCCGGGAAAGGAGTTCGGGGACGGTGAGCGGGTCCTGGGCCACCGCGGGGGTGACCAGCGGGGCGCCGGTCGAGTCGGTGGTGTCCAGGGCGGCCACCGTGGTCGATGCGCCGGCGCCGGCGAAGCCGGTGAGGAAGTGCGCGAAGCCGTCCAGGCGGGCGCGGGCGCCACGCCGGTCGTAGCGGGCGTCGTTGGCGTTGGCTTCCAGGAGCAGGCCGCCGGTGGCGGGCCGGTAGACGGACACGGCGATGTCGTCGACCGGACCCTCGGAGAGGTTGGTGGTGGTGGAGGGGACCCCGTCGAAGGTGAAGGTGTAGTCGAAGAGCTTGACGTTGATCTCGGGTCCGTAGAGCCCGAACCGGTCACCGACGGCGGAGAGGTCGCGGCGCAGCTGTTCGGAACGGTAGCGCTGGTGGGTGCGCAGGTCGCGCTGGGCAGCGGCGGTGTGCGCGATCACCTCGGACACGGTCTGGGCCGAGGTGATGCGCAGGCGCAGCGGCAGCACGTTGACGACCATCGCGGGGGTGCGCAGGCCAACGGAGCCGACCCGGCCCATGGACGGAGATCCGAGGAGGAGATCGTCGGCTCCGGTGAGGCGGTGGGTGTAGGCGGCGAAGGCACCGACCAGGGCGTCGGCCCAGGTCGCGCCGGTGGTCTTGGCCCCGGTGGCTGTGGCCAGGGCGTCCAGGCCTTCGGCGGCCTCGGGGCCCACCGTGGTGCGGACCCGTAGGAAGGAGGCGTGCGGTGCGGGTGGGGCCGAGGAGAGCAGCGCGGGTTCGGGACGGTCGGCGAGCAGCTCGTTCCAGTAGGCACGGTCCTGGGCGCAACGGTCGGAGGCGGCGTAGGCCTCCTGGTCGGCGACCAGGTCGGTGAGGGCGCCGAACTTGCTGGCCGGGATCTCCTCGCCCCGGCCCAGGCGGGTGTACACGTCGGCGACGCGGCGGGCCATCATCGTGATGGCGTAGGCGTCCACCGCGATGTGGTGGAAGCGCTGGAACCAGAACCAGCGCTGTGGCCCCACCCGCAGCAGCGCGTACCGGTACAGCGGTTCGCGGGTGGGGTCCACCGGGCGTTCGCGGTCAGCGCGCATCCAGGCCAGGGCACGCTCGACCGCGCCCTCCTCGCCGTCTCCCCCGTCGACCTCACCGTCGCCGGTGCCGGTGAGGTCGATGACCTCCAGTTCCCGAGGAACCCCGTCCCCCACGAACTGCCCGATCCGGTCCCCGTCTGTCACCACGCGGGTGCGCAGGGCGTCGCTCTCGGCGACCACCGTGCGCACCGCCGCCGCGAAGCGGTCGGTGTCCAGGTCAGCCGGGATGTCGGTGTACTGGCCGACGTTGAACACCGGGCTGTCCGGTGCCGTCTGTTGGGCGTACCAGACGCCTGCCTGGGCGCCGGTCAGGCCCAAACGGGTGTCGTGGATGTCAGCCATGGGATCGGGCTCCTCGGAGAAGTACGCGGGTCGAAGCGGGGCGGAGGTGGGGAGGACGCAGGGGAGGGCGGATCAGCGGTTGAGGAGGGTGACCCAGGCCTGGATAGTGGGCTCTTCGGCGAGGTCGGCGAACTCGACCTCGGCCCCGGCAGCCCGCCACCGCTCCATGAGGCTCATCATCCGGACCGAGTCCATGCCCCGGTCGAAGAGGTTCTCGGCGGAATCGATGTCCTCGGTCGGTTCGGCGAGGATGTGCGCGGCCTCGGCGAGCACGCGCTCCACCGTGAACTCCGTACCGGTCGTACCGGTCGTGCCGGCGGTGCCGGTCGTGCTGTCGGTCTCCTGGGTCACGGGTCAGGCCCTCTCTTCGGCGGGGGCTCCGGCGCGGGTGGCGACGGAGTCGATGATCTCCGCGACGCGGGTCGCGATGTTGGACAGCAGGGAGGCCGACACCCCGTGGCTGTGCTCGGTACCGCCCTGCAGGTACAAACCGCAGGTCAGGGTGTCGTCGGTGACCACCCGGTAGTCGCGTTCCACGACCGGGCGCCCCTCGGGGGTGGTGACCACCCGGTCGGCCAGGTCGCCCAGCAGCGGACGGGCGTCGGCCGGGTGATAGCCGGTCGCGAACACCACGTAGTTGGCGGGGACCGGGGTCTGCTTACCGGTGACCAGGTCCTCCACGACCACCGCCACACCCTCGGCGCTCTCGCTGAGCCCGGCCACCCGCGAGGTGTTGTGCAGGTGCAGGCGCTGGTCACCGTGGACCTTCTCGGCGTAGTGGCGCCGGTAGAGCTCACCGATCAGATCCGGGTCCACCACCGAGTAGTTGGTGTTGCGGTGGTAGCCGGTGAGCTGGTCCTTGACCTCCTGCGGTGCCGTGTGGAAGGCGTCCACGGCCTCGGGGTCGAAGATGCGGTTGGCGAAGGGGCTGTCGTCGGAAGGGCTGTAGCCGTACCGGGAGAGCACCGCGTGGACCTGGGCGCGCGGGAAGCGCTGGTGCAGGTGGTCTGCGACCTCGGCCGCGCTCTGCCCGGCGCCCACGACCACGAAGGAGCGCGGGTCGGCCTTGGGCGCGAGCTCGCCCAGGCGGGTGAGCAGGTACTCGTTGTGCCACACCCGGGCGGACTGCTCCACGCCTTCGGGCATGCGCGGGCGCAGGCCCGGGCCGAAGACCACGTTGCGGGCGCGCAGCACGGCCTGCTCCCCCGCGCCGTTCTCGGCGACCACGTCCAGGTGGGTGACACGCTCCCCCGAGTACACGGGCCGGACCTCGACGACCTCGTGGCCGTAGCGCACCTGGTCGGCGACGCGTTCGGCGCACCAGGACAGGTAGTCGTGGAACTCCTGGCGCAGCGGGAACAGGGTCTTGTGGTTGATGAAGTCGTGCAGCCGCCCCACGTGGTGCAGGAACGACAGGAAGCTGAAGTCGCTGGCCGGGTTACGGGTGGTGACCAGGTCCTTGAGGAAGGACACCTGCATGGTGGCGTCGTCGATCAGCATGCCCCGGTGCCAGCCGAAGGTTTCCTGCTTCTCCAGGAAGACGGCGGACAGCGGCGGGTGCTGGCCCTGGTCGCGGCGTTCGGCCAAAGCGATGGCCAGCCCCAGGTTGGAGGGGCCGAAACCCACCCCGACCAGGTCATGGACGACGGGCGGGTGGTCAGTGGAGGCCACAGTTGTTCCTTCTCGCTGGTGGTCGTTCACGGTCACGTCAGACCCCGGTGCGGGCGGGGAGCTCCCGTAGGGCGGTCAGGGCCTGGTCGGCGGTGATCACGGAGGCGCAGCGTCCAGCGGCGTAGACCAGGGCGGAGCGGTGGTGCTCGGCGCTGAAGTCCGCGACGGCGTCGGCGACCAAGAACGGCTGGATGTCGCGCATGAACGCGTCGGCGGCGGTGAGCTGGCAGCCGACGTGCGCGTACACACCGGTGACGATGATCTGGTCGCGGCCCTGGGCGGCCATGCGTTCGGCCAGGTCGGTCTGGGCGAAGGCGCTGTAGCGCCATTTGGTGAGCAGCACGTCCTCGTCCTCGGGGGCGAGGGCGTCGGTGATGTCGGTGTGCTCGGAGACCGCCTTCATGCCGCCGCCCCAGAAGTCGCGTTCCAGGCCGCGCTGCTGCGGGGTCATGTCGCCCGGCTTGGCCGTGTACACGACCGGGACCCCGGCGGCGTGGCAGGCGGCGCGCAGGGCGGCGATGTTGGCGATCACGTCCGCCACCGGCTGAGTGCCCTCGGTGTAGGGGCTCAGGAAGTAGCGCTGCATGTCGTGCACGAGCAGCACCGCCCGGCCGGCGTCCGCGGTCCAGTGCGCCCGGTTCTCGGGCAGCTCCTCGGCGGTGGGCAGCAGGTAGGGGTCGATGGTGGGCAGTGCCATCACTGGTCTCCGGATGGGTCGGTGGAGCCGCGCAGGTCGCGCTTGGAGGTCTTGCCGACGGCGGTGGCCGGGAAGGAGTCCACGAAGCTGACACGGTCGGGGATCTTGTAGGCGGCGAGTCCGCGCTCGCGCAGGAAAGCGAGGAGTTCGCCGCGGGTGGGCGCCTGGCCGCGTGCGATGACGTAGGCGTGGGTGCGCTCACCCAGGTAGGCGTCCGGGACGGCGACGACGGAGGCGTCGTGTACGGCCGGGTGGGCGAGGATATGGTTCTCGACCTCTTCGGCGCCGATCTTCTCCCCGCCGCGGTTGATCTGGTCCTTGGCCCGACCGGAGACCACGAGGTTGCCGCCGGGGTGGCGGCGCACGATGTCGCCGGTGCGGTAGAAGCCGTCGGCGGTGAAGGCGGTGGCGTTGTGTTCGGGTGCCCTGTAGTAGCCGCGGATCGTGTAGGGCCCGCGGGTCAGCAGGTGGCCGGGTTCGCCTTCGGGGACCGGGCGGTCCTGGTCGTCGACGATGAGGATCTCGTCGTGGTCACTGATCGGGCGGCCCTGGGTGGCGGTGACCACCTCGTCGGGGTCGCCGTCGCGGGTGTAGTTGACCAACCCCTCGGCCATGCCGAAGACCTGCTGGAGGGTGCAGCCCAGGACCGGGGTGACCCGGCGGGCCGCCTCCTCGGGGAAGGTCGCGCCGCCGACCTGGAGCATGCGCAGGGACGACAGGTCACGCCGGCCTTGCGAACCGTGCTCGACGGCGTCCAGCCAGAGCATGGCCACCGGCGGGACCACGGCGGTGACGGTGACGCGCTCGCTCTCGACCAGCGCCAGGGCGGTGGCCGGGCTGGGGTCCGGGGCCAGGACGACCGTGCCGCCCGCGTGCAGCACGCCGAGGAACCCGGGCGAACTCATCGGGAAGTTGTGGGTGACCGGCAGGACGCCCAGGTAGACGGTGTCGGTGTCCAGTCCGCAGATGTCGGCGCTGGCCCGCACCGAGTACAGGTAGTCGTCGTGGGTCCTGGGGATGAGTTTGGGCAGGCCGGTGGTGCCGCCGGAGAGCTGGAAGAACGCCACGGCACCGGAGTCGGGGGCGGCGAGGACGGCCGGGTCCGGTTCGGCGCGCAGCTCAGCCAGGGCGGTCAGGCCATCGGAGGGCTCTCCGGGGTCTCCGGCCACGACCACGTGTTGGAGGCCGGAGACCTGGGCGCGCACCTCGGCGGCCATCGGGCGGCAGTCGAACCCGGCGTGGACGTCGGAGGTGACCAGGGCGACCGCCTCGGCGGTGGCGGCCAGGTGCAGGAGCTCGCTGCGACGGTGGGCGGGCAGCGAGTAGACCGGCAGGGCGCCCAGCCGGAACAACGCGAAGACCACCTCGAACAGCGCCACGGTGTTGGGCAGGTGCACCACGACCCGGTCGCCCTCGGCCACCCCCAGCCGGGCCAGGCCGGTGGCCAGGGAGTCGGCCCGCCGGTCGAGTTCGGCGTAGGTCCAGCGGGTGGCGCCGTCCACGACGGCGGTGTTCCCGGCGAAGCGGGCGGCGCGCTCGCGCAGGAAATCGGGGAAGGTCTCGCCGGTCCAGTAACCGGCCTCGCGGTAGGCGTCCGCGAAGTCCTTGGGCCAGGGGGCCCAGTCGCCCTCGGAGATCGTCCGGGGGTTCGTGCCGGGACCGGTGCCCGGGGCGGAGTTCGGGTCGGCATTCGCGCCGCTGCGGAGGTTGGAGGTCATGGTCAGACCGCCCCGTCCACGCCGAGGGCGAGCAGGAGGGTGCGCAGCTTGGCCGAGGTCTCGGCGAGTTCGGAGTCGGGGTCGGACTCGGGCATGACCCCGCCGCCCGCGTACAGCTCCAGGGTGCGTCCGGCGACGTCGGCGCAGCGGATGGTGACCACCCACTCACCGTCCCCGGCGGCGTCGGTATAGCCGACGGCCCCCGTGTAGAAGCCGCGGTCGAAGGGTTCGAGGCCGCCGATGGTGTCGAAGGCGCGCCCGGTGGGGGTGCCGCACACGGCGGGGGTGGGGTGCAGGTCAGCGGCGAGCCGGTGGACCGGCACGTCGGGGTCGGTGAGTTCGCCGGTCACCCGGGTGGACAGATGCCACATGGTGGCGGTCTTGATCAGCTCGGGCTCGGCGGGCACGGAGAGGCTGCGGCAGTGCGGGCGCAGCGCCTCGGCGACCGCCTCCACCACCACGGAGTGTTCGTGGCGGTCCTTGGCGGAGGTGAGCAGGCCGACGGCGCGGCGCTGGTCCTTGGTGGGGTCGGCGCTGCGCGGCGCGGACCCGGCCAGGGGGTTGGAGAGCACGTGGCGGCCGCGCTTGGCGATGAGGAGTTCGGGGCTGGCGCCGAGCAGCGAGCGGGTGCCGGAGCCGCGCTGGGGCAGGTCGGCGGCGAAGACGAAGGCGGTGGGGTCACGCCAGAGCAGGTTGGCCAGGACGGTGGCCACGTCCACGTCCTGGTCGCTCTGCACCTTGAGGCAGCGGGCGAGGACGACCTTGCGCAGCTCGGTGTCCTCGGCCATGAGCTTGACCGCGCGTTCGACGGCGGCGACGTGCGCGTCGGGTGCGGGGACGGGGGTGAGCGTCCACTGTCCGCCGAGCGGGCTCCACTTGTGCTCGCTCCTGGCGGCCCTGGCCGGAGAGGGTGACCAGCGCACGGTCTCGGGGACGACCAAGTGGGCGGGTCGGGCGGTGTCGAAGGGGACGGCACCCATGGCGAGCGCTCCGTCGCCCGCCTCGGCGAGGGCTGCGGGGATGGCGTCGAACCGGTCCAGGGTGGTCAGGGCCCCCGTCCCGTGGAGGGCTCGCGTGGCGGTGGAGAAGAACGAGTCCCCTGGCCGGTACTCCGCCAGGAGTTCGCCCGCCGTGGCCGCGGGGGCGGCGGTGCGCTGTTCGGGCATGGGTGTGGCCTTTCTGTGTCAGGCACGTGGGAGGGCGGCCGGAGTGGGGCCGCCGGGCAGGGGGCGGCTGCGGTGGTGGAGGCTGGGTGTGGGGTCGCGGAGCGGGTGCGGGACGCGGCCGGGTCGAGGAAGCAGGGCGGAGGGAACCGGCCGGAGGGGGCAGGGGTGGAACGGGGCCCAGGCGGAACCGGGAACCGGGCTGGACGGGGCGGGGTCGGGGTCGGGGGGTCAGTGCAGGGTGGCGCCACCGTCCACGTACAGCTCGTGCATAGTGATGTGGCGGGCGGCGTCGGAGGCGAGGAAGCGCACGGCCGCGGCCACGTCCTCGGGCTGACCGAGTCGGCCCAGGGGGATGCCGACCTTGAAGTGCTCGGGGTCGCCCGCGACCAGGGCCTGGGGGTCGTCGGTCATGGTGCGGAGCATCGGGGTGTCGGTGGAGCCGGGCGAGACGACGTTGCAGCGAACGCCCAGGGGTGCCAGTTCGAGGCCGAGGGACTTGGTGAGGGCGACCGCGGCGGCTTTGGAGGCGGCGTAGGCGGCCATGCCGGATCTGGGCACACCCGCGGCGTTGGAGGCGATGGTGACCAGCGTGCCGTGGCCGCGGGGGCCCATGCGGCGGGCGGCCGCACGGCCGACGGCGAAGACTCCGGTGGCGTTGACCGCGATCATCCGGTGCCAGTCCTGGTCGGCGCAGTCGGCGACGGGCCCGGTGGTGAGGGCACCGGCGGCGCTGACGACGACGGCGACCGGCCCGAGGAGCGTCTCGACCTCGTCGAAGAGCGTCTCGACCGCGGTGGTGTCGGTGACGTCCGCGGTGAAGGCGCGGGCTTTGTGTCCGTTGTCCTCCAGAGCGCGGACGGTCTCGGCGAGCCCGTCGGGGTCGATGTCGACGGCGGCGATCAGGGCCCCGTGCTCGGCGAGGTCGGTGACGACCGCGCGACCGACACCGCTCGCCGCTCCGGTGACCACGGCGACGGCACCGTCGATCCCGTTCAACCGCTTCTCCCCCCTCATCTGTGGTTCCCCCTAGCCGTACTGAGCTGCGGAAAGTAAGGCAAAGCTTGCCTTAATTAGGCAATCCTTACCTAAGAAGTCCGCGGCAAGTCTCCGGCGGGTTACGGCGGGATGTCAACCGGAGCCAGAGGGAGACCTGGGTCACATGGACTGAAATCGAAGCCGGTCACACCTCACTCGCGGCCAGTCGAACACCACATAGAGCGACGGCATTTGTCCAGTTCAGCACCGATTCATGAGAACGGAAGCACCAGTCTCACCACCACCGGAAACCACACCGACACCCACGAAGAACAGACTCGAAACCTGTTCGGAGTGAGGCGGTTGTCACCTTCACGTACACCCGGGCCGGGCATACGCGGTATCCGGCACCGACGGGAGTCGCACCCCGCCGAGCCAGTCGGGACCCGAAGTCAGCACGCCGGAAAGTGCATCTAGCCTGGATGCGGCCCGCGGAACGACCCCCGGGACCCCTCCCCGACCGCGATGACGAGCCCGAGGAACCGCGTTGAGCATCACGACCCTGACCGCCCGAACCTTCCGAGTGGTGGCCGTCTTCGAGGCCTTCACCTGGGCCGGACTCCTTGTCGGCATGTACTTCAAGTACCTCGGCAACGGCAGTGAGCTAGGCGTGCAGATCTTCGGCCCGCTGCACGGCGGAGCCTTCATCGTGTACGTACTGGTGGCCTTGGCCGCCGCCTACCAGCTGCGCTGGGGCGTGTGGCCGACCCTGGTGGCGCTGGCCGCGTCCATCCCTCCCCTGGGCACCCTGCCCGCTGACTGGTGGCTGCACCGGACCGGCCGCCTGACCCCACCTCGGGAACCCGGGAGCACGAGTGTCGAGCAGGCCGAAAAGGTCTCCTGAGAAGGCCTCCGAAAAACTTTGGTGAAACCAGATGCAGAACGGGCCCCGGTTGTTGCCGGGGCCCGTTCTGCATTCGGTGGGAAAATGCGCCGAAATCTCGTCCAGCGACGCCCGGGAGACCATCCTCGGGCACCCGGCAGAACGAATCAAGACCCAGGACGAGGGGTTCTGCCGTACACTGCTCCGGCAATCCCGCACCTTCGATGGCTAGGCCCGAACCCCCGAACCCGCCAGCTCCAGCGGCTCCGGAAGTTCCAGCAGTGGAGCCAGCCCGAAAAGCGCACAATAAGGGATGCCCCAAAACCCGAACCCAGCATACGCCCATTACCCCCAGACCCCCTTCATCCCCGTGATCTTGCTACCAGAAGCGAAATCGGCGCCTTGGGGTCAAGTGGTT